>DAOUHS010000122.1:0-8294 GCA_034428415.1 Dehalococcoidia bacterium
AGCAAGCAGCCGCCCAGGTGCAGGCGCAGCCGCAGGAACAGGCCGAACAGCAAGCCGAGCAACAGGCGCAGCAACAGCAGCAACAAGCTGCCACGGCCGACGAGCAGCAGGAACAGCAACAGGCGGTCGCACAGGCGCAGGCTGCTTCCGCTGGAGCACCACGCCACGGCGGCATGGTCCAGATCTCCGGCGACGACGGCGGCCTCTTCGACCCGGCCGCAACAATCCACGGCGGTACCGACGCCTCGATCTTCCAGTGCTTCGACTTCGTCAACTACATGGACGCAGGCAACGTCATCACCGATGCCATGGGCGAGCTGCCCGAGATCATCGACGATCTCAACTTCGTCTACCAGATCAAGCAGGACGTCTACTGGCAGGATCTGCCGCCCGTCAATGGCCGCCAGTTCACCGCGGAGGACGCCGTCTTCGGCTACGAGCGCTTCAGCCAGGACAACCCCGAGTTCGTCTACAAGGACCGCTATTCGCTCGTCGAGCGTTTCGAGGCCGTCGATCAGTTCACAATGCACGTCGAAGCTTCGGAACCCTTCGCGCCACTACTCGTCGCCATGGCCGAAACCGGTGCGCTGATGGTCGCCCGCGACGTCGTTGAGGAGTTCGGCGACGCCGAAATCTCCAGCAACCCCGACGCGGTAATCGGCACCGGCTCGATGATGCTCGAATCTCGCGAGCCCGATGTCGAGACAGTGCTCAAGCGCAACCCGAACTACTACCGCAAATCGCCCGACGGCGGCACCTTGCCCTACTTCGACGGCTACAACATCATCTGGGGCCTCGACAACGCATTGCGGATCGCGCAGTACATCGACGGCAAGACCGACTTCCTCTGGCTACAGTGGTACGGCGAATTGCAGGAGATTGAAACCGTGCGCGCCGAGGCCGGCGAAGACTCGATTGTCGCCGTCCCCAACCCCGTCGCCTTCGGACTGGCGACGCACATTCACACCAAGCGCGAGCCCTACACCGACCCGCGAGTGCGTCTGGCCCTACATCTCGCCACAGATCGCGTCGCGCTGCACGCGATCACACTCGGCGCCGGCGTAATCGGTGGCCCGGTCGCTGAGACCATCGCTCCATACGGCTGGGGTCTCGAGCAACTCTCCCAGTTGCCCGGCTATCGCACCGCAGATGAACGCGAGACAGACTTGGCCGAAGGACGCAAACTGCTCGAGGCCAGCGGCTACGACAAGGACAACGTCCCGCCGATGGAAGTCTGGGGAGATTTCGCCTCCGACTACGGACAGGTGCTCCAGCAGAACTTCAGCCAGATCGACTTTGACGTCGACATCCTCGAGCTCACCACCGCCGACTCACTCGCCGCTCGCCAGAATCACGAGTTCTCAATGATCACGCTCGGCCAGCAGGCCGCTGCCGATCCCGACCTGCTCTACAACGACCTGCACACCACGGGAGGGCAGAACTACGGCGAGTTCTCCGATCCCGAAATCGACGCCATGCTCGTCAAGGGTCGCACCACGTTCGGCGTGGAGAGTCGCAAGGAAATCTACGACGAGATTCAGACCAAGCTGCTGGAAGAACACGCACCCCGTCTCTGGTGGCACTGGAGTCTGCCCACCGTTGGCCATCGACCCTGGCTCCAGGACTTCCGGGCAACCCCCGGCATCACTCCCACCAACCAGGTCATGAACACCTGTTGGTTCGACGAAACCAGGACGATCTAAGCGGCGAACCAGGTCCGCAGGTTGACAGCCTGATTGCGGATCGGCATACTTCGCGAACTTGTTACCGACACTGCATGTCCATACCAGTGGCGCAGTTTCTGGGAAAGGCAACACCATGGCAGAGCGGAACTATTGGACCCGGATGCGCCGACAGCAAATGTCCCGACGCGGGCTCCTCAAGGCAAGCGCACGGGCCGGAGTTGGCGCGGCCGGACTGGCCCTCGTCGGCTGCGGCGACGATGACGACGACGGCCAGCAGTCCGCCGCTCAAGTCCAACAGGACGAGCAGCAAGTCGAGCAACAGGCGGAACAGCAAGCGGCGCAGGATCAGGCCCAGACGGCGACCGACGTAGAGCAGCAAGAACAGCAGGCCGCCGTCGCCCAGGCCGCTGCCGACGGCGAACCCAAGCATGGCGGAACCCTGAGGATCGTCATGTCCGACGGTGGCATCTTCGACCCGGCCATCGCGATCCACGGCGGCACCTACGCCGGCGTCCATCAAATCTACGACTGGCTCAACTACCTCGACGAAGGATTCGTGATCACGTCGGGCATGGCCGAGCTGCCTGAGGTCGTTGACGAACTGAACTTCATCTACACGATCAAGCCCAACGTCTACTGGCATCCGAAACCGCCCCTGGACGGCCGTCAGTTCACTGCCGAGGACGCCGTCTTCGGACTGGAACGGTTCGGCTTCGACAATCCCGAATTCGTCTTCAAGGACCGCTTCTCGCTGATCGACAAGTTCGAAGCAGCGGACCAATTCACAATGACGGTCAAGGCCGGAGAGGCATTCTCACCGATTCTGTCCGCGATCGCCGAAGACAACATGCTGATCGTGTCTCGCGACGCAGTTGACGCGTTCGGCGACGAAGCGATCTCCACAGACTTTGAGGCCCAAATCGGCACCGGCGCGATGATGGGCGTCTCCCGTGAGGCTGATGTCGAACTGAATCTAGAGCGACACCCGAATTACTACAAGGAAGGCCAGCCCTACTTCGACGGCTACCAGGGCATCAGCCTGGGTGATGACGCCATTCGGATCGCGGCATTTGTCAACGGTCAGACCGACTTCCTCAACTACCAGTGGTTCGGCCGTCCGGTCGACCTCGACTCAGCCATCGCCGAGCTCGGCGAAGACGCGGTCACCGGCGTCCCCAATCCGGTGACCTACGGCATGGCAACCCATATCCACACCGAGGTCGAGCCCTACACCGATCCGCGTGTGCGGACTGCAGTCCACCTGGCCGCTGATCGCGAGCAACTCATTGCCCTGTCGCTCGGAGAACTGGTGATCGGCGGGCCGATCGCCGTCGCCATCGCTCCCTACGGGCGCACTGAGGATGAGTTGCGACAACTCCCCGGTTACCGCTCCGGCGACCTCCGCCAAGAGGACCTGGCCGAGTCGCGCAAGCTGCTTGAGGCGACCGGAGTGGACCTTGACGGCTTCCCGCCGCTGGACATCTGGGCCCCCGATGCGTCGGATTACGCCCAGGTCTTGCAGCAGAACCTCGGCGAAGTGGGTATCGATATCGGCATCAACGAGCTGACCACCGCTGACGCCCTGGCGGCCAGGCAAAACCGAGAGTTCTCCATGATCATGCTCGGTCAACAGGGTGCGTCCGATCCGGACCTGCTGTTCAACGATCTGCACACGACCGGCGGCCAGAACTACGGCAACTTCTCCAATCCCGAGTTCGATGCGCTGGTGGAGAAGGGACGGTCCGTCTTTGACGTGCAAGAACGCAAAGCGATCTACGACGAGGCGCAGGACCGTCTGCTGAACGAGTGGAACCCGCGACTCTACTGGTCGTGGAGCACGGTCGTCATCGCCTTCCGCTCCTACCTCAGGGGCTTCCGTCCAACGCCAGGCCCGACCGCTTCCAACGCGATCCTCTGGGGCATGTGGTTCGATGAGATTCCCGAAGGCGCCAAGGCATAATCCAGGACGCGTTGAAGAGGACCACCGAATCGGCAGTGCGAATCGAAGCTGATGCGTAACTACATCTTCCGTCGCATGATGCTCTTGCCAGTCACGGTGATCCTGCTGTCGATCTTCGTCTTCGGCCTGATCCGCCTGGTACCAGGTTCGGTCATCGACGCTCGCCTCTCAGCCGGGTTCCCCGGCACGGCCAACGCCGACGACCGGGCCAAGCTGGAAGCCCATTTTGGTCTCGACAAGCCGGTCCATGTGCAGTACATCAACTGGGTCGGACAGGTGCTCACTGGCGACTTCGGCACGTCCTGGCTGACCAAGGAGTCAATCCTCGACAACTTCGGCCGCCGCATGCCGGTCACGATCGAGTTGCTCGTGCTGACCCTGATCATCTACATCCCATTGGGGATTGGAACGGGGGTGTGGTCGGCTGTCCGCCAGAACAGACCTGACGACTACGGCATCCGCTTCGTCACGATCCTCTTCCTCGCGATTCCCAACTTCTGGCTGGCAACCTTGGTAGTCGTGATTCCCCTGGTCCTCTGGAGCTATGCCCCGCCTGTGCCATATGTGCAGCTCTGGGAGGAACCGGAAACCAACATCGTCCAGATGGTCGTGCCTGCCACGATTGCCGCCCTGGCCGGGGCAGCGGTCCTGGGCCGAGTTGCCCGTTCTGAGATGCTCGAAGTGCTGCGCCAGGACTACGTACGCACCGCATACTCCAAGGGCCTGACCGGGTACGTCGTCGTCTTCCGACACGCGTTGCGAAACGCGATGATTCCGCTGATCACCCTGATCGGCCTCGTCTTCGCCAACGGAGTCGCCGGAGCGGTGATCGTCGAGCAGATCTTTGCCATCCCTGGCATGGGCCGCTATCTGGTGCAGTCGTTGCTGACCAACGACTTGCCCGTCGTCCAGGTCTGGATGCTGATCTTTGGAGCAGCATTCATCATGGTCAACCTCCTGGTCGACCTCAGCTATGGACTCTTTGATCCAAGGATTCGGTTCCAGTGAGCAGCGCAGAACCAAGAACAATCACGTTCGACGAGTTCGGGATCGCTGAGAAGCCACCCCGCATCGTCCGCGTGCGCCGGTTGCTGCGTCAGCATCCACTGGGCGCGTTCGGCGCGTTGATCGTCGTCTTCGTGGTCTTCTTGGCCGCCCTGGGTCCACTCATCGCCGGCGACGCGCAAACGATCTCCACTGACATCCTCGCCGGACCCAGCGGCGAGCACTGGTTCGGAACCGACCGCCTAGGACGCGACTACCTGGCCCGTGTCATCGCGGGCGCGAGACTCTCGATGTCGCTGGCGCTGGGAGCGATGGCGATCGGCGTCGGAGCCGCGCTGGTGCTGGGTATGGTGTCGGCTTACGCCAAGGGGGCGGTCGACCTCTTCCTGCAGCGGATCATCGACATGATGCTCGCATTCCCCGGGCTCGTCTTGCTGCTGCTGCTTTCACAGGTGATCGGCCGCGGCTGGCAATCGGTCGCCCTGGGCATGGGCATTATCTTCGCCGTGAGCATGGTCCGAATCGTGCGGGCCAGCACCCTCGCGACCCTGGCCGAGAGCTATGTCGAGGCTGCGCAACTGATCGGCGCGTCACCCTTCCGCATCCTCTGGCGGCACGTGTTGCCGAACATGGGACCGCCGCTGCTGATCTACGTCACCGCAATCCTCGGCGGCGCCATCCTCTTCGAGGGCGCGCTCTCATTCCTCGGACTCGGAGTCCCGCCGCCCGACCCGTCCTGGGGCCGCATGCTGACCGAAGCGCGCACACTCTGGAAGTACCCTCATCTGAGCATCTTCCCGGGCGTCGCGATGACCATCGCCGTTCTCGGATTCAACCTGGTCGGAGACTCGATCCGAGACATCTTCGACCCCCGCCTGCGCGGGGCCTAAGGCAGCTTCTCCGCCGCCGCTCCACTCTCGATGAGCGCGTCGATCTCCGCGTCGTCGAGGCCGAGTTCGCCTAGCACGTCGCGTAGATGCTCTCCGAACGCCGGCGTGCGCTCGGCGGCCTGATACCGGTCACGACTGAAACTCACCGGAGCCTGGGGCATCAGCACCGGACCCACAGTCGGATGATCAAAGCTATGCACGAAGTCGTTGGCCCGCGCGTGCTCGCTCAAGAGCGCTTCCTCCAGCGAGGTCAGCAGTGCGGACGGCACGCCCGCGGCTTGCATCCGCTCGCGTAGCTCTTCGCCGTCCTGCTCAATGACGATGCTGCGAATTTGCCCTCGCAGCGACATGAAGTGCTTCCGCGGATCGTCGGGCATTTGCCAGTTGGGATCGTGTGCGCTCGGATCTTCGATGCCCAACGCATCAAGCAGTCGCTTGAACGCCAGCGCCGACGCGCCCAGGGTGATCCAGTGACCATCGCGGGTCTCATAGAATCCGCCCACCAACAGCGCCGTCTGCTCGCGTCGCCGCTGGGCTGCGACGCTTGGGTGCGGACGGTCCTGCTCCATCCAGTCGGCGAACTCTCGCTTCCAGCCGTCGACGGCGTCGAAGATGTTGGCCGTCGCCGTCTGCAGCGCCATCGCGGCCTGGTACAACGACGTCTTGACGTGCTGTCCCTGCCCGGTGAACTCTCGTCGAAACAGCGCCCCGGCGATGCCGAACGCGAGCAGCGTGCCGGCATGGAAGTCGGCCAGGAACGCGTCGAGGACGCGTGGCTCGTCGCCTTCGAAGTTGCCCGTTGACAATGCCAGCCCCGATGCGGCGGCGGCCTGGAAGTCAGCGCCGAGATGCATGCCGAACGGACCTTTCTCGCCCATCGCCGAGATCTCGGCGACGATGATCCGCTCGTTCTCCGCCCTCAGTGACTCATAGTCCAGCCCCACGCGCTGCAGCGCGCCGGGTCGCATGTTGGAGATCAGTACATCACTGCGCAGCGCTAGCTTCCTAGTCAGCGCCCGACCCTCGGGATGCCCGAGATTGAGCGGCACGCCGCGTTTGCCCCGCGCCTTGATGATGTAATGTCGGCCCTCGCCAGGGACGATGGTGCTGTTGAATCGGGTGGCGTCGCCGGTGACCGGTTCAATCTTGATCACGTCGGCACCGCCGTGCGCCAGCAGCTCCCCGGCATAGGGTCCGGCGACGAAGAGGCCGAATTCGAGTACGCGGACGCCTGAGAAGATGCCATCCGAACGCTCGTCCATCACCGATCTCCCTGCGGGTTTCTCAGACATTGAGCGAATACTAGCGATCGAACCTATTGGGACATTCAGAACCCGGGGGGCTTCACTATCTTGGGCGTCGAGCACGAATGCACTTCAGGAGGTCGCGATGATTCAGCAAGAGGGATTTGGTGGAGTGATTGGCCGCACATACCGCGACTCCGAGCCCTGGTGGCTGCCGCTGCCGACGGCGCCGCAGGATCGGCCGAACGTGGTTGTGATCCTGTTCGACGACACCGGTTTCTCACACCTTGGCTGCTACGGCTCGACGATTGCGACGCCAAACATCGACAGGCTAGCGGCCAACGGTCTGCGCTTCACCAACTTCCACGTGACGGCGCTCTGCTCGCCCACCCGAGCGTCGCTGCTCACTGGACGCAACCACCACGCCGTCGGGATGCGCTCGATATCCAGCTATGACCCCGGCTATCCCAACATGCGCGGCGCAGTCAGCCGTAATGCCGCGACGATGGCTGAGATGCTGCGCGACGAGAACTACGCCACCTTCGCCGTGGGCAAGTGGCACCTCAATCCGTCCGAGACCTGCTCGCAAGCCGGACCCTTCAACGATTGGCCGCTGCAGCGTGGCTTCGACCGCTACTACGGCTTCCTCTCCGGCGAGACCGACCAGTTCTACCCCGACCTCTGCTACGACAACCATCTGATCGACCCGCCGAGGACGCCCGAGGAGGGCTATCACTTCACCGAGGACATTGTTGATCAGGCCACAGGATTCCTGCGCGACCACCAGTCGGTCTATCCCGGACAACCCTTCTTCCTCTACTTCGCCCTCGGCGCGACACACTCTCCACACCAGGCGCCGCAGGAGTACATCGAGCGATACCGCGGCCAGTTCGACCAGGGCTGGGATGAGGTGCGCAAGGAGTGGTTCTCGCGACAACTTGAGCTGGGCGTGATTCCCGAAGGCACCGAGCTCGCGCCGCGCAATCCGGGGGTCAAGCCGTGGGACGACTTCTCGCCCAACATGAAACGATTCCTGGCCACGTTCCAGGAGGCCTTCGCCGGATTCCTGACCCATACCGACGAGCAGATCGGGCGTCTGATCGCCTACCTCGACGATTCAGGCCAGCTCGACAACACCATCCTGATGCTGATGGCCGACAACGGCGCCAGCCAGGAGGGCGGACCGCAGGGTGTCTCCGACACTGCACGTTACGGACAGCCGCTGCTCGACGACGTCGACGAGGCGCAGTCGCGACTGCAGGAGATCGGCGGACCGCGCAGCTCGCCCAACTATCCGTGGGGTTGGTCGCAGGCTGGCAATACGCCGCTCAAGTGGTACAAGCAGAACACGCACGGCGGCGGCGTCCGGGTGCCGCTGATCGTCCACTGGCCCGACCGGATCAAGGACGGCGGCAGTTTCCGTCGGCAATTCCATCACGTCAGCGACGTGCTGCCGACCGTGCTGGAATCGGTCCAGGCAACCCCGCCCAACGAGTACGCGGGATTGCCG
>DAOUHS010000123.1:0-17411 GCA_034428415.1 Dehalococcoidia bacterium
CGCTCGGTCTCTATTTCGGTTCGAGCGGGGGCGAGTTGTACGGCTCCATTGACGGCGGGGAACGCTGGAGTCTGATGCGTGAGCATCTGGCGCCGATCACCGCGGTTCGGGCCTGGCAACTCGACGACACTGACTGAGCCGAAGCTGCGCGTATCTTCGGAGAGTGTCCAGACAACCTTCGGTTCCCCAAGAGGAATCAGCGACACCGGCCGCTCCACCACTTGAGGTTCGCCGTCCCCTGACGCTCCGCGCAGGCGCGTTCGCCATGCTGCTCGTCCTGCTCTGGGGTGGGCAGCCGACGGCGATCAAGGCGGGGCTTGAAGAGGGCGTCGGACCACTGCGACTCAGCGCGATTCGGATGGCGCTGGGGGGGATTGTGGTGATCGGCTACGCGATCGTGACCCGCACGCCGCTGCGTCCTTCGCGGAGCGAGTATCAAGCACTGGTCGGACTGGGCATCTTGTTTGTCGTGCAGACGTTGCTGATGTACGTCGGCGCCGACAACACGAGCTCGGGCCATGCGTCGGTGTTGATCTTCTCGTTCCCGCTCTGGACGGCGGTACTTGGTCACTTTTTCGTTCCGGGTGACCATATGTCGGCTCGGCGGACTGGCGGATTGCTCGTGGCCTACGCGGGCGTGGTGGTCGTGTTCGTCGGCGGGTTCAGTGCGCCCGGGGCAACGGTCTGGGGCGATCTGATGACAGTGATCTCGGCCTCGCTACTCGCTGCGCGGCAGGTCTACCTGTCTCACTTTTCGCAAAGCATCCATCCGGCCCGCCTGTTGATGACTCAGTCGGTCGCGGCGGTCCTGATCTTCGGGCTTTCGGGCTTGTTCATCGGGTCGGGCGGGATCGCCTGGACGAATGAGGTCATCGTCGCGCTGCTCTACCAGGGCGTGGTGATTGGCGGGTTCGGATTCATCGGCAACATTTGGTTGGTCAAGCGTTACTTCCCCTCTCAGGTCTCGGCGACGATGCTGTTCGCGCCGATCTTCGGCGTGATCTTCAGCTGGGCCATCCTCGGCGAGTCGCTCGGGTACGAAGTGCTGGTCGGGGTGGTGCTGCTGGTGATCGGCAGCTCAGTCGTGCAACTTCGCCGTCAGCCGGAGGTGAAGTACTCGGGCTAGTTCCAGTCGTCGAGGCCGAGCAGCTTGCGGCCGAGCGGGGTCAGTTGGGCCGGCGGCGATTGGGCCTCTTTGCCTCGAGGATCGCCGGGAAACGCGCGCGGATTCTGGAAGGCCGGATGGGCACTCTCGCGCCAGGAAGCGATCCGCGCTTCGCGCAGCTGCTCGTTGGCCGGATCGGTCGGGAACAACCGCACGTACTGGGCCAACCGGGGCTTGTCGGAGTGATTGCGGCTGTTGCCGTGGGGCAGGGCTGAGTGCCAGATGATGAAGTCTCCGGCTTCAGCTTCGACCTCGATTGGCGGACCGATCTGCTCGGGAAATCGCTCGTGTAGTTGCTGGTGGCGGAGGTCTTCGTCGGAAATGCCTGCTGAGACCTCGGCGGCTCGGCGGTGGAGGCCGGGCACGCACTGGAAGCCGCCTTCGCCTTGCTTCGTGTCGACCAGGTAGAGGACGCCCTGGACCAGGAATGGGGTCGGGGTCTCGCGGACGTCGATGTCCCAATGGACCATGCCGTGATGGTCGTATTCGGGATGCTCCGGATTCGGCGGCGGTTTCAGGTTCGCCCGGTCGATGAAGACCCAGAGGTCGTCCTGGCCGAACAGCTCTCGGAATAGCTCGTACATCTTTGGATGCTGGCGGACGTCCCAGAGCACCTGGTGGTGATACATCTCGACCATGCCGTTGACGCGGTGCGGCTCGCGGTACCAGTCGGATGGGTCGGTCGAGTCGAATTCGAGAAAGTCCCAGATTGCGTCGACGACTGCATCGACTCGATCGCGAGGAATCAACTGGCGAACGACGAGATAGCCGTTCTGGTCGAAGAATGCGCGATCGGCGTCGGAGAGCATCCGCGACTCCCCGCTCAGTCTGCGAACGGGGCGTCGACGCCGGGCGGCATGGCGACGTTGAAGGTGTTGAGCCCGATCGAGACCAGGGCGTAGTAGCCCATCACGGAAGCCACTTCGAAGACGGCGCTCTCGCCGATCATTCCCTTGAGTGACTCGTAGGTCTCGTCCGAGACGCGCTGGTTTTCTATCAGCTCGCGACCGAACTGCCAGACCGCCTGTTGGCGATCGTCGCCGAAGAACGGTCGCTCGCCGTCTCGGATGGCGTCGATCGCGCCTTCGGACACGCCGGCATTCTTTGCCAACCGGGCGTGGGCCCAGAACTCGAAGTTGGCTCGCCAATGGCCGCCCATCGTGCAGATTGCCACCTCGAGCAGATCGGCGGGCAGCGAGGTGTTGTAGCGAATCGCTGCGCCCAGCTTCTGGATGGCGTCGCCGACCTCGGGAGAGAGGAAGAGCGCGTTGAACGGGCCGATCAGCGCGCCGTCGGCGCCGGCCAGGCCGCCGTGTTCGCGATCGGGATTACCTCGCGGACCCGTGGTGATGTTGTCCCAGAGCACGCGTTGGGCGTCATCGAGGGTGTCGAATGTTTGTGGTCCAAGTCGTGGCACGATCATTCCTCCGATTGAGTGGCTGTTGGTGCGGTCGCCCGCAGGAACTTTGGCAAGAGCTCGTCGGGATACGAGGTCCCGACCAGGCCCTTCTTGTTTAGTTCTTTGAGTTCCTCTTCGGAATAGCCCAGCAGGTCGCAATAGATCTCGCGGTTGTGCTCGCCCAGCTTGGCCGGCGGAGTTCGTAGCTGGTTGGGCGTTCGGCTCATGGTGAATGTGAGGCCCGGATAGCGATGGGTGCCGACCCCCTCGATCGTCATCTGCTCGAAGAATCCGACTTCGCGAAGATGTCGATCCGACAGGGCATCGAATGGGTCGTTCAGCGGTCCGGCGCAGATGCCGGCCGCTTGCAGCTTGTGGAACAGGTCTTCCTTGTTCCAGACTTTCGTTCCCTGAGCGATTAGTTCGTCCAGCGCTTCCGAATTGGCCACCCGCACTTCTGCATGTGCGAAGCGGGTGTCGAGTGGCGCGTGGGCCAGATCGGATTGCACTGAGGCCTCTCCAGGGCCGGCGGCCAATGAATCGCAGAGCGTCACGAACTCAGTATCGGAGCCGACATCGATGGCGATCCACTGGTCGTCGCCGCGACAGGGATAGACGCCGTAGGGAGCGCGCCGTCTGTGTCTGTTGCCCTGCGGCGGCGGGTTGACCCCGTTCATTGAGTACTCGAACAGATACTCCGCCAGTGTTGGGATGAATCCCTCGTTGAGTGGCATCTCGATCTGTTGTCCCAGACCGGTTTGCTCGCGATGGCGCAGCGCCATCAACACCGCGACCGCGCCCTGGACGCCTGAGAGTCCGTCGCTGGCCAGGGTCTCTCCGATGCCCTCGGGGCTGCGGTCGGGATAACCGCGCAGATGCGTGTGCCCGACCATCGCCTCGACGTGCAATCCGAACGCCCGATATGAGGAATAAGGACCCTCCAGTCCGAATGCGGGCATTCGCAGCATGATCAACCTGGGGTTTACCTTCTGCAGCTCGTCCCAGGTGATCCCGGCTTTATCGATCGTGGTCGGCACGTTGTTTTCGACCAGCACGTCGCAGTGTTTGATCAGTTTGAAGAATGCCTCGCGACCTTCAGGCGACATGATGTCGCAGGTCATCGAGCGCTTGTTGCGAGCGTGCGAGTTGAACGACGCGAAACGGTTCCAGGGGTCGTCGCCCGGTTCGGCGTCGGGATATTGGGGCTGAACGCCGATCTGCGCGCCGCGCAGCATGGCCGCGCGCGACTGGACGTTTTCCGCCCCGCGTGTGTATGGCTGAATCCGATTGACCGGTTCGACGTTGACTACGTCTGCGCCCCACTCGGCCAGGAGTTGAGCCACATGCGGTCCGGCCCAAACGACGGTAATCGCAGCCACGCGAATCCCTTCGAGCGGCAGATGCAGCGCGCTCAGGGGACCTTCCGGTAGCGGATGGCGCTCGTCCTCGAGCGGGTCCGGTGGGGTGAGATCAAGGACAACACGCGAGTGCTCGCCCAGGCGCGGTGATCGCCTGGGTCGGGGCGGGTGCGATTCACTCATGCGGAATGGGAAACCGGGATAGGGCAGCTCGGTCCCGTGCCAGTGGGTTATGTGATGCCACCAGTCTCGGGACTCGAGTTGTGGGTCCTTGAGCACGTCCTGAACGGTCATTACGGCCCCGGCTAAGAGACCGGCGGCCTGCGCGGAGGCCACCGCTTCAATCTTGCCGAGATCGGCGAGGTGCGCCTCGACTGCTTCGTCAACCTTCGCGCCGAAACCGGACCCCGGCCGTGGGCCGGCCAAGAAGTCCTCGTCTTCGAGCAGATCCTCGCGCCCGACCCAGCGCATCAGCTTTGGTATCCGGTTACCCGAACCGACGATGTTCACGAAGCCATCGGCGCACGGATACATACCGAAGCCAACCAACCGCCGTGACGGTAAGGCGCGCCGGGGCGCCACACCGCTGTACTCGGCGGCCACCAGTTGGATCGTTCGCCGGTCTCGGCAGCCGGCCTGACAGCGGTAGATGGAGATGTCGATCCAGTCGCCGGCCAACTCGTCACTGGCAACGCGCTTCAGGGCGAGCAGGATCGCGAAGGCGGCGGTCGCACCGGCGTGATAGCCGGCGTAGTGCCCGGCAACTTTGATCGGCTCGCGGTCGGCGGCGCCGGTCGCGTGCAGTGGGCCGCCGATTGCTTGCATCGTGATTTCAGAGCCGCGGTAGTCGCGATAAGGGCCTGTCTGCCCGTAGGGGGTGATTGAGCAGAGGATCAGCTTGTGATTGATCGCATGCAGCGTCTCCCAGCCCCATCCGGCAGCCTCCGCCTCGCCGGGCGGCAAGGCCTCGACGACGACGTCGACGAGCTGGGCCAGACGCCGCACGGTGGCTGCGCCGTCGTCGGTGTGCGGGTCGAGCACGATCGACTGCTTGTTGGTGTTGAGGTGCATGAAGAGGCCGGAAGCCTCGGGATTGGGCTGGTTGTCGGGGAATGGGCCGAATCGGCGCGAGCCATCGCCGCCTCGCGGTTCGGCTTTGATCACTCGCGCTCCGTAGTCAGCGAGCAGTTTCGTCGCGTAAGGACCAGCAATGCCGCTGGTCAGATCCAGTACGGTGATTCCCTCCAACGGACCGGCCATACGACTCCCGGGCGAACCAGCTGGATCTGGAACGAGCATGCGCGCCCGTCCAGCTGTCCTGATGCGGCCATGCTAAGCCACACTGGTCATTTCGCCGTAATGAAACTGACCAACTCCGACCTATCGAGCCCGACGCGGCGGCAATCCTAGCTGTGGTCGTACCCCGGCATCGAAGTTCCATTCCAGGGCCGCACCGTGCTGTCGAGCCGTCTGCAAGTCGCGCCAGCGGCGTTCGAGCGTCCAACCGCGCCTTGCCGCGTTGGTCCCACCGGAGCGGAAGAGCCGCTCGAGGGCATCCGCGCACGCGTGGACGGCGTGGACGTTGGCCAGTCGGCAGCGGCCGAGCAGTCGTGGATCAGGCTCGCCTCGTTCGACCGATGGCCAGGCCCTCATCCAGGCCTCCTGCACGAATGAGCGCGCGGATGAGACTTCGGCCTGAGCACGGGCGTATTCGAGGCGGAAACTCTCTCGCTCACGCAGGGGTGCCGTGTCGCCGGTCGTCGCCTGCGAAGCGGCCTTGGCCAGGTCGTCCAGCGTGCCCTGAGCGACGCCGACAGCGTGACCGGCGTTCGCGATCCAGGCGACAAGCGAGCGATCGGGAACACGCCACTGAGGACCATCTGCAGCAATCGGACCGGGCGCCGCCCATGTGTGGCCCTGCTGGACGAATGCGTCCTGGAGCTGCCAATCGTGGCTGCCGGTTCCCTGCAGGCCCATGGCATCCCAGGTCTCGATGATCGTGCCGGCTCGTTGCGGCAGCAGCGCGAAACGGACCTGATCGTCGAAGTCGACAAACGTTGCGACGATATGGGTCGCGTGCTCGACGCCGCTGACGAAGTTCAAGCGGCCATTCAGCCGGTAGCCGGAGACTTCTGGTTCCGCAGTGGCCATCACCCTTGATGAACCGACGATGCGACAACGCGGGCCGCCGGGTTCCTCGCCGCCGATCATCTGACTCAACACCGCATTGGGCAGATAGGCGGCGAGCAGCGAGACCTCGCTCGCGATCATGACGACCCAGGCGGTGGACGCGTCGGCGTGGGCGAGCGCCTCGATGGCATGGAAGACGACCAGCGGATGAGCCTGCTCGCCGTAACTGCGCGCTGGAAGATTCATTCGATAGAGGCCGCGATCCGTGATCGCTTCGATGATTTCTTGTGGGACTGAGCCAGCTTCCTCGATCTCGTCCGCGCACTTGCGGATCATCGGCTCCAGCTCCCGTGCGGCCTCAACGAGAGGATGATCCTCATAGCGGGCAAACAGGCTGACCGAGGTGAACATGAGGCGCAGGCTATCGGGGGGCGTTTAGACTCGGCCTGTAACGCAGCGACATCCGGATTGAAGGACAAGATGAGCACCGAGCGCCAGCGAACGAACGACATGGGCTTGCGGGAGCGCGCCAAGTCGGTCATCCCCAATGGCATGTACGGCCATCAGAACGCGGCGATGTTGCCCAAGAACTTTCCGCAGTTCTTCGCTCGGGGGGAAGGCTCGCACCTCTGGGACGTCGATGGCAACGAGTACATCGACTACATCTGCGCCTACGGCCCGATCCTGCTCGGCTACCGGCATCCCGCCGTCGACCGGGCGGTCGCCGAGGTCCAGGACGCGGGCGACTGCCTGAACGGTCCCTCCGAGAAGATGGTCGAGCTGGCCGAGCTGCTCGTCGACGTCACGCCGTGGGCCGACTGGGCCTGGTTCGCCAAGAACGGCACCGACGCCACGGTCTACGCCGCATCGGTCGCGCGTACGGCGACCGGCAAAGGCACGATTCTGAGGGCCCGAAACGCATATCACGGCGCCGCGCCGACCTGGATTACCGCTGGCGACATGACGCAGCAGGCGGATGGCACCGTCGAATACGAGTTCAACGATCTGGCATCGGTTCGAACGGCGCTCGACGCGGCCGAGGGCGACGCCGCGGCGATCATCGTCTCGGCCTTCCGCCACGACGTTGGACTGGACCAGGAGATGCCGACGGTTGAGTTCGCGCAAGGCGTCCGCGACCTTTGCGACGCGAACAGCATTCCGCTGATCCTCGATGACGTGCGGGGCGGGTTCCGGCTCGACCTCGCCGGCAGCTGGGCGCCGCTGGGCGTCGACCCGGACCTGAGCATCTACTGCAAGGCGATCGGCAACGGCCAACCGATCTCAGCCCTGATGGGACGCGAGAGTCTGGCCGAAGCGGTGGCGGCGACCTTCGCGACCGGTTCGTACTGGTTCACGGGCGCTCCGATGGCCGCCGCATACACGACGATCACGACGCTGCAAGAAACCGACGGCATCGCGCGCATGGAACGAGTGGGCAACGCGCTGCGCGACGGCTGGCAAGAGGCGGCCGACTCGCACGGGGTCGGCATCCGTCAGACCGGGCCAGTTTCCATTCCCCTGATGCTGTTCGAGGGCGACGACTTCTCGACGAGGGATGTGCCTCGCGCCTACCGTTTCTCCGCCGAACTCGCTGAGCGAGGCGTCTACCTGCACCCGATCCACAACGGCTTCCTCTCGACGGCGCTGACGGTCGAGGATGTCTCGCACACGCTGGAGGCCTCGGAGGAGGCGTTCGCTGTGGTTGCCGCGGAGTTCGGCGACTAGCGGGCTCGGTAGCGGGGATAAAGCACGGAGAGCGCCAGGCCGAGACCGGCTCCGACCATTGCGGCGGCAACGACCGAGCGTCTGAGCGACGGTGAGCTTGCGCTTCCTCTGAGTGCGCGTAGAGGCGGCGGTTGGGGCGCGTACTGTTCCCGCATATTGATTTCCAAGACTTCGGCGAGACCGTTGAGCGGACGTCCGCGCCGGGGTTCCAAGATTTGGGATTCGATCACGCTCTGCGCCGCCTGCGGCAGTTCCGGATCCGGACGTTCCA
The DNA here is from genome assembly GCA_034428415.1 of Dehalococcoidia bacterium. Taxonomy (GTDB): domain Bacteria; phylum Chloroflexota; class Dehalococcoidia; order Bin125; family Bin125; genus Bin125. The sequence goes on from DAOUHS010000123.1 coordinate 8,049, forward strand.
CGTTTGCTGCTGCCGGCAGTTCGGCGCTGCGCAGTCTGATCTCTCTCATTCTCAGGATTGCCAGCACGGAAATCAGCACGATGCCCGCAGCCAAGAGGAAGTTGTCGGTGATCGCCGTTGCCACGGCCGACTGCACTTGCGGCTCGGCTACGGCCCAGACATCGGCTCCGAGTTGCTCTACCAGACCTTCGCGGAACAGCGGGTCGACCAGTTTCTCGGGCTGGATCACGTCGACCAGGTCGGGCGACAGGCGTTCCATCAGTCCGCTTGCCAATCTGGCGTTGAACAGGGCACCGATCACGCCGATCCCGATCACGCCGCCGACCTGCTGGAAGAACTGGGTGAAGGCCGAAACGATGCCGAGGTACTTCTGGGGCGCCGCGTTCTGCGACGCGATCGACATGACCGGCATCATCAGTCCCATGCCGATGCCAAAGAGGAACATCCGCCCAAGGACCCCGATGATGGTCGTCTCCCGGGTCATGGTCGAGAGCAGGATCATTGAGCCGAGCATCATCAACGAACCGGTCACGGCCAGGAACTTGTAGCGCCCGGTTCGAGACATGACCTGGCCGGAGACGATGGAACCGGCCACGGAAACGAGGATCATCGGTCCCATGACGAGACCGGCGGTCGCCGCGTCGGCGCCGATCCCGACCTGCAGATAGAACTGCAGGTATACGAATACGCCCATCATTCCGACGCCGAGGAAGAAGGTAACCACGGCCGTGGTAGCAATCGTGGGAATGCGGAAAAGCTGCAAGGGAACGATCGGCTGCTCGGCGCGCTGCTCAATGCGGATGAAGACCAGCAGCGCGAGCGCAGAAGCGACAAACAGGACCAATGTCTGCGGCGCGAACCAGCCCCACTCGGCGCCGAGGCTGAGCGCGATCATCGCTGGGATCAGCAGGATCGAGAGGGTCACGACGCCGGCAGCGTCGATCTTGAACTTGCGCTTCGGTGGTCGCAGCCAGGGCATCTTGAAGGCAACGACGGAAATCACGGGCGGTCCGAGGAACAGCATGATCCAGAAGACCCAGCGCCAGGAGAGGGTCTCGGTCAGGACTCCGCCGATCGGCGCGCCGATCAGACTGCTGAGCGCAAACACGCCGCCGAAGAGACCGATGAATCGACCGCGCTCGGCCGGCGCGTACAGGTCGCCGACCACGGAGAAGGTGGCCGTCATCAGGATCGCCGCGCCGACGCCCTGGACCGCCCGGAAGGCGATCAACTCATAGATGCCGGGCGCGAAACCGCAGAGCGCCGAGCCGATCAGAAAAATGGTCATCCCGGTGAGCAGGACCGGCTTGCGACCAAACATGTCGCTCAGCGTGCCGGCGATCGGGATGGTGACGACCTGCGCCATGATGAACGACTGCATGAGCCAGGGATAAAGCTCGAGGCCGCCGAGATCGGAGACGATTTGCGGCATGGCCGGGCTGACGACGCTCTGCTCGAGCGCGGCCATGAACATGCCGAGCATCGCCCCGATGATGATCAGGCGCTTGGTCCGCTTGGGGAGATCAATCCCCAAGGGGCGCTGCTCGTCGGGCGCAGCGGCTGGATCGGCTGTGGGTCGTGCGGCCACGTGGATCCGTTTCGAGTTTTCGAATCAAGCCTCAGCGTACGGAGGGAAGCAATTTGGGGCGAATGGTTGTCTGGATGGGGCGATGTTGCCGGGGATTGGCCAGGCTCAATCAGGATCGAGCAGCTCGCCGAGCGAGGTGTCCAAGGCATCGGCAAGCTTCAGCGCGGCGCCGATTGTGATGTTCTGCTTGCCCTGCTCAACCGTGCCGAGGTAGGTACGGTCGAGTCCCGCAGCGGATGCCAGACGCTGCTGACTCCAGCCGCGCTCCTTGCGCAGTTCCTGTACCCGGCGGCCGAGCGTGCTGAGCTGTGTTGCCAGGGTGGGAGGATCACGTTTGATGCCGAGGAGTTGCCTCGCCATGCGAACTGCTTGAGACGGATCGGACGAGATCAGATCGGCTCCGTCGAGTCGCTCCTGATCGGCAGGCGCAATCCCAGCCCCGCCGACGAACACGGCCGGATGATGGTCGAGCGCCTTGAGCTGGTCGACGGCGGCCATGGCGATGTCGAAGCGATCCGGCAGCGAGAACGAGAGCACGACCAGGTCGGAGGCACGTTGACGAACCATATCGACGAGATCGTCAGTGGGCGTATCCGGACCCAGATGGACGACCTCCCAACCGTCGAAGTGAAAGAGGTCGGCAATCATCCGCGTCGCAACGAAGTGCATCTCTCCGCTGACGGCGGCCACGACCACCTCAGCGGAAACACTGTCGCGTCGGCGAACAGCGGCACGGATGTGCGCCATCTGTTCGAGCGTGACGTTGGTCGCCAGGTGCTCCTGGGCAATGTTCAGGTCACCAAGCCCCCAGGCCTCGCCGACCTTGGCCAATGCCGGCGTCAAGACTCCTAGGTAGATCGCATCGGCGGCGATGCCACGCTGGAGCGCGTCCAGGACCACCCGTTCGGCCTCACGGTCATCGCCAGACAGGAGCGCCGATGTGTAGCGCTCGCGCAGTAGTTCCGTCTGCGGTGTCCGATCCATTTGCTGCGTGCCTTCCGCAGTTTCCTGCCTCTGTGCTGACTATAGTTGACAGTCTGACGAATATATACTTACACTCTGCAGGAGATACACCGCATATGACGCGATATGTCCTTCAGGGCGATCCGTCCATGCGGGCACCACAGCAAGACTGGGAGGACAACATGTTCGGTACATCCAGACAAAGGATCGGTTTGGGATTGGGTCTCCGGCTGAAACGAGTGATCAGGGCAGGGGGAGTCGCCCTGCTCGGCCTGATCGTCGCGATGGCCGTCGCCTGCTCGGATGACGAGCAACAGCAGTCCCCAGCACAGGAAGCCCAGCCGGCCGCGGCCGAGCCGCAGGCTGCCCAACAAGAGGCGCAAGCCCAGGCGCAGCAGCAGGATCAACAGGATGAGTCGGTGACGCTGGGCACGATCGTCGATATCGCGGTCGCGGACGGTCGATTCGAGACGCTCGTTGCTGCGCTTCAGGCCGCTGATCTTGTCGAGACGCTGCAGGGAGGCGGACCATTCACGGTCTTTGCGCCGACCGACGACGCGTTTGCCGCTCTGCCGGAGGGCACGGTCGCGGCTTTGCTTGAGGACATTCCGGCACTGACCAGCATCCTGCTCTACCACGTCGTGGCCGGCGATGTGCGGGCCGCCGATGTCGTCACACTCGACTCCGCCGTGACCGTCCAGGGCGAGCCGGTCCGCATCAGCCTCGAGGGCGATAGCGTGCGGATCAACGACTCGCTGGTCGTGATCGCCGACATCGTCGCTTTGAACGGCGTGATCCACGTGATCGATGCCGTCCTGCTGCCGCCCGAGCCGACGGCGCAGGCGATGCAGGCCGAACAGGATGAGCAGCCTCAACCGGCCGAACAGGCTGAGCAACAGGAGCAGCCGGGCACGATCGTCGACATCGCGGTCGCCGACGGCCGCTTTGAGACGCTGGTCGCCGCAGTGCAGGCCGCCGACCTTGTCGAGACGTTGCAGGGTGAGGGACCGCTCACCGTGTTCGCGCCGACCGACGACGCATTCGCCGCTCTCCCCGAGGGCACGGTCGCGGCTTTGCTTGAGGACATTCCGGCGTTGACCAACATCCTGCTCTACCACGTCGTGGCCGGCGATGTGCGGGCCGCCGATGTCGTCACACTCGACTCCGCCGTGACCGTCCAGGGCGAGCCGGTCCGCATCAGCGTCGAGGGCGACAACGTGCGGATCAACGATTCACTGGTCGTGATCGCCGACATCGTCGCTTCTAATGGCGTGATCCACGTGATCGACGCCGTACTCTTGCCGCCGGAACCGCTTGGTTCGATCGTTGATATCGCGCTCGGAGATGAGCGCTTCGAGACGCTGGTCGCCGCGCTGCAGGCCGCCGAGCTCGTCGAGACCCTTCAAGGTGAGGGACCGTTCACCGTCTTCGCGCCGACCGACGACGCATTCGCCGCTCTCCCCGAGGGCACGGTCGCGGCTTTGCTTGAGGACATTCCGGCGTTGACCAACATCCTGCTCTACCACGTCGTGGCCGGCGATGTGCGGGCCGCCGATGTCGTCACACTCGACTCCGCCGTGACCGTCCAGGGCGAGCGGGTCCGCGTCAGCGTCGAGGGCGACAACGTGCGGATCAACGATTCACTGGTCGTGATCGCCGACATCGTCGCTTCTAACGGCGTGATCCACCTGGTCGACGCCGTGCTGCTGCCGCCGGAGAATTGAATCGGCGTCAGGACCGAGGGGGCTCGGACCGAGTGCTAATCTGATGACATCTCGAACTCGCTTGCTGGTTGGAAGGAATTGGCCATGGCCGAGATGATCTGTGATCGCATCAAGGTGATCGACTCCGACACCCACGTCTCCGAGCCGGAAACGCTGTGGACGGACCGGATCTCTACGAAGAAGTGGGGCGATCTCGTCCCCCATGTGATCTTCGACCCGGAGATCAACGAGGACCGCTGGGTGATGGGCGGCAAGAAGTTCATGCCCACGGCCGGCGCCGCGATGGCGGGCTGGAAGTCGCCGCCGCCGAACCATCCGCCGAGCCTCAAGGAAGCTGACCACGGTAGCTGGGAGATCCGCGAGCGGCTGCAGCGCATGGACGAGTACGGCATGCACGCGCAGGTCGTGTACCCAAACGTCGGCGGCTTCGGCTCGGGCAACTTCCTGCAGATGACCGACGACGAGCTGCGCCTCGACTGCGTACGCGCTTACAACGACTTCCTGGTCGAGTGGACCTCGGTCGAACCGTCGCGCTTCATCCCGATCATGGCGATGCCGTTCTGGGACGTGCAGGCCTGCGTCGACGAGATGCAACGCGCCCACGACCGCGGACACAAGGGCGTGCTGATGACGAACCAGCCGCACACCTTCGACCTGCCGCGCATCACCGAGCAGCACTGGGACCCGATCTGGCACCAGGCGCAGGACATGGGCCTGTCGATCAACTTCCACATCGGCTCCGGCGACCTGACCGAACTGCGCAACGTGACCGTCGACAACGGCCGCCAAGCCGCCTACGCCAAGTCGACCGTGAAACTGTTCCTCGACAACTCCAACGCTGTGCTCGACATCATCCTCTCGGGCATGTGCCACCGCTTCCCCGAGCTGAAGTTCGTCTCGGTTGAGTCGGGCGTCGGCTGGATTCCCTACCTGCTCGAGGCGATGGACTGGCAGTGGCTCAACTCCGGCTGTCGCGAGGAGCACCCCGAGATGGATCTGCTGCCCTCGGAGTACTTCAAGCGCCAGTGCTTTGGCTGCTTCTGGTTCGAGGAAGACTCGGTGGTCAAGGCGATCGAGAATCTTGGTTCGGAGAACTTCATGTTCGAGACCGACTTCCCGCACCCGACATCGATGTCGCCGGGCCCGAACTCGGTCGCTCGCAACCCGAAGGAGCACGTCGAGGAAGTCCTCAGCGTCCTGCCCGAGGAGGACCTGCTCAACGTCCTCCAGCGAAACGCCGCCAAGGTCTACAACTTCGAGGTGTAGATCCGAGGCTTTCGGAAGACTTACTGCCGTGCCGGGCTCCTCTGGGGTCCGGCGCGGTTGCTCTTTAGCCTTTCCGGCGCCATTCGCTACACTGCCGATCGAACCACAATCAGTGGGCGCGCGGGCGCCTGACAGAGAGGAATTCGAACGATGGAAATGCAGAATGTCGTCATCGTTGACGGCGCTCGCTCCGCCTTTGCCCGTGGTGGCCGCGGCGCGTTTACGGCGACCCGCCTTGACACCATTGGCGTCCAGGTGCTCCAGGAGTTGCTGGGCCGCTACCCGCAGCTTTCCCCGCATGACATTGAAGACGTCGGCATGGGCTGCGTCGGCGGCGTGACCGAACTTGCTGGCATCGGCGCCAACCACATCGTGCGACTGGCCGGCCTGCCTGAGTCCGTCTGCACCTTCGACTCCAACCGCCAGTGCGGCTCCTCGATGGAGACCATGCACCGTGTGGCTCAGGAGATCATGGTCGGCGCAATTGACGTCGGCGTGGCGCTCGGCGTCGAGCGCATGGGCCGCCAGCTCGGTGGCGGCGGTGGCGCGGAACCGACCCGGATTACCGAGTTCAACCAAGACCGCCACAACATGACGGAAGACCAGCGCAACCTGGCCCCGTCGCACAACCTCGACTTCTCGGTTCCGATTCCGGACGAGATTCTCGACTCTTCGCCGGTCACCTCGATGCTGCAGACCGCCCAGAACGTCGCCGAGATGTACAACATCTCCCGCGAGGAGCTGGACGAGTTCGCTGTCGAATCGCACCGCAAGTACGGCGAGGCACTGTCCTCCGGCTTCTACCAGGGCGAGATCGTCCCGATCGAGGTCGAAATGCCGGTCTTCGACGACGAGGGCAACTTGCTGCTCGACGAGCGCGGCGAGAAGCGCACTGTCGAGGTTGACGAGGGCTTCCGCCCGGGCACGAACTTCGAGGGCCTCAGCGGCCTTCGCACCGTTCGCGGCACCGTCTCCCACACGCAGAGCGAAATCCGCATCACGGCGGGCAACAGCTGCCCGACCAACGATGGTTTCACCGCCGCTCTGCTGATGAGCGAGCGCAAGGCGGACGAGCTCGGTCTCGAGCCGCTGGCCCGGATCGCCGGCTTCGGCGTCGGCGGCGTCAAGCCGCAGGTCATGGGTCTGGGCCCGATCCCGGCGACCCGCAAGGCCATGGCGCACGCTGGCATCGACGCTTCGGAGATCGACCGCGTCGAGTTCAACGAAGCCTTCGCCGCACAGGTCATCCCGTCGGTCAAGGAACTCGGCATTGACATGGACAAGGTGAATGTCAACGGCGGTTCGCTGGCCATCGGTCACCCGCTGGGCGCCACCGGTACCCGCCTGGTCACCACCGTCGCGCGCGAGCTCAAGCGCAGTGGCGGCCAGTACGGTCTCGCCACCCAGTGCATCGGCGCCGGCATGGGCATCAGCACGATCATCGAGGCTGTCTAGCCTCGAGAAATCGCCAAAAGTCAAGGAGGGCGACCCTCCGGGGTCGCCCTCCTTGTGCCGTCCGGCTACATGCGAGTCCTGATACGCCCGCTAACCTCCGTGACAACTATGACCATCCGGCGCAAATACCACAGCATCACAGTCGCCTTCGCGGGCGACCAGATGGAGACGGCGGCGCGGATCGCCGAGGACTATGGCGACGGCGATTACTTGCTCTATGAGCACGAGGGCGAATGGTCGCTGGGTATGGGCGTCTCCGCGCGGATGACTGTGTACCGCGATGAGACGGTGGTGACGGACCACCAGGGGGAGGAGCGCGTCTTCGCCAACGCTGACCTGAGCGTGACGATGCACGAAGCCCTGGCTTCGATCGAGGTCGACGGCTGGCGCGTGTATGGAACGGCTGATTTCGAACTCTCGCGGTACCTCTACGGACTGGAACTACAGGAGCCAGAGCGGCCGCTGGTCAAGGCATTCCTGCCAGAGACGGAGATTCGCCTGACTCAGAGTTCGGCATTGCTGCGCGCGCTAGACGTGGATGCGCTTGACGGGCTGCGCGAGCGCTTGGAGTCGGCCACGACTTCCTGTGGCGAGGCGACGCCCGAGACGATCGCGGTGCCGGAAGTCGAGACGCACGACGCCGAGCAATATCAGCAGATCGTGGCGAGAGCGGTTGCGGAGATTCAGCAGCACGACTATCGCAAGGTGATCCTCTCGCGGAGAGTACCGCTGTCGCATTCGCTCGACATGGCATCGAGCTACGTCATCGGGCGTCGCGCGAACACGCCCGCGCGCTCGTACTTTCTACGCTTTGACGGCTTCGAGGCGGCGGGGTTCAGTCCCGAGACGGTAGTTGAAGTGAACGACCAGCGCGAAGTCTTCACAACGCCGCTGGCCGGCACGCGCGCGCTGGGCGCCGACTGGCGGGAAGAATTGCGCCTGCGCGAGGAACTCGTCAGTGACTCCAAGGAGATCGCCGAGCACGCAATCTCGGTCTACGTTGGTTTCGATGAAATGACGATGGCATGCGATCCGAGAACGGTGAGCGTGATCAACTTCATGCTGGTCTCGCGCCGCGGCAGTGTGCAGCATCTGGCCTCACGGATCAAAGGCACGCTGTTGCCCTCCTGCAACGCCTGGCACGCCTTCAACGCGCTGTTTCCGGCGGTGACCGCATCGGGCGTCCCGAAGAAGGAGTCTGTTCAGTCCATCGGGCGTTACGAACACAGTCCGAGAGGCCTGTACGCAGGCTGCGTAATGATCTGCGATCAGTCCGGCGCGCTTGATGCGGCGCTAGTGCTGCGCAGTTTCTTTCAGCAAGACGGCCAGGCCTGGCTGCAGGCGGGCGCCGGCATCATGAATATGTCCCGCCCCGAGCGCGAGTTGGAAGAAACCTGCGAGAAACTGCGCAGCTGTTCCGCGTTCCTCGTACCTGCGGGCGGCTGAGGCGAGCCGACGAGCCGACTGCGGGCACGTACATCTCGACACTTATCGAGGCCGTCTAGCCTCGAGACTTCGGCAACAGTCCAAGAGGGCAGGCCACTTGACCCGCCCTCGTTGTAGCTCCTACTACCGGGACTCGCGCGGGTTGAGGGCTCCCTTGCACGCGGCGTGTCGGAACACATCAACCTAGACTGCAGGCACGACCCTTCCGCATAAGGAGCAACCCCATGGTCACCGAGACTCGACCTGCAACGCCCGTCGGCGTTACCCACCCGCTTGATCCTCTGACCCCTGACGAGATTTCGGCGGCCTCCGAGATTGCCGCCGCCCACGAACCACGCGACGGCTGGCGATTTCCTCTGGTGGCTCTTGATGAGCCCTCCAAGGACTCCGTCCGCTCCTTCTCCGAGGGTGACCCGATTGCTCGCCGGGCTCTGGTCGTAATGATGGACGTTCAGTCCGGCGACGCTGTCGAGTGCGTGGTCGATCTTGGTTCGGAGTCGGTCGCCCGTTGGACTCCGTTGGACGGACAGCAGCCGTTTCCGTTGGCGGAAGAATTTGGCCGCGCGATGGAGGCGGTTCGCTCGGACTCTCGCTGGCTGGCGGCGATGAAGTCTCGTGGGTTCTCGGATGAGCAGATCAAGCTGATCCAGATCGACCCCTGGCCGGGCGGAAACTTTGGCACCGCCTGGGAGAACGATCACCGCACGCTCAAGGCGATCTCCTACCTGCGCGACTCTGAGGAATCGAATGGATATGGCCGGCCGATCGAGCACGTGATGGCGGTCGTCGACCTGATCGAGAACCGCGTGCTGGACGTGATCGACAAGCCGGGTCCGCCTGCTCCCGACTCGGCGCTTGACTATCGCTACAACGACATCGCGCCGCGGGAGGACCTCAAGGCGCTCGACATCGTGCAGCCCG
>DAOUHS010000124.1:0-28896 GCA_034428415.1 Dehalococcoidia bacterium
GGCGTCTCGCTGCCGCCGGGTATCAGCCTGATCGACTGCCCCGCGCCCACCCTCTACGCCAACACCGGCACCGGCGGCCTCGCCGACACCAGTGATTCCACCGGACTCTGGTCGGCAATCGCGACGGTCGGTGTGCTCGTTGCAGTGGCATCAGCCGTCGTCGTCCGACGCCGCCGTGCCGAAGTGAGATTCCGCGACTAGCGGCTAGAACCGCAACGCGCTCTCGACCAACGAATCGGCGCCGGGTTCCTCCTCGACCGCTTCAGGTTCCGGTTGGACCCGGTGCCATCGCGTGCCCTCACGCGTATCCTCCAGCGCCACCCCCAGCTCCGTCAGCCGCTCACGCACCGAGTCGGCCAACTCGTACTGCTTCGCCCCGCGAAGGTCTTGCCGAATCGAAACCAGCAGGTCGATAAACGGGCCCGCGTCCGACTCGCCGCTCACCGACACTCCGGCGAAGCCCAATCCCAGTACGCCGCCTAACTCAACCAGCGCATCACGCGCCGCTCCGGCCGGCCGATCTTCCGCCCGCGCCCGATTGATCTCCCGGGCCAGGTCAAACAGCACCGCCAACGCCTGGGGCGTATTCAGATCGTCCTCGAGCGACGCAATGAACGTCTCCCGAGCTGCACTCGGATCGATCTCCCCATCGCCCTCGACCAGCGGCAGCATCGCCGCCGTCCGTAGTCGCTCCGCACCACGCGCCGCCGACGTCAACGACTCCTCCGAGTACGTCAGCGGCGAGCGATAGTGCCCGCCCAGGACAAACATCCTCAGCCCGTCCGCCCCATAGCGGTCGAGCCCCTCGCGAAGCGGCACGATTTTGCCCGTCGACTTCGACATCTTCTCGCCGCCCACCTGCATCATCGCGTTGTGCATCCAGTGGCGAACAAACGGATCGAGCCCGGAGAACCCCTCCGACTGCGCGATCTCGTTCTCGTGGTGCGGGAAGATCAGGTCCATCCCGCCGCCGTGCAAGTCAATCTGTTCTCCCAGGTAGCGAATCGACATCGCCGAGCACTCAATGTGCCAGCCCGGCCGACCCGGCCCCCACGGACTCTCCCACTGCGGCTCACCCGGCTTCGCCCCTTTCCACAGGGTGAAGTCCATCGCGTGTTCTTTCTCGACCCCGATATCCGTCGGCTCCGCCGAGATCATGTCATTCAACGAACGCCCCGACAGCTTCCCGTAGCCCGGCATCTCCCGCACCCGGAAATACACATCGCCGCCGGCCGGATACGCCATTCCCTTCTCGATCAGTCCACCGATCAGCTCCAGCATCTGCGGGATCTCTTCCGTCGCCCGAGGATGCACATCCGCCGGAGCGATCCCCAGCTCACGCCACTCGCCCATGAACGACGAAATCTGCCGCTCCGCCAACTCCGAGACCGTGATCCCCTCCTGCGCCGCCCGAGCGATCAGCTTGTCGTCCACATCAGTGAAGTTGTAAACCAACCGCACCCGACGCCCACTCCACTCCAAACAGCGTCGCAGCGTGTCGAAAATGATGATCGACATCGCATGACCCAGATGAGCATCGTCATACGGCGTGATCCCGCAGACATACATCGAGATCGGATCATCCAACGGCGCGAATGCCTGTTTCCGACGAGTCAGCGTGTTGTACAGCTCCACGGACCAACCCCCAAACACAATCGAATCAAGATGCGGCCATCAAGCAAAGCCTAATCAACCCCCTCCCCTATCCCGCCGCCGTCTCCCCCGGTCGATCGCCCCCGCCTTCCATTTGCTCCCGCATCCGCCGCAACTCCAGACGCAACTCCGATACCGCCACCTCCAACGATTCGATCCGGTCATGCTCCGGATCCGGCAGCCGCAACACCGTAGCGTCGCCCGGGTCGTAGTACGCCACCACGTGCCCCGGCACGCCCACCACCGTCGAGTGCGGCGGCACGTTCGACACCACCACCGCCCCTGCTCCAATCCTCGCTCCCATCCCAACCGAGACCGCGCCGATGATCGACGCCCCCGCCCCGACCAGCACCTCCTCGCCGAACATCGGATGCCGCTGCGTGCGCATCGTCGACGTCCCACCCAGCGTCACGCCCTGGTGCAAGTGGCAGCGCCGGCCGAGCTTCGCCGTCTCCCCGATCACCACCCCCATCCCGTGGTCAATCAGGCAAGGCGATGCAATCTGCGCCCCCGGATGGACCTCGATCCCTGTCAGGTTCCGCCCCAGGTGAGACAAAAACCTCGGCAGCACTGGGACGCCCAACCGAAGCAACGCGCCCGACACCCGATGCAGCATCAACGCATGCACCCCGGGATAGGCAAGCAGCACTTCAACCCAGTTCGTCGCCGCCGGATCGCGTTCCATCGCGAACTCAATGTCCGCCCACGTGTCGTCCACGAACGACTGGTACCAGGCAACCATCCGGGTCAACACAGCCATAGACGAAGCCATTGACCAAGCCATAGGCGCAGCCTATACGTCCCCGTCCCTGGTGCGCCGCACTCGCAGCGTCGCCACCGCGTGCACCGACATCCCCTCCGCCCGGCCCAGCGCCCCCATTCCCTCCGCCGTCGTCGCCGCAACATTGACCGCCGACACATCCAGCCCCAGCGCCTGCGCCAGTCGCGTCCGCATCGAGTCGATGTACGGACGCAGTCGTGGTCGCTCCGCGATCACCGTCGCATCGACCGACTGCGGCGCCGCGCCTACCGCCGAGAGCTGCTCCAATACCAACCCAAGCATCCGCATAGAGTCCGCCCCCGCCCACTCCGGATCAGAGGTTCCGAAGCGCGCGCCGATGTCGCCCAACCCCGCTCCGCCGAGCAGCGCATCAATGATCGCATGGGTCAGCACATCCGCATCCGAGTGGCCGGCCAGACCCTCCGCCTCAGGAATCTCAACACCGCCCAGCACGAGCTTCCGTTCTGGATCAAACCGATGCGAGTCAATCCCAATCCCCGTCCGCACCTCATAGCGAATCCCCAGCAGCGCCTCGGCGACCACCAGGTCCAATGGCGACGTGATCTTCGGATTGGGCGGGCCGACATCGTGCACCACCACCGTCTCGCCCAGCCGCTCGACCAGTGCGGCGTCATCGGTGGCCAGAACGCCTTCGCGCCGTGCGGCTTCGTGAGCACGCCGCAGCGTCGCCGCACGAAACACCTGCGGCGTCGCCACCGCCCGCAACAACGATCGCTCCGGCGTCTCCCGAATCCGCTCCCGCTCGTCAACCACTTTGATCGTGTCGACCGCTGCTCCGCCCGCAATCACGCCGACCCCGCTGCGAGCCCCGTCGATGCAACCGCTGACGCCCTCCGCCGTAATCAACGGGCGCGCCCCGTCATGCACGGCCACGAGTCCAACGCCGCGCAGCAATGACAGCCCCGCCCAGACCGAATCCTGTCGCTCCTTGCCGCCGGCCACCAGCGCGCGGACCTTATCCAGCCCCCGGCAGAGCTCCGCCGCCGCCCGACGGTTCGCATCCGACGTCACCACCACGATGTCGTCGATCGCTTCGCAGTCCTGGAACGCCGCCAGGCTCCAGCTCAGCACCGGACGCCCGGCCAGGTCCGCAAACAGTTTGTCGCCGCCGCCCATCCGACGGCTGCTGCCCGCCGCCAGGATGATTGCCCCCACTCTCATCCGACAGGCCTCACGCTCTCGACCTCATTCCGGGTCTTCCTCGGCCGCCAGTTGCGCGAACACCATTCGCCCCGCCTGTGTCTGAATCACCCGTTTGACCACCAGTGAACGCACCTGGCCAATCGCCTCCGCCCCATCTTCCACCACCACCATCGTCCCGTCCGACAGGTATCCGACCCCTTGATTGTCGCCCCGGCCCGCCTCAATCACCTCCACCCTCAGCGACTCCCCCGGCAGCACGTTGGTCTTCACCGCATTGGCCAGCACGTTGAGGTTGAGCGTCCGCACGCCCTCCAGCTCCGCTACCCGCGCCAGATTGGAGTCCGTCAACGCCAGCGCCGCGCCGCGCTCCAACGCCATCCGCACCAGACGCGCATCCACATCGCCGTCCGCCTCCGACGACCCGTCGTCCACGATCTCCGTCGACACGGCCTCCTCTCCCTGCAACCGAGACAACAACTCCAGACCCGCTCGCCCCCGGCCGCGTCTCAGCGAATCGGAACTGTCCGCCACCCGACGCAGCTCGTCCAACACGAAGCGCGGCACCACGATCTCCGCCAAAATGAACCCGCTGCTCGCCACCTCCGCGATTCGGCCGTCAATGATCGCCGAGGTATCGAGGATCACTTCCGACGGCGCCGCCGGGCGCGTCAGCGCCACCGACTCCGCCCGTCCCCGTACCGTGTTCACGAACCGCTCCACCTCCGCCCGCCGGCCCAGCGCCACCCCCACCCCGATCGGCGCCAGCAAGATCGCCACGCCGATCGGCGCAAAGTCGCCCGCCGCCCCCGGCAGGTTGTCCAGGACCGTCGACAGCAGCGACGCCGCCACCAGCGCCGCGACCAGCCCAAATCCGCCCAACAGGATCTCCAGCGTTGACAGCGAACGCCCGATCCCTTGCCGAATCCACGTCAACGGATAGAGCAGCCGCTCCCACAATCGAAACGCAGACGCCACCACGACATTCCCCAGCAAAGAAAATGGCGGCCATGCGGCCGCCAATCAGTCCAGAGCGGTCAACCGCCCAATAAATCCAGGCGCATTCCTGCGCACCTCCAACCATACAGGATTCCACCCCGCCCTGTCTCCTGTCGGAATCCCACTCCCCCCGACAACGCAGCTTCCGATCCCCTCTCCCTCTGGGAGAGGGAGAGGGTGAGGGCCCTACAGGCGCCCGTCACACCCGACGTTGTTTCCAGCCGCCGCCGCAACCCGGCTCAACCCGGGATCAGCCAACCGTACTCACTGCTCGATGCAGAACGCGACCCGCCCTCTGATAGCGTGAACCCACCATGCCCACCATTGATATCGACCCCCTCCTCCGTGGAGTCTCCAAGCCCGCCCGCTACGTCGGCGGCGAGTGGAACGTGATCGAACACAACTGGAACGAGCGATCCGTTCGCTGGGCGCTGATCTACCCCGACCTCTACGACATCGGCCAGTCCAACGGCGGACTCGCCATCCTCTACGACATCCTCAACCACACACCCGACACCCTCGCCGAGCGTTGCTACACCCCCTGGCCCGACATGGCCGACAGTCTCCGCAGCCACGGCCAACCACTCTTCTCGCTCGAGAACCGGCGCGGCCTGCGCGACTTCGACGCCCTCGGCTTCTCCCTCTCCTACGAACTCACCTACACCAACATCCTCGAGATGCTCGACCTCTCAGGCATCCCAATCCGCAGCCTCGACCGATCCGAGGACGACCCGATCATCTTCGCCGGAGGTTCCGGCGCCCTCGTCCCCGAACCGCTCGCGCCATTCATCGACGCCTTCATCCTGGGCGAAGCCGAAGACGTCATCCTCGAGGTCAACCAGCTCCTGCACGAAGCCAAATCGCAGGGCGCATCCCGACTCGACCTGCTGCGAGCCCTCGCCCGAACGCCAGGCGTCTACGTCCCGCGCTTCTACGAGTGGCGCTACGAAGCCGACGGCACGCCGGCCGAAGTCTTCGCCACCGACGACGCAGCCTCGGTCCCAGTCATCAAGCGCTTCCTCCAAGGACTCCCGCCAATCCTGACCAAACCGATCGTCCCCTACCTGCAGACCGTTCACGACCGAGCCGGTATCGAGATCCAGCGCGGCTGCACCCAGGGCTGCCGATTCTGCCAGGCCGGCATGATCTACCGGCCGCTGCGCGAACGCACGCCCGAGGAAGTCGTCGCCGGAGCCAAGGAACTCTTCCGCAACACCGGCTTCGACGACCTCTCCCTCGTCTCCCTCTCATCCACCGACCACTCGCAGATCAAGGGCATCGTCCGTGCCCTGCGCGCCGAATTCGGCGACGACATCGGCGTCTCTCTGCCCTCGACGCGCGTCGACAGCTTCAGCGTCGATGTCGCCCTGCTCTGTTCGCCGCGCAAGAAACACTCGATGACCTTCGCGCCCGAGGCCGGCTCCCAGCGCCTCCGCAACGCCGTCAGCAAGGTCGTGGACGAGCAGGATCTGCTCGACGCCGCCCGCAACGCCTTCGAGCAGGGCTGGACCTCGATCAAGCTCTACTTCATGGTCGGCCTGCCCACCGAGACCATGTCCGACGTCGAAGGCATCGTCGACTGGGCCGCCCAGGTCAAGCAGATCGGCCGCCAGATCGTCGGCAATCGCGCCCGCGTCCGCGTCTCCACCTCAAACCACGTGCCCAAGGCCCACGCGCCCTTCCAGTGGGCCCGACAGGAAACACCGGCCGAGCTCGATCCAAAGCACCAACTGCTCAAGCAGATGACCCGACGCGCCCGCCTCGACCTGAGCTGGAACGACCCACAGGAATCAATCCTCGAGGGCGTCCTCTCACGCGGCGACCGTCGCCTCGCCCCGGTCATCGAAACCGCCTGGCGCAACGGCGCCCGCTTCGACGCCTGGAGCGAACACTTCCAGGAACGGCTCTGGTGGGACGCGATGGCCAAAGAGGGTCTCGACCCCGCTTTCTACTGCCACCGTGAGCGCGACCTCTGGGAACGGTTCCCCTGGATGCACATCGCCTCCGGCGTCTCCGAAGCCTTCCTGCGCAAGGAATGGCAGCGAACCTGGAAAGAACTGACCACCGCCGACTGCCGCGACGGTTGCAACGTCTGCGGCATGGAGCACGCCGCCGCACTCTGCGAACTCAAGCTCGGCGACCTGATCGCCAAACGCCGCGCGCCCTCAGAAGAACTGATCAGCGTCTTATAGGGAGTGAGAAGTAGACGCCGTTATGTCAAGAGACGTCCTCGAACATCTCATCTGGAGCCTCGACCAATCCTTCAAAGACAAGACCGAACACTCGCTCATCGCCAATCTCTCCTCCGTCACCACCGATGACCTCGACACCGTCATCCCCGGCGGTGGGCGCACCATGCGCGACCTCATGATCCACTGCGGCGCCGTCAAACTGATGCACGCCAACCACGCCTTCGGCGACGCAACCTATACCTTCTGGACCACCTGGCCCCACGATGATCCAGTCAGCAGCGCTTCCTTTGAGGACCTGCTGGAATGGTTGGAAGTCGCTCACCTCAACGTGATCGCTTCGGTCGTCAAGCTTGAGGGTGACCACGAACTCGTCGCTCCGCGCCCCACCTACTGGGGCGAGCAATGGCAAACCCGACGCATCCTCGACGCTATCGCCGTCCACGACGTCTACCACGCCGGAGAAATCAACCACCTCCGCGCCCTCATCCACCAGGTCGGCTAGTACCGCAACAGCTCCTCAAACCGCTCCGCCTCGCCCGACGGCCCAACCACCGCCAGCCGCAACTCGTCCTCTCGCAGATACTCGTTGGCCAGCCGCTCGATATCTTCCCGCGTCACGGCCTGGTAACGCGCATTCACCTCATCCACCGACCACACCTCCTCGTGCAGCAGCGCCTGGCTGCCGTTCCAGGCCGAGACCGCGCGCGTATCTTCCATCCCCATCAACATTCGGCCCGCCGCGAGCCGTCGGGCCCGTTCAAGCTCAGCCTCGGGCACCCCGTCGCGCATGCGCGAGAGCTCACCCAGCGTCGCCCGCAGCGCCTCCTCCACGTTCTCCGGATCAACCCCCATCGACACCTGCAACACACCCGAATCGAGCAACAACGCCAGCGACGAGTGAATGTCGTAGACCAGCCCCAGTTCCTCTCGCACCTTGAGGAACAACCTCGAACTCATCCCGTCGCCCAGCATCGCCGTCATCAGTCCCAGCGCATGACGATCCGGATGCCTCGAGGTCATCGCAGGCAAACCAATGCTGATCTGCGCCTGCTCTGTCTCCTTGATCCGTACCGCAACTCGCTCGTCGTCGCTGCACAGGGGCGCGGCCCGCCGATGCTCGGCCTCGGCCGCCGACCAGTTCGACGTCAGCCCGCTCACCCGCGTCAGCACAGCGTCCGCGTCGATCTCCCCGGCCACCGAAACCAGCGCATTGCAGGGCGAGTATTGAGCCTGCCAATACGAGACCGTCTCTTCATATGGAATCGCATTGACCGACTCTGGCGTCCCCGCGATATCCCGGCCGAGCGGCGTCCCCCGCCACATCACCTCCGACAGCAGCTCGGCCACCAGTTGATAGGGCGAATCCTCGACCTGCGCCAGCTCCTCCAGGATCACCGAGCGCTCCTTCTCCAACTCCTCCCGTTTGAACTTCGGACGCGACACCATATCGACGATCACGTCGACCGCCGTCCCCCAGTCCGGTCCCGGCACCTTCGCGTAGTAGACCGTCAGCTCGCGGTCGGTGCCCGCGTTGATGTAGCCGCCCACGCCCTCGACCGCCATCGAGATATCCGCCGCCGACGGGTGCAGCTCCGAGCCCTTGAACACGCAGTGCTCGACCAGGTGCGACACCCCCGCCAACTCATCGCGCTCGTACTGCGAGCCCGCGCCCACGTAGAGCGACACCGAGGCCGACCGCGCCGACGCCATCGGCGCGCACAGGACTCGCAGGCCGTTGTCCAAAACCGTGGTTCGAGGCGCTCCGTCCGCTGCGGGCGCCACTACGCCCCACCCCACGTCGTATCGCCGGAGGCGTCGTCCCGCACGATCGTGTGCGCCATCGCACCCTGAACAAACTCGTCGATCGAGGCGCCAATCGTCGTGTCCTCGCCGTGACCATTGAACGTCACTGTCTGCTCCGGCAGCCCGTAAAGCCTGGTCACAATCGAGCGCACTTCCTGCGTCACCTGCGGCATCCCGCGCGTGTTCCCCGGACCGCCGGGGAACAGCGTGTCGCCGACCACGCAGTATGGGTCGTCCGGATCGGGGTTGTAGTAGGAGACTGAGCCGGTTGTGTGGCCCGGCGTGTGCAGCACCTCGAACTCCGAGCTGCCCAGCAGGATCGTCTCCCCGCCTTCCAGGTGAATGTCGATGTCGAGATCGGTCTCTAACCAGGGATGCTGCTCGTCCGCGACGGTGTCCGAGGTGTGCATGTAGTACGGCACGTTCGGCCCCAGCCGCTCCCGCAACTCGTGGTACGACTTGATGTGATCGGGATGCGAATGCGTAAACAGCACCATCTTCGGCGTCGCGCCCGACTGCTCCACGCCGGCCATCACCAGTTCGTGCTGCGCCACCGCGTCGATGATCGCCGCCTCGCCGGTGCCTTTGTCAACCAGCACAAACGCATTGTTCTCGAACGGCCCCCACGACATCTGCATCACCACCACCCGCGAATACACTCGCAGTAGACGCGACTCCGCGTGCAACTCCATGCTCATCACCCACTCCAATCAGTCAGCCGTCTGCCAACTGTTCGCAGCATAGCCAGACCGCAGGATCTTCTAAGACCAATCCCATCGCCAATCCCCTTCGCTTGCTCCTGCGTCCTCATCCGACGCGCTTGACAACTGTCGCTTTCCATAGTACGTTTGTGCTTTGTAACCCGCGAAACGAAAGCCGAGCCCGTCCTGCCCATCTCAGCGGTCCCACGCTCGCCTTCGACCTGGCCTGGGTGCCCGACGCCGCACCGAACAAACCATCCGTCCGCTCGCCGTCGGCCCGATGCTGCTCTCAACCGGCAAAAACTACTCCTCGATCACCCAAAACTGTCCACCCGAAATCCACGATCGCCAGTAATGCGCGGCATATCCGCGCGATCTCGCGCCCTGCAGAAAGAATTCCCGCGAAACTGTCCAACCGGCCCACCAGGCAACCGCAACCGCGCGCAATCAGGCTGGACAACGTTAGACAGATTTGGACAGGATTGGACACAGTTAGACAGGATTGGACAAGATTAGACAACCTTAGACAAACTTGGACATCCTGAACACCGTCCAGCCAGCGAACGGGTGCCTCCATGACCGACCAGGCGACCGACCAGGCGACCGACCAGGCGACTAACCAGGCGCCGAAACTGGTGCCGAAACTGGCGCCGATCGACGCGCTCGCCGATGTCCTCCCGCTCACCGCCCGCGCCAACCCCGCCGGCGTGCTGCAAATCGGCGGATGCAATGTCCGGGACCTCGCCGCGGCCTTCGGCACCCCGCTCTACGTCTACGACGAGCACACGATTCGGCAGACCTGTCGCGACTACCTGCGCGATTTCCAGAGCCATCTCGACGGAGCGCGCGCTCACTATGCCGGCAAAGCCTGGCTCAGTCCATCCTTGACCGCGCTGCTCGTTGAGGAAGGCTTCGGCCTCGACGTCGTTTCGGCCGGCGAACTCCATATCGCGCTCGCCGGAGGCATGGACCCCGAACACATCGCCTTCCACGGCAACGGCAAAACCCGCGACGAGCTGCAGTACGCCCTCGAACACGGCGTTGGCCGGATCATCGTCGACAACGACGACGAACTCGCCCTGCTCGACGAACTCACCCGCGCGCGCGCCGCCGAACAGCGAATCATGCTCCGCATCACGCCCGGCGTCGATGCCCGGACCCATGTCAAAACCACCACCGGCCTGCGCGACAGCAAGTTCGGCCTCCCCCTCCCCTCCGGACAGGCCGAAGCCGCCCTCGTCCGCGCGCTCCAAGCCCCCTTCCTCGACCTGACCGGGTTCCACATCCATCTCGGCTCGCCCCTCTTCAACCTCGAGCCCTACGCCGACGGCATCGCCACGATCGGCCAATTCGCCGCCGAGATGAAAGAGCGTCACGGCTACGAATGGCGCGAATTCTCGCCCGGCGGCGGTATGGCCCTGACATACACCGCCGACCAGCTCGCTCCCCAGACCGAGCGCTACGCCGTCCAGATCGCCGAGGCCATCCACACCGCCTGCGACACCCATGGGTTGCCGGTTCCTGATGTCCACATCGAGCCGGGACGTTCCGTGGTCGGCCGCGCCGGCGTCGCCCTCTACTCGGTCGTCAGCCGCAAGCACATCCCCGACACCCGCGACTACGTCACCGTCGACGGCGGCATGTCCGACAACATTCGGCCCGCCATGTACGACTCCCGCTACGAAGCTGCCGCCGCCGAGCAGATGAACACCGTTCCCAGCCTGACCGCCACGATCGCCGGCAAGTTCTGCGAGTCCGGTGACGTCCTCGTCCGCGACGCTCAGTTGCCATCCCTACAACTTGGCGAGTTGATCGCTCTGCCCGCCAGCGGCGCTTACCAGGTCGCCATGGAGAGCAACTACAACCTCTCCCTGCGTCCGGCAATCGTGATGGTCAACGACGGCGACGCCCGACTCGTCCGCCGCCGTCAGACCCTCGACGATCTGCTACACCTTGAACTCTGATGACCGTTTCCGCGCAGGTGGATAGCAACTGGGGTCCGCACGCCGATTCCCTCGCCGGCCGAACCCTCACCGCCATGCTCGGGTCGGGCCGGCTCCCGCACGCCCTGCTAATCGCGGGCCCGAGCGGTGTCGGCAAGCGCGACCTCGCCATTCGCACAGCGCAGGCCCTGCTCTGCGAATCCGCCAACCTCGCGCAAGCTGGTCCTTGCCGGGCCTGCCGTACTTGCCAACGGCTCCACGACCCGGCTCATCCGGCGCTCGCCCCGCAGCACACCGACGTCGAAGTCATCGCACCCGGCGCACTCTGCGCCGAATCGGACCACGACCATCGCAACTCACGCACCATCGGCATCTGCATCATCCGTCGGATCGAACATGCCGCGACCCTGGCCCCGTTCGAGGCCGACCGGCGCATCTTCATCATCAATCCCGCCGAGGCGCTCACCTCCGATGCCGCCGACGCGTTCCTCAAGACCCTCGAAGAGCCGCCCGACCGCGTGCACTTCATCCTGCTCACGGCGCAGGAGGCCCAGCTTTCGGAGACCATCCGCTCAAGATGTCGAACGCTCACCCTCTCGCCGCTGCCGACCCAACAGTTGAACCAGTGGATCGACCAGTGGGCCCTAACCGAAGGCCTCGATCTGCCCGTCCAGCCCGAGCGCCGCGCCGAACTCAACCGCCTCGCTCGCGGCCGCCCGGGCTGGCTGCAGGTCAACCTCCGCGAAGGCGATCCCGTCACCCTGCGCGCAGCCCAGATCGATGACGCCGTGCGAATCGCCGAGTCCGATCGGGCTGAGCGACTGAACTGGTCCGAGCAACTCGTGGGCCGCTCAGCCACGCCTCAGAGCATCGCCAATGTCGAATTGATCCTCGAGGCCTGGACCGATTGGTGGCGCGATCTCTGGTTGCGCCAGACCGATCAGGACGAGGCCTTGATCCATATTTCGCAAACAACGCGAATCCAGCGGGCCGCAGCCCTGTACGATCAACGTGACCTAAGCCAGTTTCTGGAGAAGATCCAACGCACTCGCGCGCTCATCCAACAGGGTGTCAACGCCCGACTCGCGCTTGATGTCCTGCTGCTCAACATCCCGACCCCCAGAGAGTCCCCATGAATCAACATCCTGACGACGGCTCCAACAGTCAAACCGACGCCGAAGCGTCCGCGGACGATCCCGCTTGTTCACCTGTAGGAGAATCCAACGCCGAACCGATCCACGAACAAACCGAAGCGAACGCCCAAGAGCCGCCCCTCGCACCGTCTGAGGAGCGAGCCGAGGCTCCGCTCGACGCACAGGTTGTCATCGGCATCCGCATCCGCGAAGCGGCCCGCATCTATCACTTCGCCGCGCCCCGCGGCCAGGTCTTTCCCGGCGACTACGTAGTCGTCGACCGCTCGCGCGGAGACCAGCTCGCACGCGTCGTCACCGTCCCCGACGACGACGCGTCATCTAGCTCCGTCCCGCGTGACGTCCGACCGATCGTCAGAATCGCCGATGCCGACGACCGCGAACAGGCCGCCGAGCAGGCGCAACGCGCCGACCACATCCTCCAGGACATGCGCACCACCGCTGTTCGTGACGACCTCGGTCTCTATCCGGTCGCGATCGAACTGAACCTCCAGGGCGACCAGGGCACCGCCTGGTTCCAGGCGCCCGACCACGTCGACTTCCGCGCCATGCTGGATGACGTGCAAGACAAGTACGACGTCCGTCTGCACATGCAGCAGGCCAACCAGCGCGAGCGAGCCAGCCTCGTCGACGGCTACGACATCTGCGGGCTGCGCCTCTGCTGTTCCAGTTGGATGACCGACTTCCCCCACGTCGGCATCCGCGTGGCCAAGGATCAGGATCTCTCCCTCAATCCCGACAGCATCTCCGGCGTTTGCGGCCGCCTCCTCTGCTGCCTCACCTTTGAGCACGAGGTCTACCGCGAAATGCGCGGCACCCTGCCCCGTGTTGGCAAGCGCGTCACGACCCCCGCCGGCATGGGCAAGGTGATCAAACTCAACGTGCTCCAGCAAAAGGTCACGATCGCACTCGACGACCACCCGCAGCGGGTCGACGTACCGGCGGCCGAAATCGGCCTCGCCGTGCGAACCGAGGACGCCCCCAATCAGGCGTTGCTCGACGCTGAGAGCGCCCAAAAGGATGATCAAGCGCGTGCCGCCGCCCTGCGCGAGGCCGCAGCCCCGGCCCAGGAGTCCGATTCGTCTGACTCTGCGGCCGAGCGTCCTCAACGTCGCAGGCGGAGACGTTCGCGAAAGTCCAAATCGACATTCGAGAACGAGGATCGCCGAGAGTCGACGACGTCAGAATCGTCGCAACCACAACAGGATGGTGCGACGGAGACCCCCGCCAAGCGGCCATCGCGACGCAGACGGCGTCGCAAGGCGCAGGTTGTTAACAAGCAGTCTGGCGATCCGCCCGAAAACGCCGCCGCCCCCCCACAGCGTTCCGAGGCTGACGGTCAGAGACCGCGCCAGCGTCGTCGCCGCTCCCGCCGAGCAGTCAATCAGCCCGACCAGGACTCAAAGCCGTCCGAATAAGGCAAACAATCCCGGTTAGATGCTGAACGACTCGGCGTCCGCTTCGTCCTCGAATGGCGACCCGCTGACCTGCGACGTCAGTGCCTCAAGCTGTTCTTCGTCGTACCAGTGAACAACGATCCGTCCGCCGCCGGCCGTTCCATTCCGACCGACGCGAACTTCCACCTTCGTGCCCAGCGCAGCCTCGAGTCGTCGCACAGCGCTGAGCACGAGCGGCGAGCGCTCACTCGTCCCAGAGCTCGACTTCCTCTGAGTCTCCGTCAGCTTGCCAACCGCTCCCTCAAGCTGACGCACCGTCCAGCCGCGCGCGACCGCTCGCTCGGCCAATGAAGAACGCTCCGACATTGGCGCAGGCAGCAGAGCGCGGCCATGACCCTCGCTGAGCGAGCCCGACGCGATCATCACCTGCACCGAATCAGGCAATCGCAGCAGGCGCACCAAATTCGCGACCGACGCCCGGCTCTTCCCCACCTGCGTTGCGATCCGTTCCTGCGTCCAGCCGGCGTCATTGAGCTGCTCGAACGCATTGGCCAGCTCGATCGGGTTCAGGTCCGAGCGCTGGACATTCTCGACCAGGGCCAGCGTCAGATTCTCTTGCTCGTCGCCCCTCACGTCTTCATGAACAACGATCGGAACCGTCTCGACGCCTGCCAAGGCGGCCGCGCGCCAGCGGCGCTCCCCGGCGATCAGCACATATCCCCCGCTTTCGTCCGCTCGCACGAGCAACGGCTGCAATACTCCGTGCTCGCGGATACTCGACGCCAGCTGTTGCAGTTGCTCCGGGTCGAAGTCCCGTCTCGGCTGGGCCGGATTGAGCGAGATTGAGCCAATCGGCGCACGCGTCTGGCCGTCGCTCGAATCCGAAGAACCCGCAATCAGAGTGTCCAGCCCCCGACCCAGGCCTCGCCGTACGGGTGGCGTGATCCATTGCCGACCTGACTGCGGCGCGCCGTCCCCGGGCCGCACTGGTCCAAGACTTGACTTCGGCGCCGTCATTTCAATGCTCCATCCCCAACACGGTTCGCATACAACGTCGATGCAGGCAGCTCCGAAAGGCGAACCAACAACTCTTCTGCCAGCTCCCGATACGCCTCCGCGCCTCGCGAACGTGGTGCGTAATCAATGATCGGCCGCTGATGGCTCGGCGCCTCGGAGAGGCGAATCGAGCGTGGAATGATCGTGTCGAAGGTCGCACTAAGATGCGACTTCAACTGCGCCGCAACATCCTGCGACAACCTGGTACGGCCGTCGTACATAGTCGCCACAACGCCCAGCAGCTGCAGTCCCGGATGCAAATGCATCTGCACGCGCCGGATCGTCTCCAGTAACGCAGATAAGCCTTCGAGTGCAAGGTATTCACACTGCACGGGCGCAATTGCCGCGTCAGACGCCACCAGTGCGTTAACCGTCATCAATCCCAGTGACGGACCGCAATCAATCAGGACCAGGTTGTACGCCTCGGCAACTTCCGATAACGCGGCGCGTAGGATGAACTCGCGCTGCGGTCGGCCGGCGAGCTCAAGCTCGGCAGCGACCAGGTCTATCGAGGATGGCGCGACGTCAAGCTCCGGCCAAACAGTCGAGACGATGCATTGACTGAGCGGGATCTCTCCCAGGAGCGCGTCATACACATGCGCTCCGGAAGTCGCGACGCCCAGGGCGGAGGTGGCGTTGGCTTGTGCGTCGGCGTCAATGACAAGGGTGCGCCGACCCATCTCAGCTGCAGCGGCCGCCAGATTGACCGTCGTCGTCGTCTTGCCGACTCCACCCTTCTGGTTCGCGACCGCGACCACACTCACGTCAACGCGCCTCCGTCGGCTTTTCGCCGAGGATAATGGTCAACCCGTTACGTCGCCTAATCGCGACTAGTCGTCACGGTACAGAATTCGCACCCGACGGGACGTGCCCTCGCCCTGCGACTCCGTCTTCAGTTCCGGGTCGTCCTGGAGCTGCAGGTGGATGATCCGGCGTTCAGCAGCCGGCATCACGCCCAGTGTGACCGGCTGACCGCTCTCCCGTACCTCGGACGCTGCCCGCTGCGCCATCTCTTCCAGCGCCGTCTCGCGACGCCGGCGATAGCCGTCCACGTCAACTGTCACCGGGTTGTTCCCGTCGAGCGCTCGGCTCACGATCACATTGACCACGTACTGCAACGCCGCGACGTGCGCGCCGTGACGCCCAATCAGCAACCCCAGGTCCTCGTCGCCGACCGGGGTCACGTCCAGCACAGTAACCGCGTGTCCCAAGCCATCCATCGGCGTCTCGGGATCTCGCGCCGCGACCTGAACGTCGAAACCAAGCTGGCGGGCGATGTCAGTCAGCACCTCGACCGCGAAATCGCGGGGAGCCTCGTTCGGTTCGAAATCCGGATCGGCGAGCAACTCGAAGGGACCAATCGGCGCCCGCGCCGGTTGCCGCTCGCGCGCTTCATCACGGCTCTGTCCTCGGCGACGGTTGTCTTGACGTCCACGGCCCCGAGCCCGCTGGGTGCCCGAAGCTGGCGTCGCCACACGTGGTCGCGAGCGAGAACGGTGATCTGGCTGAACGTTCCCCTGGCTGTCCGAACTCGAACTAGGCTCTTCCGCCGTCGGTTGGACCACGCTGCGCCGCCCGCCGGTACGTCTGCCAGCCGTCGACCGGCCACCACGCCCAGCCGTACCCGACGACCGGCCGCCTTCCAACTCGGTCAGATCAGAATAGTCATCGATCCGCGGCAAGGCCGGATCGTCGCTTCGGCCGCCCGCACGCTGCACGCCCGAGCGAGGCGTCACCCGTACCAGCGACTGCGCATGGCCAATCCCGAGAATTCCGGTCCGACCCTCCTCGAGGACCTCGACCTCGACCTGCGCGCGGCTCATGCCCAGCCGCCGCAGCGCCGCCTGGACGGCGTCATCCACAGTCCGTCCTGCCTGCTCGATCGTATCCCTGTTCGCCATGGCCACTTCTCCAGCTGTCATGTGTCTCGGGCGTCGCCGACTGCTCGCTCACTAGGTCGGCGGCGGGCCCGTGATATCTGTCTCATCGCGACCTGTTCGCCCGCCGGCGTCTCTGCCGACGGCGGCGCGCCGCGCTGGTCTGGCGTCGTTGCGGGCGCTCCTGCTGTTCTGCTTGGGCCGGTTCGACGTCCTCGGTCGATTCCACGTTCGCTTCGACGGTCACGGCGGCGCCCGCCGCTGCGGCAGCCGCGGCCGGAGCCGGCAGCGGTTCCGATGAGAGCAGCCATTTCCACGACCACTTCAGACCCTGGCGGTAGAAGTAGTAGTAGTAGGACGTCAGGATCGTGAAGATCGAGGTCACCAACCAGTACAGACCCAGTCCGGCCGGCACTTGCAGCGTGAAGAAACCGAACATGAACGGCATCATCCACAGCATCGTGCGGTTCATCGACTCAGACCGCTCATCGCGCGGGCCCATGCGCGCGGTCGAGACCTTCTGCTGGATGTAGGCCGTCGCCCCGACCATGATCGCCAGCGGCAGCGATTGCTCCAGCGACGACGAACCAAGGTCCCAGAAGAGGAAATCCCGGTTGATCGGAATCGCAGAGGTGATGTACGCCCAGTCGTATAGGTCGCTCGAGAGCCGCAACAGCTGCTCCGGCGTATCGCCCAGTGTCCGCCGCAGCACCTGGTAGAGCGCGATCCAGATCGGCATCTGGACCAGCAACGGCCAGAGACAGCCAAGTGGATTGAAGCCTGCCTCGCGGTAAACCTTCATCAACTCTTCCTGGCGACGCTTGGGATCCTTGTACTTCTTCTGGATCTCCTGCATGCGCGGCTGCATCTCCTGCATCCCGCGGGTCGCGCGCAGCTGGCGCAGCGTCAAGGGATAGGTGAGCACGCGCACGATCAGTGTGAACAGGATGATCGCGACGCCGTAGTTGTCGTCTACGGCATGGGCGATCACGATCAGCCCATTCATGATCGGGCCGATCAAAATGTCGTTCCAGATGAAGTCGATTATGTCCATCGTCGCCTAGTTCTGCGGATAGAGCCTGACGGCCTGATTGGCGCCGAGCAACACGGCGTAGAGCACGCCGTCCTCGTCGCTGACCAGGATGCGGTCTTCACGCAGGATCGCGTTCGCCATCAGGTCCTTCGCCCCTTCGAGGCGGAACTGCCTGAGCAACGAGCCGTCGGCTGCGTTGAGTTGATGAATCATGCCGCCTCGAGCCACGAGCACGAGAGTCCCTTCGCCGTCGCCGTCCTCTCGCTCCACAATCAGCGGTTGCGCACGAATCCGATCGTCGGCCGCGTAGGGCTCCAGCCAGCGCTTCGCGCCGGTACGTGTGTCCAACGCGTAGACATTTCCGCGCAAATCGGTGACGTACATCACGCCGTCGTGGATTAACGGAGTGCCCCAGAGCCAGTGCGACGCCTTGGCCACCCAGACTTGTCCACCTGTTGCCGCGTCGAGGCCGTACAACGACCGGTCCAGACCGCCAACGTAAACCAAGCCGTCTGCAGCGCTTACTGCTCCCGCAATGCCGCCGTCAATCTTGACCTGCCAGGCTTCCGAGCCGGCCAGCGGGCCGTCAACGTTGATCGCGGTAACCCGGCCGTCCAGCCCGGCCACGATCAGGAGTCGTCCCCGGTCCGTGTCGACCAATGCCGGACCGCCCCAGATTTGCAGCTCAGAGTCGCCGTTCCAGGTCCAGATCGCTTCGCCCGGCTGCTCAATGTCCACCGCGTAGACCCGGTAGGAGGTATCGGCGAGATATACGCTGGTGCCGTCGACGACGAGGTCCGCAACCAGACGCGCCTTGCTCCGAAACACGACTCGCGCCGACTCACCGTCGCGCCGCACGGCGTACAGCACGCCGTCGGAGTAACCCGCCAGCAGCCATTCGTCGGTCGATTCCACCCAGACCGGGTCAGCATAAAAGGCTTCGGGCTCAATCTCTGTGTCCAGGCCCGGGAAGTTGCCATCATCGTCGGGGAACTGCCAGGCCGCTGCCCCGAAATTGCCATCAAGGAGGCGGAGCGCGACCACCGTCTTGTCGCCGGTCGGCACCAGTAGTTGCATCTCCGGTTCGACCGGATCGGGCGTCGGAGCGGCCCAGCCGTCCGGCTGATCGGCGACATCGCAGGCAACCAGTACGGGAATCAGAAGCAGGAGCGCCGACAGCATCCAACGTCGGCGACTGAGGCGGTCAGATTGTTTCACGTGAAACATCCTGACCATGACTCGCCTCGCGCCTCACCGGCGCCGGTTCGTATCCGCCCGGATTGAACGGATTGCAACGCAACAACCGCCAGAGGCCTAGCCCCATGCCCACGACTGCGCCGCGCGAGCGCACTGCATCGATCATGTATTGCGAACAAGACGGCTCGAATCGACACTCTGATCCAAGCGCCGCGAACAGCGGCGACAGCACGGCCTGATAACCACGGAGCAGAAGAATCGTTAGCTGATCGGCCAGTCGGCTCATCGATTGGACCAAGATCCCAAGTTCCACCCGCCTCAAGAGGCACCTCTTGACGGGGCGTCTTCCCGATCGTCTGTTGCCGTTGATACGCCGGAGAGCCGATTAACCAAGTTGCGGAGCAGGCGTTGCAGCGTGTCATCCAGCCGATCAAAGTCAGCCTCCGCCGCGCCTTGCCTAGCAATCACCACGATGTCGAGGCCCCAACAGGCGCCTTCGTTGTTCAGCCGTCGCGCCGACTCTCGGAGTCGGCGGCGGATCCTGTTACGGACCACCGCGCCACCCATTCGCTTGCTCACGGCGAAGCCAAACCGGCAAGGCAGCTCAACCGACTCGGCATCTCGCCGCCTGGCACGCAGCGACAGCACGCCGCTGGAACGCGAGATGCCGTCTCGGAACACGGCATCGAAGTCCGACTTGCGTCGTAGTCGCTGATCACCACGCATCGTTCGTTGGTGCTTCACGCGGCCTGTGCGCGCGGTCCAACATGGATTCGGATCGAAACGTATTCAGACGACGGTCAACCGCCGACGGCCGCGGGCTCGGCGACGCTTGATCACGGCGCGTCCTCCGCGGCTCGACATTCGCTTGAGGAATCCATGTTCCCGCTTGCGCGGAATCCGTTTGGGTTGGTAGGTGCGTTTCGGCATCATCTCCCTCGGCACATCACGGGACACACAGGCCCGGTCGACGCGGAGCAGTAGGACAAGTGCCGCTCAGTATACGCCAGCCCGCGGTTCGGCTCGCGTTGCCTGGACTGCGTAGCGCTGCGACCGGGCGCCGACCCACTACTCACCGAACTCTGCCAGGGCGCGGTAAGCGGCCAGCGCTTCCATCACGTACTGAACATACATTCTAGTCGAGCTGAAGTCCAGCGCCGCGAGAAATCCATCCGGACCCGCCAGCGCTGCCGCATCCTCCCAGCGCGCGGCGTTGCCCGGACCAGCGTTGTACGCCGCCAGCGCCATCACCGGTTCGTTCGAGAACCCATCCAGTTGCCGCTTCAGATACCAGGCGCCGAAGCGAATCGCCAACTCGGGACGCGCCAGGTCGTCGTGCTGATACTCAATGCCCAGCCCCGCAGCAATGTCCGACCCGGTCAACGGAATCACCTGCGTCAGTCCGACCTCGCCGGCCAGACCGCTCGCGTCCGGGTCGTAGAAACTCTCGCGCCGAATCAACGACCAGAGCAGCAGAGGATCAACGCCTTCGGTCGTCGCATGAAGCGTCATGACATCAGGCCACGGCTGCGGGTATGCAAGCCGCAGCAACCCAGGCGGCGCCTCCGTCCAGTCCAGTTCGAAAATCCCCAGTACCCGCTCTGCTGCTCTCGCTGAGGCGGAGAATTCGCCTCGCGTGGACATGTACTCAGCCGCATCCACGAGCGCCCAGGGGTCTCCCCCGAGGCCGTCGACCATGGCGAGCAGCAGTCGGTCGGCCGCGTCATCAAAGCCTCCGAAACGCAGATCCTGCGCCGCCTGCCACTCTGGCAGATTCCCGATGTTGAACTGGGACGGGTCCGCCTCTCCGGTCAGCCGCATGAGCCATTCCTCGGTCGAGAGGTCCATCATCTCGAGACTGCCCAGTTCGAAGAGCTCGGCCGCGCGCAGCCCGTAGTAGCCAGCGGGATCGACCTCGGCGACTTTCGCCGCCAGGTCGGCGGCCGTGTCCACGTCTCCTGCTTCCCGGTGCATCAGCGCGGACCAGAACAACAACTCCTGCCGCGTCCTGTCGCCCCAGTAGTCGGCGCCGCTGTTGGCGGCGTCGCGGAAGCGCAGTGCCGCCTCCGCCCACTGCCCGCGAGCCGTCGCGAACGAAGCCCAGCGCCGCGCCGCCTCGGGCGCACGCTCGTGTTCCGGATGCTCGAGCATCACCCATCGCCAGTGCTCTTCGGCCGTGAGGTGGTCGCCTTCCGCGATGGCGAAGTCGGCCAGCCGCATGGCGGACTCCGCCGCCAGCGGATCCGACGCGTCGCGACCGATCACGGCCTCGTACCCCAACGCCGCGCTGGCTAGATCGCCGTTCCGCTGGTGAATGGCGGCAATGTAGAACTCTCCCGCCACCTGTTCGCTAAGTTCACCGGACGAGCCGAGCACGTTGAGCATCGCGTCGCGTGCATCCTCATAGCGCTCTTCGCTGAATCGAATGAAGCCGATCGTCAGTTGATCGACCTCCACCCCGGAACCCAGCAGCAGGGTGAGCGCCTCGGAGCTCTCCGCGTAGTCCCGGTAGGCGGTGACCAGAGTGAACCAAGCCTCTTGAGCAGCGTCGAGGTTGCCGCGATCCCTCTCCAAGGCGCCCGTCCGGCTTAGGGCCGCTGCCTGATCATCGCGCCAGGGCGACTCCTTCCGCAATTCGTCATAACGAGCCAGCGCACGCTCGGCCTCTCCGGCGATGTCTAGTTCGGTCGCCGCCAGATGGATCGCACGCAACCGATCCTGCGCGGCCAGTGAGCCGCCCAGGGCTCGTTCAGCCCAATCAATGGCCTCAGCGCCGCGACCTGCTCGCTGCAGGGCCCTCGCTATCTCTAGGGCTATCACCGCCCAGGCAGGACTGTCCGAGTTGACGTACTCGCTCATCGCCGCGACGGCGAGGTCAGTTTGCGTAAGCATGAGCGCAGCACGGGCCCGTAACAGGGCGTGCCGCCGAGTCGCTTCGGGGCCCAGATATCCACCGATACTGACCAGCGCCTGCTGCGCGTCCTCCGGACGGTCGAGGCGCAACAACAGCCGCACGTAATCCAACTTCAGCCAGGTCAGCGCTTCGGCGCGCAGCGCTCCGCCCTCCGCGATCGCCGAATCACGGACCGCGAGCGCCTGTTCCCAGTAGCCGTTGTGCTCGAGTGCGGCCGCTTCGGACACCAGCAGTGCAACCGGGTCCGTTCGAGTCCGCTCTGCGGGACCGGGCTCAACGGATTGCTGTTCCTCGACGACCTCCGGCGGCGGCGCGGCTGGACGGCTCTGCGGTTGCGGCGCAGGAGGTTCCTCTTGAGGCCGCTCTTCATCGCCGCTCGAGCACGCAATCGCGAACATCAAGGCGCAACAGACCAACGCGATCAGGCCGAGAAACCTGCACCGAAGAAGTCCGGCAGCGTCAACCGCTACGGCTAACATCACAACGATCCCGGAATCCCCGCCCACGCCTGCCGACACTGTACCCCCATGCGACGGCTATCGGACTCGTCTATGCCTGCGACCTCATCCACGAGTTGGGCCGAGATCGACCTCCCAGCGTTGCGCCACAACATCGATGTCCTCAGGCGCCAAGCGTCGCCGGCTGCAGTCGCAGCAGTCGTCAAGGCCGACGCATATGGACACGGAGCCGTCCCGGTCGCGCGCACTGCGATCGAGGCCGGCGCCTCACGTCTGTGCGTCTTCACCGTCAACGAGGCCGTCGAGCTTCGCGAGGCCGGTATTGACGCCGACATCGTCTGCCTGGGACCCGTACTCGAGGAAGACCCGCCCGCCATCGCAAGGTTCAACATTGCCGCCGTCGTCGACTCGTATGAGACCTCGGTCCGTCTGGCCGATGCCGCGAAGGAAACGAACGTTGAAATCCGGGTTCACCTCAACCTCGACGCGGGCATGCAGCGCTTTGGCCGACCGATCGATGAAGCGGAAGCGCTGGCCATGGCTGTGCGCCGCCAGGAGCGCCTCACGCTCGAGGCGGTCTTCACCCATTTCTCCGACGCTGGCAACGCCGACTCGAACGAGACCCTTGAAGCCTTCCGGCGATTTCAACAGGCCGCGGAGCAGATTGACGCGCCGCTGCGTCATGCTGCGGCATCAGCGGCCACCTTCAACCTGCCGGAAACTGGATTGGACTTCGTCCGCGCCGGCATCGCACTCTACGGCATGGATCCGGCGCCGGAACTCGCGCATCCGCGGGCCAATCACCTGAGACCGGTACTGTCGTGGCGTACCCGTCTGCAGTCCATTCGCCATGTCCCTCGAGGCGAAACGGTGTCCTACGGCGGCCTCTGGACGGCCGAACGGGACTCAAGAATCGGTGTCATTGGGGCCGGATACGCGGATGGCTTGCGCCGCGCTCTTTCGCCCGGTGGAGAGGTGCTCGTCGCGGGTCGGCGCGCGCCGATTCGGGGCGCGATCTGTATGGATTGCGCGATGATCGATCTGACCGACATCGTCGATGCGCGTGTCGGAGATGTCGTCACGATCATTGGACTAGACCGCGGCGATTCGCTCAGCGCATGGGACCTGGCGCGTCAACTGGGCACAATCCCTTACGAGATCTTCACCAGCATCACAGTTCGTGTGCCCAGAATCGTGCTTGATCCCGAAGCTTGACCTTGTCGCCAACGCGATCCGTTCGTAGGATCAGTGTCGGAGAGATGCTCATGACCGCTCGCGTTCGCACCTTCGGAGCCTTGCTGGTGCTGATCGGCGCCCTCGTCGCGACGACGGCCCTGGCCCTGCTCAGCCCGACGAGCGCGAGCGAGAACCTGATACGGGAAGAACCGGAGCGTGGCACGACCGTCGCCGAAGCGCCGCACCAGTTGCTCCTCACGTTCAACCGCCCGCTGGCGCAGGTAAAGGGAGTTCACCACGTCGAGGTCACCGACAGCGCCGGTCAACGGGTCGACGACGGCCGCCCCAGCATCTCGACCTATAGCCAGCGCACATTGGTCGTCCCGATCCACGCCGAAGGCGACGGAGTACTCGATGTTCATTACCGTGTGCGATTGCTTGGCGATGGCGAGAGCATCGACGTGATCTCGTCCTACAGCTTCAGCGTCGACCACACGCTGGGGCCGATCGAAGGCGACCCGCTCGAAGCGCCGGGCACGGCCAAGTCCAGTCAGGCGCTGGTCCTCTGGACGATCGCGATCCTGATCGGCATCGCCGTCGCCGGTGGACTGATCTACTTCCTGCGCATGGCGACCGGCAACTCGCGCAGTTCGCTGGAACCGACCAACCGCAGCGTCTTCAGAGACTGAGCGACCCGTTAGTCGTCGCTGGTTCCCTCGTCCCCGCGAGGGCGCACCGTCGGGATCAGCGGCTGCGCATCCTCATTCCGCTTCGGTTTGCGCTCGGGTAACTCGGCGATACGCTGCTTGACCGCCGCAAGGTCGTCCGGGGAAACGTCCCGGTCGAGCACGAACACAGCCACGCCAGAATCTTGCAGCGCTTCGATGTCGCCTATTGAGATGTCGGCCGGGCATTTCACGCCTAACGGCACAGAGGTCAATAGTGCCAGCCGACGCAGTTCCAGGATCGTGCTCAGGCCGACCGGGAACTCAACCTCGACCGCGAGCTCGGCCGGCCTCAGACTGCCCAGCGCGCGCGCTTCCGCCTCTTCAATGCGCAGGTCGCTCAGCCTGACGACGTAGTCCACGTCCTCGTCGAGCATGGCATCGGCGCGGGCGCCGTCCAATTCGAAGGATACAAAAGCGGCGCCGCTCTCTTTGGCGGCTCCGACACCGTCAGCGGTCAGGGCATCGAGTCGCACACCCCAGACCGCCACACCAGACGATGCCGCCGCCGAGCAGTCAGCATCGTTCAGCGCGAGGCAGAAGTCTGCACCCTCAACCATGCCGATCGTCCCGACCAGCATCGTCGGCTGGCGCCCGTCGGACGCAGCGCCAAACCCCAGCCGCCGCTGTCCACCCTTGCGCCGGTCACGGATCGCGTCCGCGAACTTGCCCATGACTGCACTCCTTCGTTCGTTCGCCTCAGATCGGTTGTCGACTCAACTAGAATCCAGCTTAATTCAGAGCAGTCTCTGCCCCGGTCCAACCACTGTCCAAGAACGGTCGAAGCGGAGTGAAGCATGGATGCAGGCGAATGGCTGACGGCTCCCTTCGGCGCCGAGATCATCGAATGGGCTCCGATTCCACTGCGAATCGTACTGGGCATCATTTTCATCGATGCAGGACTGGGCAAATTCCGGCGCGGGATCGGCGGATTCTCCGGATGGCTGGACTCGCTCGGCGTGCCCTTCCCGAAACTCGCCGGGCCGGGCGTCGCGACGATCGAGCTGGTCGGCGGCGTCTTACTCCTGGCCGGACTGCTCGTTCCCTGGATCGCCATCCCGCTCGCGATCAACATGATGGTTGCCACCTACGTCAACAAATTCAAAGAGGGACTGCCCTTCCAGGGCTCGTCCGACAAACAGGGCTATGAGCTCGATCTGTTGTTGGTCCTCGCGTGTATCAGCTTGATCCTGATGGGCGCCGGACCCGCTTCCATTGACTCAATGCTCTCGTAGCCGGCTCGACTCCCTAATCCAATCGCACCGAGCCCGAGCGGCCGCCATCCTTTTCCCTGAGCCTCACTGCGTCGATCCGCATGCCCCGATCGACCGCCTTGGCCATGTCGTAGACCGTCAGGCCGGCAACCGAGACGGCGGTCAGCGCCTCCATCTCAACTCCGGTCTTGCCCGAGCACCGCACCTCGGCGCGGATTTCCACGGATGGCGGCTCATCGACCAGGCTCAGTTCGACCAACACCTTGTTCAGCATCAGCGGGTGACAGAGCGGAATCAGTTCGTGGGTGCGCTTGGCCGCCATCACGCCGGCGATCTCGGCCGTGGTCAGCACGTCGCCCTTCTTCAGCGCCGAGTGGCGGATCAGCTCCAGCGTCTCGGCTTGCATGAGCACGCGGCCCTCGGCCACCGCACGACGCTCCGTCACGTCCTTCTCCCCGACGTCAACCATCCGCGCCCGGCCCTGCGCGTCGATGTGACTGAGTTCTGTCTGTGTCCCCGGGGACTGTTCAGCCGCCAATGTGCGACATCTCCACCCGATCTCGGACCGGCAGATCATCGGTCATTGCCGCGCGCAGCTCCGAGTAGCGGTCCTCCCGCACCGTCCAAATGCCGGCGATCCGCTCATACAGCTCCTCGTCGGTCGCTCCATCGCGCATTGGACCGCGCAGGTCGTTGCCAACCGAGGCGAACAGGCAGGTGTAGAGAGATCCCTCCGCCGACAGCCGCGCCCGCGTGCAGTCGCCGCAGAAGGGCTCGGTCACCGACGTAATCACGCCGACTTCGCCGCTGCCGTCCGACCAACGCCAGCGCTTGGCGACTTCCCCCTGGTAGGCCGCTTCGACCGCTTCCAGCCCTTCGACCTGTTCCAGCAGTTCGATGATCTCCCGCGCCGATACGACCTCGTCCAGCTTCCAGCCGTTGGTCGCCCCGACGTCCATGTACTCAATGAAGCGCACAATGTGACCCGTGCCACGGAAGTAACGGGCCATGTCCACGATGCCCTCGTCGTTGACCCCCCGCTTGACCACAGCGTTGATCTTGATCGGACCCAGCCCGGCGGCCGCGGCCGCGTCGATCCCCTCGAGCACGCGCTCAGGCGGAAACTCGACGCCGTTCATCTCGCGGCAGATCTCCGGATCTACCGAGTCCAGGCTGACCGTCACCCGGTCGAGCCCGGCCGCCTTCAGCTCTTCGGATAGCGAGACCAATCGCGAACCGTTCGTGGTCAGCGCCAGATCAACGTCCGGCAGCGCCTCGCGCAGCATCCGCACCAGCTTCGGCAACTCGGCCCGCACGGTCGGTTCGCCCCCGGTCAGACGCAGCTTGCGCAGACCCATTCGCCCAAAGATCGACGCCAGCCGGACGATCTCCTCGAAGCTCAGAATCGCCGAGCGCGGCAGGAACTCGTAGCCCGGACCGAAGACCTCCTTGGGCATGCAGTACGGGCAGCGGAAGTTACAACGATCCGTCACCGAGACCCTCAGATCGGCGAAGCGGCGGCCGAGCCGGTCGACGGGGACGTCAAGGGTATCGCTCATGAGGTCTGGTCCAGCGTCCGTGCCATCACATCAAGCGCCCAGGCCGCGTTGGCGAGGGCCCGGGCGCGATGGGAGATGCGATTCTTCTCCGACACGTCCAACTCCGCCATCCGCCGGCCGTCGGGCAGCGCGAAGATTGGGTCGTAACCGAACCCGAGGTCGCCGCGCTCATCCATCGCGATCGATCCTTCTACCACGCCCTCGCCCAGCCGCACGTTGGTCGTGTAGGGAAAGGCGAGCGCGATCACGCAGCGGAATCGGGCCGCTCGTTGCGGGGTTGGGACTTCAATCAGCGCCTGCAGCAACTTCGTGCGATTGGCGGCGTCGTCCGCTGCCTCTCCAGCATATCGAGCGCTGTACAAACCCGGCGCGCCATCGAGCGCATCAACCT
Organism: Dehalococcoidia bacterium; assembly: GCA_034428415.1. Classification (GTDB taxonomy): domain Bacteria; phylum Chloroflexota; class Dehalococcoidia; order Bin125; family Bin125; genus Bin125. The sequence goes on from DAOUHS010000124.1 coordinate 27,382, forward strand.
CCAGCCCCGAATCATCAGCCAGCGCCGGCAATCCGCACGCGTTCGAATACGAGCGCGCCTTGCGACCCGCGTTCTCCGCATACGTCTCGCCGTCCTCGACGACGACGAAATCCTTCAGGCCAATCTCAGCCGGAGCAACCAACTCCCATTCCGACTCAACATGCGCGTCGAACAGCTCGCGAAATTCGCGAATCTTGCCGGGATTGCCGGTCGCTATCAACAGTCGGTGAGGCACTGGTTCCCGGTTCCTAGACCTCCCCCGCAGGGGGAGGTGTCACGAAGTGACGGAGGGGGCCCTCCGCGCTCGGGCGGCCCCCTCAGGCGCTACGCGCCAACTCCCCCAAAGGGGGAACCCTTTGGATCTACCCCGCGTACTCACCCTTGCGAGCCGCCGAGGTCATCCGCGCACGCTCCTGGAATGCAGCCTGCGCAGCCCCGACGTTCTCCGGCTTGCCGCCCCAGACTGAGAGCGGTGTGGCCTGCAGACCTCGTCCGTAGGAGAAACTCAGCTCCCACGGCGCCGAGGACGAACCGGCGGCCGCCTGGTTGATCGCATTGAGGTTGACCGTCGCCTCTTCATCCGACTGACCGCCGGAGAGGAAAACACAGCCCGGTACGGCGGAGGGGATCGAGGTGGCAAACACCCGCAGGGTCTCGGAAGCGACGACCTCCGCCGGAGCGCGGTTCTCGGCGCTCTTGCCCGAGAGCACCATGTTCGGCTTGAGCAGCGTGCCCTCGAGGTCAACGTTTTGGGTTGCCAGCGCGGCGTAGGTGGTACGCAAGGCTGCCTCGGTCGCCGCGGCGCAAGCAGCGATATCGTGCTCGCCGTCCATCAAGACCTCGGGTTCGACGATCGGCACCAGGCCCGCCTCCTGCGACAACGCGGCGAAGCGCGCCAGCGCGTGCGCATTGACGTCAAGGCAGTACGCCGTCGGCCGGTCTTCAGCGATATCGATTACGGCGCGCCACTTCGTGAAGCGGGCGCCCTGTTCGCGGTAGACCTCCAGCCGCTCGCGCATACCGTCCAGACCCTCGGTCACCTTCTCGTTCGGCGAACCGGCCAGGTCCTTGGCGCCCTTGTCCACCTTGACCCCGGGGATCACGCCGTTGGAGGTCAACACATCGACCAGCGGCGTACCGTCGGACGAGTTCTGGGCCAGCGTCTCCTCGAACAGGATCACGCCGGAGATCCACTCGCCGATGCCCTCGGAGGTGAACAGCAACTGACGCCAGTCGCGGCGGTTGGTCTCGGTCGATTCGAGACCGATCGTGTCGAAGCGGCGTTTGATCGTGGGCGCGGATTCGTCGGCGGCCAGAATGCCGCGTCCCGGTGCGACCAGTGCGCGCGCAGTCTCGTGCAGTGCGTTGCTCATCGGGTGCTGCCTCTCGGGATCTCGGTCTGTCGGTCGGAGCCTGTCGGTGTCATTTGGCCAGTGTTGCGACGACGCGTTCGACCACGTCGGCGTTGCCCACGATCAGCGGCGTGCGCTGATGCAAGAGTTCGGGCTGGACGTC
>DAOUHS010000125.1:0-2834 GCA_034428415.1 Dehalococcoidia bacterium
CTGTGCGGTGTCGTGGAACATCTGATCTTTCTCGTCCTGGGGGTAGTCGGCGACGAGTTTGAAGAACTGGTTGTACATGTTCGTGTAGCTGCAGGAGGCCTTGTCGACGGGGAAGTTGCTCTCGAACATGCAACGCTCAGGGCCGAAGCACTGGATCGTGTGCTCGTACCAGGGGCGGTTGGCTTCGAGCAGTTCGTCGGAGGATGGTGCTCGCTCCATTTCGTGCCAGCGGTAGCCGTTGATCACCATCTGGATGCCGCCGACCTTGGCGACGACGTTCTCGCAGGTGGCGAGCTCCGCGATCGTTTCCTTCCACTCGGCGAAGACTTCGTCGCGGTGTCCGGCGTACGGTCCGATGCCGAGCGGTCCGCCGAGGTGATTGAGGATGATCGTCGTGTCGGGGAAGGCTCGGGCAAGATCGGTGAGTTCGGGGATCTGGGGGTGGTAGAGCCAGCCCTCGAAGCTGAGGTTGCGCTTGCCCAGCTCGGCGAAGCCTGCGCGGTAGGTCTCGTTCAGATAGAGATGGGGCTGATCCACGATTCGCGAGTTGGGCACGTCGGGCGACGGGTCCCAGCTCGCGTGGTGGCGGATGCCTCGGAAGCGGGAGCTCATCTCCATGTGCGCGTCGAGCACCTCGCCGACTGCTGCTCCGAGCAGCAAGTCCGCGTGGGAGACGATGCCGCTGCAGGCGCGCATCTCGCCGTAGATGCCGCTTGCGCTCTGGGCGGAGACGCCGGCGACGTACTCGGTCTCGCCTACGGGACTCATGGCCCGGTCGCCTTCGGCGCGATACATGGCGCCGCACTCGATGAAGACGGTCTGGCGGACGTTGAGGTCGGCCGTGTCCTCGAGCAGTTCGTCGAGGAAGTAGCGCAAGAGTCTGCCGTCCTCGCGACCGTCCCAGAGGTGGTGATGCGGGTCGATGATTTTCTGGTCGGGGTCGAAGGCCGGCTCCTGGTTGGTGGCGAGCCAATCGAAGTTGTTGGTGACCATGCTGTGCTCCTATGCCTCGCCGATGAGACCGCGCAGACCGCGGCCGAGCTCGGTGAACCCCTGGTTGAGCAGGAATCGGTCCCAACCGATGCAGAAGTGCCTGACGCCGAGGTCGAGGTAGCGCTGCGCCTGCTCGACGGCGCCGATCTCGATACGCGGGGCGACGCCGTACTCGAGGGACTTGGCGATCGTCCGCTCCTCGGCCTCGCGGATTTCCTCGGGATTGGGACGCTGATCGAAGGAGAACGCGTAGTCGGCCGGACCCCATTGAGTCATGTCGACGCCCAGCTCGGCGGCCCGCTCGAGGATTGCGTCGATGTCTTCGAGCGCGACGCGCTTTTCGATCATGATTGCGGTGACGATGCCATCGAGGTCGGTGCCATAGTTGTTGGCGTCGTAGCCGGCCAGACCCGGACGCCGCGTCTTGACTCCCATCACGCCGCCCAGCTCGCCGGCCGTGCCGGGCCGGTCGGGCCGGATGGCCTGCATGGCCAGGTCGACGTCCTCGGGCGTGCGAATGTCGGTGTAGAGCATTGCCTTGAAACCGGCGCCCAGTGCCGCCTGCGCCCAGAACATCTGGTTGGCCTGGTCGAGTTTGATCATCAGAGGCAGATTGCCGCATTGCGCCGCTCGGGCGATGTGGTAGAGCTGCTTCATGTCAAAGGTCGAGTACTCGGCGACGTACTCCGCGTAGTCGAACTGGCCGGTGTCGCCAATCAGCTCGGCGATGTCGGGGTCGTTGAAGAGGAAATGGGTGCCAATCGTCGATTTGCCGGCGTCTAACGCTTCGCGAAGGGTGTTGGCAAGCACGGCCATGGGTCGGTCTCCTTGGTTGAGATTCAGAGGTGGTTCGCGGAACAGGGTAAAGGTGAGTCAGACGCGGCGGCGGCGGACTGGGTCTAGGCGTTCGGTGAGGACGTCGCTGAGGAAGTTGAGGGCGGTGAGCATTAGCGCGAGGATGACGACTGGTCCGAGGACGAAGTGGGGTGCGTCTCGCATGAACGGTCGGCCTTCTTGCATGATGGCGCCGAGCGTCGGGTCGGGGAGCTCTGCGCCGAGGCCGAGGAAGTTGAGCGCGGCCATGATCAGCACTGAGGCGACGATTGCCAGCGGCACCTGCACCGTGAACGCCCCGAAGGTGTTGGGCGCGACGTGTCGGAAGAGGATGCGGCGGCCCGAGAGTCCGAGGCAGCGTCCGGCGAGGATGTAATCGCGTTCGCGTTCACGCAGCACCCCCGCTCTAGCCAGGCGCGCCGATCCGGGGATGTTGAAGAAGGCGATCGCAACGGCGACGCTGAAGATGCCCGAGCCCATGATCGTGATCAGCAGGATCGCGAAGACGATCCCGGGGAAGGCCAGGAGGACGTCGACTGCTCTCATGATCAGGGTGTCGGTGCGTCCTCCTCGCCAGCCGGCGGTGTAGCCGAGCGTAATCCCGACCAGCCAGCCGACGAGCACGGCGGCGAAGCCGTGTTTGATCGTGCGGCCCAGCCCGACCGAATTGCGGGCCAGTAGATCGCGAGAGATGTGATCGGTGCCCATCGGGGCGTCCCAGCTGATGCTGCCGTTCTTGGGTGTGTCGCCTGGTTTGTTGGGGTCTGTTGGGTCGAGGATGGGGAAGATGAAGGCGAAGAAAAGCAGGACGACGAGCACGGTGAGCGCGAGTCCGCCGCGCGGTTCGCGGGCGACGGCACGCAGCTCGGTGCCGACGCTGCGCAGGAAGTGGAAGCGATCGCTCTCTTCCTCGAAGGGGATGTCTGCGACACGACTGGACATTGCTACGTCTCCGCGCTCTGACCGATGCGGATGCGTGGATCGAGTCCGACGTAGACGAGATCAAC
>DAOUHS010000126.1:0-12016 GCA_034428415.1 Dehalococcoidia bacterium
ACCTTCCAGATCTCGGCTCCGAGATCGGAGAGCATCACGGTGGCGTAGGGACCCTGCTGATAGCGGGTGAGATCGAGGATCCGGTAGCCGTCCAGGGGTCCCTGCATGTTCGATTCCCGTCGCCTGGATTGCGTTGCGCTCGTGGTACGACGGCAGGATACCTTTGGTCAATGCCTCCGCGAGTCCGACTGTCCGTCGAGGAAACCGAACGGCTGCCTGGCTTGCTCGGCCGGGTAGCAACATTGAGATCCCAGTTTCCTGAGACGGCTGATGCGTCCACGCAGGCTTCCTGGGTTCGCGATCAGTACTCGGACGATTCGCCGCTGACGCTGAACCTGATCACGCTGCTGCTGTTCGAGCATGGCGTGCATCGTTCCGTCGACCAGGTTGCTTGGGACCTCGCTATCCTGCGCGAGGACACTTGATTCGAACCACGTGATTCAACGGAAGGAACCAACATGGCAATCGACGCAGCGGACACCCTGGAAATTCTGCAGTTGGCGGCGCGCTACAACCACGCCATCGACTACGGCGACCCCGAGGCCTGGGCAGGCACGTTCGCCGAGGACGGCGTCTTCAACGGCGGACCGCAGCCAGTTTCGGGTCACGAGGCCCTGGCGCAGTTCGCGGCCGGTTACGGCACCAGGATGGCCGGAGCGCGACACTGGACGAACAACCATGTCGTCGACATTGACGGCGACGAAGCGACGCACTCGTGCTACCTGAACCTGGTCCAGACCAAGGACGGCGGTTCCAGCATCGTGACCGGTCGCTACGACGACACGCTCAAGAAGATCGACGGTCAGTGGCGGTTCACCGAGCGCACCGTCTCGCCGGACCCGAAGGACTAGTCGGACCGCCGCTCAACCTCGCCGTAGAACACGACAGCGCGCCTCCTATTCCGGCGCAGTTGCGCCCGAAACGGAGGCGCGCTTGAGGTACCCGCGAACCCTCGGCCTCTACTCCTCCATCAGGTCTTCATTCTCGGCGCCGGCCGTCGATCCTTCCGTCTCCATCAAGTCGGGCCCGTCGGCAGCATCAGTCTTACTGGTCGCCTGAACCGTCGCCTCCTGCGTAGTCGGGATCGTCACGCCTGCATCACCATTGAATCCAACGGGGACCAGCAGGGTGTCGCCGACGTAGATCATGTTGGGATCGGCAATGCCGTTGAGCGCCATGATCGCTTCGACGGTCGTGTCGTTCGCCAGCGCGATCGCGTCCAGACTGTCGCCGTCCTCGACTGCAACCGCGCCGATCGCCTGCCAGTTGGCCAGGTCTTCGGTCAAAGTCGGAGCATCGGTGGATGCCACAGTGATCGTCGTGGTTCCAGCATCATCCGCCGCCGCCTCACCGGCGTCCGGCGTGGCCGCAGGCGCCTCAACGATCTCTTCAGCGAAGCCGACCGGGACCCTCAGTTCCTGGCCGACGCTGAGCATCTCCGGATTCTCGATGCCATTCAAGGTGGCGATGGCTGAGATCGTAGTGTTGTAGTTCTGGGCGATCAGCCAGAGCGTCTCGCCAGGCAGCACTTCGATCGTCTCGACCTCGGCCCACGCGGCGAGTCGTGCTGCGGGGCTGAGAGCAGAGGAGTCAACCTCAGGTCCCGTAGTCGCAGTGGTGGCCTCGGCTGCGCCATCCGCTGTGGTAGCGGCGCCCGTCGTCGTCACGGCGGCGGCCGAAGTGGTTGTCGTGGCTGCAGAGCTGGCACTGGGATCGGGCTTGACGGAGACCGTCGCTTGCACCGGCTCGGCTGCCGCAGTCTGCACTTCTGGGGTGACCGGCTCCACCGGAGTTGTGGTTACCCGGGTCACGGTCGGTGCAGGCGCCTCTTCGCCGCCGAACAGCTGCCAGGCGATCAAGCCGGCCACAGCGGCCGGAATGATGATCGCCAAACCCACGACCGTCCAGGCACGACGGCGCGAGGCCCCCAAGTCCGGCTCATCCCCATCGCCCATCACAGCGTCGGCGGTGTAGTCGTACGAATGGCCAAATGGCGTGGTCGGTTCGCTGGACGCGCGGTCAACGTCGTCGTCCGCGATGGGCGGATCGAACGGCGTATCAGTTCGCTGCGTTTCCGATGGTCGCGCCACGTGGGGATTGAACGAACCCGACGAGGCGGCTTCCTGCAGGGACATCCCGGTCTCCCAACCGAGTCACCCCGCCGCTGAGGACGCCCGAAGGCGCGTCGCTTAGCGGAATTTCGCCGGGCGCTTCTCAAGGAAGGCCGCGATCGCTTCCGCATGCTCCGGTGTCTGCATCGCCCACTCTAGCGCCTCGCCCTCGCGCTGTTGCACGACTCCGATATTGGTTTCCAGTTGATTTTGCGAAAACAGCGATTTCACCCGCCGCATGATCGAGTCCGGATTCTCCGCCAGCTCTTCACCCAGCGCGACGGCACGGTCGATCAGTTCGTCGTCGGGGGCGACATCGCGGACCAAGCCCGCCTCCTGCGCTTCCTGCGCGCCGACGAATCGTCCTGTGAGACACCAATCGAGCGCTCGGCCGACGCCGACGAGACGCGGAAGCAAGGTGGTCGAAGCGGCCTCGGGCAATAGCCCCATCTTGACGAAGCGGAATCCAAACTGAGCGCTCTCTCCAGCGATCCGAAAGTCGAACGGCAGGATCGTCGTCACGCCCACACCAACGGCGTAGCCGTGGACGGCCGCGATGATCGGCTTGCTCTGGGTGCAGAAATCAGTCCAGGTCTCGTCGTGCTCGTCGGCCTCGCCGGCGCGTCGCGAGGCATCGCCGGTCTTCACGTCCGCTTGTTGCTGTTGCAGGTCGAGGCCGGCACAGTAAGCGCGGCCATTTCCGGTGAAGACGATTGCGGCCACTTCAGGGTCGTTGTTGAAGTGGGTCATCGCGTCTTGCTCTTCCGCCGCCATTGCGCGGCTCCAGGCGTTGAGCTTCTCAGGCCGATTCTTGCGGATGATACCGACCGCTCCGCGCTGTTCGGTCTCGATTAGTTCGTAGGTCACAGGACGCTCCAGTCCCACTTGGCGGCGCCGATCCGGAGCGCGCGCGTTACGTCATCTCAGTGGAAGTTATCACTGCATTGACAATCGACCGCTCTTGGCTGCCGACCGCGATGCATACAGTGACGTATGCCCAGATATCTCACAGCGCCTCGTCTGGTGACTGCTCTAGTGTCCGCGCTCGCTGTCGCTCTCTTGACGCTGTTCAGCGGATGGAAGCCGGCCTCTGCCGACACCTACATCGTCCAGCAGGGCGATACCTTGTCCGGCATCGCCAGCTGTCTGGAGGTCAGCGAATCTGTCCTCCTGGCGCTGAACGCGGGCATCACATCCCCTGACAACATCTTCGCCGAACAGACCATCCGGATTCCCGCCAATGCGCGGGGCGATGGTTGCGATTCGGAACACTCCCAACCATCCTCAACCCGGCCTTTCAGCCAAGCGGACCAGGTCAACGGCAGGTGCACATACATCGTGGAGGCGGGCGATTTCCTCGGCGAGATTGCTGGGACCTTCGACAGCGACCTCACGACGATCCTGTCGCTCAATCCAATCGAGAATCCCAATGTGCTGCAGGTGGGGGCCGAATTGCAGATTCCTTGCGCCGCAGGCGCGGCTGCCGACAGCCCTAAGTCGACATCGGTTTCGGACCGCAGCGGCGTGATGGCCGGCGTCGTCTCCGAAGCACTGCCCAACACGCCCAGCCAGACGAAAGAGTACGTCGTACAACCCGGCGATGGACTTCAAGCGATCGCGGACAGGCACAACATTTCGCTCGATGAGCTGTTGTCCTACAACAACCTCAGCCGGGGTGCCATTATTCATCCCAACGATGTCCTCGTGATCCCAGTGCCCGATCATCTGGTGCCCGCGCTCGACCCGGCGGAAACCGCGGATGCCCTCACAATGCGGTACACAGTGCGCCCCGGAGACATGGCCTCATCCATTGCTCGGCGTCACGGCATCCTTCTCGATCAGTTGGTTCGTCTCAACGGCGGCGCCAACCTGAACCTCATTCAACCCGGCCAGACCCTGGTTGTTCCCTGGACCGGCGAAGTACTGATCGCACCCCTCGGCACCACGCCCGCCGTCGAGGTGAGGCGGCGCACATACCGTGTGCAAGAAGGGGACACCTTCAGCAGTATCGCCCGAGGCCACGGCCTGACGTTGGAAGAACTGCGCGCGCTCAACGACCCACTGCCGCGCCTGTTGGTCTTTACCGGTCAACTGCTCCACTTGCCTGGCGCCATCGACCCGCCGGTCGTGTCGAAAGAACTGACGCTATGGGAGGCGGACATCGTCCAGTATGCGGCCGCGACGCTCGGTGTCACGCCGCACACGCTGTTGGCCAACCACGGCTGGCTGGAGCCGGACCAATGGCTGGAGGCCGGCTCCTCGTGGCGCCTGCCCATTCGTGAGGGACTCCTGGTGACGGTGCAACCGGGCGACACCTTGCGAGCCATTGCCAGTCGCCACGGCGTCAATATGGACGACATCCTGGCCGACCCGGCGAACGGCGTCGATGACCCCAATGCCATCGTGATCGGTCAGGAGATCATCCTGCCGCTGTCGATTCCCGACTTCATCTGGCCGGCGCAGGGCGAACTGACCGATCCGTTCGGCCTCTGCCGCAGTTGGGATTGTTCCTATCGACACAAGGGGCTCGACATGGCGCTCGACTTCTACGAACCGATTGTCGCCGCCGCCGACGGCGTAGTGACGTTCGTTGGCGGCGACCCCTTGTTCGGGCTCGGCTGGCACGTCGAGATCGATCACGGCGGCGGTTGGATCACCGTGTACGGGCACCTCGTCGAGTTCGCCGCCCAGCAGGGCCAGCCCGTCAGCCGCGGCGACGTGATCGGCTACAACGGCAGCACTGGACACAGCACCGGGCCGCACCTGCACTTCGAGGTGCGGCACAACGACTGGTACGTCGATCCCATAATCGTGCTGCCCTAGCCGACCTCCGGCTAGCCAAGTCTGCGCTGCAGGTCCGTACAGAGCAGGCGGAGTTCCCTGACGTTCGGCTCCCCGTAGATCGCAGAGGCGCGCCGTTCGTAGTCATCACGCTCTCGCCAGCCGGGCGAGACAGCCTCGACGATCGCATCAATCTCGGACGCGGCCGTAATCGAGGCCCAGGCCGCGCCCGTGTCGTCGCCCACGCCGGCCAGCGAGACACCCGCGATCCTCGCTGGAACCAGAGCCCGCTCGAGTCTCGGCACAAGCGCCGCGCCGACCTCCGGCAGGCGAGCGTCCAGGTGAGACCGACAGAGCGCCTGCAGCGCGTCAACGGCTGACCAACTGGCGGACCGATCCACATCCGACAGATGCAGCGCATCCGAGATCCGCGGCCAGAGATCGGTCAGCTTCAACAGGCGCCCTGCCGCGCGCATGCGCCTGGGCATGCGCAACACGTCCACCGGCTCGCCGACCATCGCGCTCGCGGCAGCAAAGATTCCGCTGCGGACCGCATCGACGCCGTGAAACGGACGGCCCGTTGCCTGGCAGTCGTCCAACGACACCCGCGCGCGTTGCAGCGCGTGGCTCGCTCGCAACTGTCGCCCGTCGGCCGAGTAACAGCGGTCTCGGAAGCTCACCAACACATCGCGCAGCGTGGTGTCGGCCATCCGCAGGGCTTGCATGTCGGCCAGCTGACCGGCCATCGGCTCGACGTGCAACAGCTCTTCCAGCTCGACCAGAGACCCGGACGAGATCGAATCGACCGTGACCGAGATGCCGTTTTCCTCAACGATCGCGCCTTCGTCGAGCAAGGCCTCGTTACGATGCAGAAACAGCATGATCTGCAACAGCGACGCGTCCCAGACCTGGTTTCGGGCGTAGTCACCGACGACAGCGACGCCGCGGATCAGTGAATCCCGACCGCGATGGCGTGCGCCGATTCGCTCGGCCAGCAGCTCCCACTCCGCGCTGTCGGAGCTTGACACGAGAGGCTCAGTAGCCGCGGTACCGGTTGGCGATCGGAAAGCGGCGGTCGCGGCCAAACGCGCGCGGCGTGATCTTCAAACCGGGCGCCGCCTGCCGGCGCTTGTATTCCGCCCCGGTGACCAGTGACATCACCCGCTTGACATCGGTCTCCTCGAACCCCACGGCAACGATCTCGTCCAGCGAGCGGTCATCCTCGACGAACGCCTCAAGGATCGGATCGAGGCGTTCGTAAGGCATCAACGACTGTTCGTCGAACTGGTCGGGTCGCAGCTCCGCGCTGGGCGGCTTGGTCAGCACGGACACGGGAATGATCTCGCGTCCGGCCCGCTCGTTGACCAGCTCAGAGAGCCGGTAGACCAACAGCTTCGGCACGTCTTGGATCACGGCAAGTCCACCCGTCATGTCGCCGTAGAGGGTGGTGTATCCAGTCGCGGACTCGCTCTTGTTCGAGGTCGTCAGGACCAGGGCGCCGGTCTTGTTCGAGATCGCCATCATCAGCACGCCGCGAATCCGCGCCTGCAGGTTCTCCTCGGTGACATCCTGCGGCAGACCCTCGAACAGCGGAGCCAGCGTGTCTATGTAGGACTGGTACGGACCCTCGATCGGCAGAACATCCATCTCAATGCCGAGATTGTCTGCCAGCGCCCGCGCATCGGCGACGCTGCCCTCGGAGGAGTAGCGAGACGGCATCGAGACGCCACGCACATGCCCGGCCCCGAGTGCGTCAACTGCGATGACTGCGGTCAACGTGGAGTCGATTCCACCGGACAGCGCAATCACGACATCACTGAAGCCGGTCTTGTGGACGTAGTCGCGAGTGCCAAGCACCAGGGCCTCGTAGACCTGTTCATTGTTGGCCAGCATCTTGGACAAACCCGCCTCAATCAGCGGGCCGCGATTCGTTTCGCGTTCCAGTGAGACAGATGCGAGATCTGCTTCGGTCTGCGGCAAGCGACGCAGTCTCGGGTCGTGGAGCCGGGTCTGGCGGACCTCTTCCACGTCGAGATCGACCGTCAGCAGGTCCTCGCGGAACAACGGCGCGCGGGCGATCAGGTCGCCGCCCGGTCCGTAGACGGTCGAGCCGCCGTCGAAGATCAGGTGGTCCTGACCGCCGACCAGATTGCAATACAGAGTCAAAACCGCGTTGTCGGCCGCCCGTGTAGCCAACATCTGTTCGCGCTGCAGTGACTTGCCGGCGTGGAACGGCGAGCCGTTGATGTTGACCACCACCTCGGCCCCGGCCAGGCACTGGTCCTGCATCGGTCCCGAGGAGTACCAAATGTCCTCGCAGATCGTCACGCCGACCCTCGCGCCGGCGATATCGAAGAGCTGCACGCCCTCGCCCGGGCGAAAATAGCGAGCCTCATCGAAGACGCCGTAGTTGGGCAGGTACTGCTTGTGATACGCCCCGGCGAGCGTTCCGTCCTGGATCACCGCCGCCGCGTTGAAGATGTCGTGGGCGTAGTCGACGAAGCCGACGATCGCCGTGACATGGAGCCCGCCGGTCGCCTCGCAGACGCGATCAAGAGTCTCAAGGTTCGACTCGACGAAGCCGCGGCGCAGGACCAGGTCCTCAGGCGGATAGCCGGTCAGCGCCAGTTCGGGAAACGCGACCAGGTCCGCACCCAGCGATTCCGCCTCGCGGATGCGCTCGATGATCTTCGCGGCGTTGCCTGCAAGGTCGCCCACGGTCGGGTTGATCTGTGCCATCGAGACACGCAGGCGCCGCACGGGATCTCCTTAGCGGTGTAGCAGCCGACGGTTCGCAGCGTATCGCACCACAGATACACTCAATCTCGTGCCAAGCGCCGTTCCAGACAGCTCAGTTCCGCGGACTCCCGCTCTGCTCAGCGGGGCTTCCTTTGTCTGGCCGGGCGGCCGCGGAGTATCGGAGATTGATCTGGCCGTCCAACCCGGCGAGATCGTCACCTTGCTCGGACCAAACGGCGCCGGCAAGTCGACCATCCTCAAGATGCTCAGCGGCGAGCTCGTCCCGCAACAGGGTCAGGTATCAATCTTCGGCGAACAGCATGGTCCGAGTGCCCGTCGGCGGATCGGTCTGGTGTTGCAGGAGCCGAGCACCGACGACCTGATGTCGCTGCAGGAGACCCTGCAGCTACACGGCGGGTTGTTCGGGCTGCGCGGACCCGTGCTGGACCGGCATTGCCTGGAGTTGCTTGATTCGCTGGGCATCGGCAATCGGGCAGACGACCGTTGCGAGACCCTGTCCGGAGGCCTTCGCCGTCGACTCGAAATCGCGCGGGCGCTGCTTCATGATCCTGACCTGCTCCTGCTCGACGAACCGACACTCGCGCTCGACCCGGACTCGAGCATGGCAATCTGGCAGACGCTTCACGCCCGGGCATCGGATGGGGCCGCAGTCATGGTCTGCTCCAATGACACGGTCGAGGCGGAGCACAATGCCGATCGCGTGATGTTCGTCAACCGGGGTCGCATAATCGCCGAGGACACGCCGTCGAGTCTGACCGCCGGTTTGAAGAGCGACGCCCTGGAACTCGATTGGCCCGATCTACTTGACGCCGATCTCGACGAACTGAAACGCTGGAATGAAGTCGACGACCTCCTCAGAACCGACAGCGGTCTCCACCTCACCGTCGACAACTCGGCCGAGATTGTCCCCCGGCTGTTTCAGACCTATGGATCGCGGGTCCGGGGCATCCGCATCCACGAGTCCAGTCTGCGCGACGCGTGGTTCCGGATTGTCGGTCACCCGATTGAGAATGGCATTGACCACGGCATAGGGCCCGAGGCATGATCGATTTCGCTAATGCCTCGCTGGCCTTGCTCAAGCGAGACCTTCGCGCTGTGGTACGGTCGCGCTCGCAGCTCTACTCGTCGTTGCTGTTCCCGCTCATGCTGCTCGCGCTCTTGGGTACCGGCGTCTCCAGCGGCCTCTCGCCGACATCGCCCCGCGTCCTCGACGGCGATTACACCTCGTACCTCGCGCCAGGGATGATCGCGATGACCGCGCTGTTCTCCTCCACCTTCTCCAGCGCCGGCTTCTATCGCGATCGCGAGAGCGGTCTGCTGCGAGTGATGCTCGCGTCCCCGCACAGCCCGCAGACCATCCTCTTTGGCAAGGCGTTAGGTGCAATCTTGATTGGCTCAGCTCAAGCACTGGCTGTGCTCGTCTTGGCGGTCGTGATTCCGGGAATCAATCTGGCCTGGCAATTCGGCTGGCTGGGCGGCGTGGCGACTGTGATCGTGACCATCCTCGCCCTCAACTTCATGCTCTCTGGGCTGTCGCTGCTCCTGGCCGTGCGGATCAAGACGATGCAGGGCTTTCATTTGATTATGAATCTGGTGCTCTTCCCGCTCTTCTTCCTCTCCGGCGCGTTCTTCCCGCTCGACGAAGTGCCGACCTGGCTGGAAGTAATCGGTTACGCCAATCCCCTGACCTACGCCGTTGACCTGCTCCACTACGCTTCGTACGCCGACTCACCGGAAGGTCTCGTCGGACCGCTCATTGACGGACTGGTCCTGGGGCTGCTAGCGCTGTTCCTGTTCGCGATCGGTTTGCGCCGGGCGCCTCGGGCCGTGTAATCCGATGCCCGCTCGTCTCAAGTTCGTGCCGATGCTGTTCGGCCTGTTGAGTCTGACCCTGGCGACCGCTTGCGGCGAGTCCGAAGATCGCGTCGTGGTCACGGCCTCCGAGGCTGCGTTTGTGCCCCTGGTCGAGTCCTCCGATCTATTCGTCGGCCTCCCTCGCCTGGTCTTGACATTACTGGAGCAGGATGGTCAACCCGAGTTCGAAGACGGCGCAGGATTCCTGATCCGCTACTTCGAACCGACGGAGGGCGGCGTCAAGTTCCACTCCGAAGCCCAACTGCACACCACTGAGGTTGAGGGATTTCACTATCTCGTCGCCACCGACGTACCCTTCGATTCGCCGGGTACCTGGGCCATCGCCGTGACGGTCGAACTACCCGGTGGCCGCGCCGAGAGCACACCGCGTCTCGCCTTCCTCGTCGAGGACCGCGCGCGCGGTCCTCAACCCGGCGACCCGGCGCCATCGGTACGCACGCCAACAATGGCCGAAGACGTATTGGACCGCATGGCGGAGCCGCCCGCGTCATCGTTTCGCATGTATGACCGCTCGGCCTCGGATCTGCTTGCCGCCGGCGAACCGTTCCTGCTCGTCTGGGCCTCGGCTGAGCGCTGCGCCGGCAGACGCGCCTGCGCCCGCGCCCTGCTTCAGGCGACGGCAATCCACAATCGCGGCGAGATTACGGTATTGCACGTCGAGCCGTTTGGTCGCCCAAGACCAGCCGAACTCCAAGCGTTGATCGATGCCGCCAACGAAGCATGGTCGATCGAGGCCGAGCCCCAGTTTTTCGTCGTCGACTCGAACGGCACGATCACCGCGCGGTTCGAGATCGTGGTGGAGACTTCCGAACTTGAGGCTGCCATTGAAGCGGCGCGGCCCTAGACCAGCACGTCCAGCCCGACCGCTGCGAAGATGATGAAGAGATACGCGATCGAGGCGAAGAAGAGGCGCATCGGCGGCGCCTGCTCGCGCCAGACCTGCCAGGCGATCCAGATGAAGACGGCGCCGGAGATCGCGCAGGTGGTCTCGTAGCACCAACTGAGATGTCCGCCCAGCGGACCGAGCAAGCTGACTGCCACCAGTCCGACCGAGTAAATCAACAGCTGTTTGCGGGTCTCCCGCTCGCCGGAGACCACAGGCAGCATCGGCACTTCGGCCTTGGCGTAGTCGTCGCGGTACTTGAGCGCCAGCGCCCAGAAGTGCGGCGGCGTCCACATGAAGATCACCAGGAACAGGATGAACGGCGTCCATGTGACCTCGCCGGTCACGGCAGCCCAGCCGACCAGCGGCGGAATCGATCCAGCCGCCCCGCCGATCACGATGTTCTGCGTCGTCGAGCGCTTCAGCCAGATCGTGTACACGAGCACGTAAAAGAGCACCGCGGCTTCGGCCAATAGGGCCGCCAACAGATTGACCGTCAGCGCCAGTTGGATTCCGCCAACGGTCGCCAGCAAGAAGCCCCAGGCCAGCGCTTGCCAGGGCTGGATGATGCCTGCCGGCAACGGCCGGTCCGCGGTGCGGTCCATGATCGCGTCGATGTCGCGGTCGTACCACTGGTTGAAGGTGTTCGCGCCGCCGGCCGTCAGGATGCCGCCCAGCAGGGTCAACAGGATCAGCACCAGACCTTCGCCGAAGTTGCCCTTCGGCCATCCGTCGGCGGCGACGATCATGGTTGGCACGGTCGTCACCAGGAGCAGCCCGATGATTCCCGGCTTGGTCAGATCCCAGAATCCGCGTGCAACCTCGATTGCGCGTCGCGAACTCGGTAGCGTGGCCGGGCGTTCGAGGGTGAGCGGACGGTCAGTCATCCGTTGCTCTCACTCTCTGCCGAGACCTTGGCCTCAGCGACACCGACGGACTGTAGGTCGCCGCCGGCGGGTCCGCGAGCACGCAGACCGCCGGCGCGATAGACCGCGACCAGGGCAGCTCCGGAAACGAGCAGCCAGGTGATCGAGCCCATCGACAGGTGCATCGCCCGAGCCCAGGCGTCGAAGTTGATCCAGATCATCGCTGCGCCGATGAGGATCTGCGCGACATAGAGCGACGTTGCTCCGTGGACCATGAATGTCAGTCCACGTGCGCGAGGTCGCAGCATGACCACGCCCATTGACGCCGCGAACAATGCGATTGCCCCGAACAGGACCAGGAATCGGTGTCCCATGTTCCATTGAGCGTACTCGCCATCCGGGAACAGTCCTCCGTAACAGAACGGCCAGTTGTTGCCGCAGGCCGCGCCACCCGGTCCCACGTGCGCGCCGGCGTCGGGACCTGCTCCGACATGCGTGACATATGAACCAACCACGACGACCGCATAGACCAGCAGCGCGGTGATCAACGCAATTCGTGCATAGTTTCGCGCCTGGGATGGCGAGTCGGAGCCCAGCGGCGCCTCATCCTCGCTCGTCACGACGCGCCAGTCGAAGGTGCTTAACCAGGAGAAGGCGACCAGCATCAGGATTAACATCGCCGTGGCCAGATGCAGCGTGACGATGAGCTCCTCAAGCCGCTCAGTCACGGTCAATCCGCC
>DAOUHS010000127.1:0-24462 GCA_034428415.1 Dehalococcoidia bacterium
CTACTGGCAACGCATGAAGCGGAGTCGGATGAGCCGGCGCGCGATCCTGCGTGCTTCGGGACGAGCTGGCGTGGGAGCAGCCGGACTTGCCTTGGTTGGCTGCGGCGACGATGACGACGACAGCGTCGCGCAGGTCGCCCAACAGCAACAGGGGCAACAGCAGGCGATGCAGCAGCAGGCCATGCAGCAACAGCAGCAGCAGGCCATGCAGCAGCAACAGCAAGAACAGGCTGCTGAGCAGTCGGCGCAACAGGCCGACCAGCAAGAGCAGCAGTCGGTCGCCGCGGCCGATCAGCAACAAGAACAAGCGCAAGCGGCCGCCGCGGTTCCGGACTCGGGCATCCCGGCGTACGGGGGCGTGATGCGGCGGGCCTCGACGATTGAGACGCATGACTACTGGGATCCGCACCGCGGGGTGTTTGGCCCGACCCAGTTCATGCACTCGATGCTCTACAACAACCTGATCCGTTGGAAGAACAAGGAGAAGTCGGAGATGGAGGCGGACATCGCCTCCCTGCCGGAGAACCCTGACGCCGAGACCTACATTTTCAACATCAATCCGAATGCCCGCTGGCACGACGCCTATCCCACTGAGGGCGGACGCAATATCACGGCAGAGGACATCGTCGTCAACGTCGACCGCAACACTGCCGGCGTTGACTCGACCGGCGCCGAAGATGGTTCGTTCCTCGGCCTCTCCAGTTGGCGGAAGGTCGCCAGCGTCGACGCGGTTGATGACCTCACCCTGCGCACGACCTCGGACGGGGTCGACTCGACCTATCTGTCGGCGACCTTCCTGCGGCCCTTTGGTTGGATGGCCGCGCCCGAGGGCATTCGCGAGTGGGGCACTGAGTCGGATGTCTGGCGTGACGACCCGACGACGCTGCGGGTGGCCGGGTCGGGGCCGTTCATCGCGGAGAGCTATGAGCCGACCGAGGTCTTCATCGCCAACCGCAACCCGAACTACTGGAAGGACGACGCGTGGGGCCAGCAGCTGCCCTATGTCGACCGGATGGAGTATTACAACCTGTTCGATGAGACGGCGATCGAGACTGCGGTGCGGTCGAAGGAGCTGGACGGGGCCTGGCTGAACATTAGCCGGGTGGAATCGCTGCTTAACGACTTCCCGCAGATGCAGCGCAACACCGTTGGCGGCGGGTTCACGATCATGATCCGCACCAACTACAACCCCGACTGGCCCGGTGAGGATGGCGAGGGCAACCCCTGGCTGGACCGTCGAGTGGCCGCCGCGTTCCACCTGGCGACGGACCGCTACCTGATGATCGACACCGTCTACCTAGGCTCGGCCAAACCGTCGGTCCTGGAAGAAATCCCCTGGTTCTCCACATTCTGGTCACCGACCCAAGAAGAGATGACGGAGATTCCGGGATTCCGCGCCGACCATGAGGCCGATATCCGCGAAGCGAACGAGTTGATGGACGCCAGCGGATTCCGCGACTCCGACCGTTCGATCTACCTCTTCGCCCCCGATGTCTGGGAACAGCGCTACCCGGGCATCGTCGAGACTGCGAAGAATATGTACGAATCGGCGCTTGGTGTTGGCGTCGAAATCAGTATCGACCCGTATACGATCCTGCTTCAGCGCCTAGTCGACGGCACGTCCACCGGGCAGATTCCCTGCTGGACAAACCCGCCTTCCGACCTCGACCCTACGAGCTACTGGCTCAACGGTCGCGTGCCGGGCGGATCGGCGAACTTCTATAGCTACGAGAACCCGCGCGTAACCGAGATCGCCGAGGAGATGAAGGTCACGCTCGACTTCGAGGCGAAGGGTGAGCTCTCGCGCGAGATGGTGCAGCTGCAGCTCGGCATCCACCCCGACTACGGTTGGGAATCGCTCTCGCCAGGTCTGGGCGTGATGAACCCAGTCTCGAACGAGGCGGCCTGGCCCTGGTACCACGTGATCCCGGACGGCTACCAGTTTGCCCACCAGGGCCACAAGATCGTGGAGGAGCTGTGGCTCGACACGGCCCACGAAGACTACCCGGCATAGTCACCGATATGCCAAGCCCACGCCGCGGTCGATGCGGCGTGGGCGCAGCCACTTTTCGGATGTCGCTTGTTTGACAGCGGCATTGTCAATTCGCCTACACTCTGCCAAGCCGCATCGCGCGAGTGACTTGATGGAGATTCGAGATGACGGAACGCAACTATTGGCAACGAATTCGACGTAATCGTGTGACTCGACGGTCCCTCTTACGGGCATCCGGCCGAGCCGGAGTCGGCGTGGCCGGTCTTGCGCTGGTCGGTTGCGGTGGCGACGACGATGACGACAGCGTCTCGCAGGTTGCTCAGGGGCAGCAACAGCAACAGCAGGCGATGCGGCAGCAGGCCCAGCAGCAACAACAGCAGCAGGCCATGCAGGAGCAGGACCAACAACAGGGTGCCGCCGACCAACAGGCGGAGCAGGCTGTTCAACAGGAGCAAACGGACGCTGTCGCCGAGGAACAACAGCAGCAACAGGTTGCTGCTTCGGAAATCACCCGCGGCGGCACCCTGCGTTTCTCCAGTCCCGCCAGGACCCACGACTACTTCGATCCGCACCGCGCCGTGTTCGGGCCCACCCAGTTCTGGATGGGCTTCTACATGAACTACCTGATCCGCTGGCGCAACAAGGAAAAGGGAATCATCGAGAGCGACATCGCCTCGCTGCCCGAGACTCCCGACGCGGAGACGTACATCTTCTCTATCGACCGCGGCGCCCGCTTCTGGGATCAATACCCGACAGAAGGCGGCCGACTGGTCACGGCGGAGGACATTGAGTTCAACTTCCAGCGTCAGATTGACGCAGCCGACGCGACCGGTGCGGAAGACAGCACATTCCTGGGGGCATCCGCCTTTCGCAAGACGGCCGCAATGGAGACTCCCGACGAGATCACGTTTGTCGCCAAGACCGAAGGAATCGATGCCACCTATCTGGGTAGTCCGGTTCTGCGTCCGTTCTCCTGGATCACCTCCCCGGAAGCGATTACGGAGTTCGGCGATCGCTGGCGCGACGAAGCGACCAACGTCGAGTTGTCATCAGGAACCGGGCCATACATTCCGACGTTCTACGACCCGGACATCGGGGTCGACATGATCCGTAACGAGGCCTACTGGAAGACGGGCGCCGATGGTCAAGCGTTGCCCTATATGGACGGCATTGGCATCAAGAGCATGGACGACCCCACTGTCGTCGACACCGCCTATCGCAACGGCGAGATTGACGTTGGCGGCTTCCCCCTTTCGTCGTTGCAGGCAGAAGCAATCGGCGCGGACTTTCCCGATCATCCGCAGGGTGAGATCGCGTTCGGCTTCACGATCATCACCGGCATCTTCAACTACAACCCAGACTGGCCAGGCGAGGACGGGCTGGGAAACCCTTACCTCGACCGACGCTTCTGCTACGCGCTGCACCTTGCGGTCGACCGCTACCTGATGATCGACGCCGTCTATCTCGGCTCAGGCAAGCCAAGTGGCCAGGAGCATACGCCCTGGTTCAACAGGTACTGGGCGATTCCAGAGGAAGAGTTACTCGAGACGCCAGGCTATCGCCCAGACCGGAATGCCGACATTGCGGACGCACGGGCCGCGTTGGACGCCTCTGGCTACGACAAGGATCGCAAGATGATCCTGTATGCCCCGGACATCTGGGAGCAGACCTATCAGGGCATTCTCGAGACCGAGAAAAACATGTATGAGGAAGCGTTGGGCATCGAGATTGAATTCAACATCCAGCCTTACACCGTGCTACTTCAGCGCTGGGTGTCGAAGACCTATCCAGGCGGCGGACCGCAGTGGACGAATCCGCCTGACGACCTCGATCCGACCACTTCCTATCTGCAGAATCTCACCCCCGGAGGTGCGACGAACAATCTTTCGTACGATTTCCAACCAATGACTGACATCGCCAACGAGATGCGCGTGACGCTGGACCAAGAACAGCGTCGCGATATGGCGTTCGAGGCGCAGCGCATCCTGCTGGGCACGCACCCCGATCACGGGGTCGAGGGTCTCGGCTTTGCCCCGGCGGTGATGAATGGGATTGCTCCAGCGGTCTGGTGGCCGTACGTGCAGCGTCCCGACGACACGCTGCAGTTCGCACATGCCTCGCATCGCTACGACGATGCCTGGATCGACGACAATCATCCGGACTATCCGGCCTGATGAGCAACGACTCATTCGCGTCTAGCAGACCAGACGCCAACTGATCGGGAGCAGCGATGCAGCGATACCTCCTCCAGCGCATTCTCCTCGTGATCCCGACGCTCTGGCTGGTGATCTCGCTGCTTTTCCTCGCGCTTCGGGCACTGCCGGGCGACTTTGTCACGCGCAAGCTATCGAACCTGGAAAACCAGGGCGCTGAGCAGCGCGAATCGGAGATCGTGGGCTATATCGAAGTGGAGGAGACGACACATCGCGTGATCACGGGCGACACCTTGGAGACGATCGCGACAGACAATAACACGACGGTCTCGGACCTCCTGGCGGTGAATCCTGACCTCGATACTTCCGGGGAATTGCGGCCGGGCGCGAGAGTGGCGCTGATTCCCGGGCGGTTGCTGGAAAAGGTTGCGATCGCGGAGAAAGTGTCGCTGCCTGAAGAAGCCGAGCAAGGAGTTCAGCTGCTGATCGACCGCAACCCGGATGTCGATTTTCCCCTGTATCAGGGCAAGCCATACGCCGAGGCCGGGACGATCCTGACGATTCGCACCAGCCTCACGCTGGCGGAGTTGGCTCATGTCAACCGGATCGATGCGAGCGACATCCTGGCGGTCAACCCGACCGGTAGCGCCAGCAATCCCGACGGCACATTATCGGCCGAGACTCAGCTCGTACCGACCTCCCTGGTGATTGCCGATGAGGGCGACACGCTCGAAGGGATTGCCGCCGCCTTCGGGCGCGATCTGGATGCGATTATGGCAGCAAACCGCGGGGTGGATCCAGTGGCGCCGCTCGAGGCGGGCAAGGACATTCTGATTCCGTCCGACAAGATCGTGACGCCCACGACGAAGATCACCGAGGCCAACATCAGGAACCGGCTGGGCATTGACAAACCACTGGGCACGCAGTACGTCGATTTCCTCTGGGAGACGGTGCGGCTCAAATTCCGTCCGTCATTCCAGACCCAGGAGGGGTCGCTCGATATCTTCCTTCGGGCGCTGCCACGCACGCTTCACCTGAACGTGTACGCGCTGATCGTGGCGTTGACGATCGCCCTGCCGGTGGGCATTCTTTCAGCGATGCGGCAGGACCGACCGCTGGACTACGCCTTGCGCGGCTTCGCGATTCTCGCGCTGGCCGCGCCATCCTTCTGGATCGCCACGATGATGATCTTCGTGGTCACCCCGGGAGGTATCTCGGAGGCGGGGATCTGGTCGATTCCGCTCACCTCCGAGGAGGCGCGCTCGATCTTCACGGACTTCACCGGGGCCCTAGCCCTGTACTCGATCCCCGCGGTCGCCGGCGGGCTCGCGGCTGGAGCGGGGCTGATGCGGATCACGCGCTCGGAACTGCTTGAGGTGCTGCGCCAGGACTATGTGCGCACGGCATGGTCGAAGGGTTTGCGCGAGCGGACGGTGATTCGGCGGCATGCGATGCGTAACGCGTTAGTCAATGTGATGAGTGTGCTCGGCTTGCAGGTGGCTGCGCTGGTTGGCGGCAACATCATCCTTGAGCTGCTGTTCAACATCCCCGGGATCGGCCTGCTGCTGATTCAGCGGATCGGACAGGCCGACCTGCCGGTGGTTCAGACGATGGTGTTCTTCTTCGCATTGTTCATCATCGTGGTCAACATCATCATCGACATTTCTTACGCGGTCATTGATCCGCGTATTCGCTACGCCTAGCCAGGTCGAACGGGAGACGCAGTATGAGCGACGAACGTCAAACGACCGCTAGGGAACTGGAAGAGTTCGCGCAGGCGCAGGGTCTGAGGGTTGAGGAGCGCAACACCCTTCAGCTGATCAGCAGCGGGTTGGTTTCGTTCTTCAAGACCAAGCCGCTAGGCGCGACGGGGCTGACGCTGGTGGTCGTCTGGTCGATCATCGCCATCGGCACGGTCGGTTCCGGCGGCGGCTGGCTGGGCATCGGCCGTTACGACTCGCAAGATGTGTTCAAGGTCGCCAACCCCAGCTTCGCCGACGACAAGATGGCTAACGTGCTGGACGGCGAGCCGGCTGACATCTCCGAGGCCAGGCAGCGGGAGCTGCTGCTCGCTCCCGAGGTCTACGGCGAGCTTGCGGCCGAGTCGGGCGTGCTAGGCGACATGCTCATCTATGTCGAAGGCCTGATCGCAGGCGGTACCGTTCTAACCCATCTGGCGGAGCTCGACCCTGCACAGATCGAGATCGCCAACGGCATGATCAACGATGTCGACGACCTGCTCGCGACCGGCACCAACACGCCGCTCACGACGGCCTCCCTACAGGGTCCCTCAGCCAAGCACTGGTTCGGTACCGACCGGGCCGGACACGACCTGTTCTCGCGAGTGACCGAAGGCGCGAGGCTATCGCTCTACATCGGATTCTTCGCGACGCTGATCGGCGTGGTGGCGGGCACTGCGTTGGGTCTGCTGGCCGGAGGGTTGGGCGGCAACATCGACCTGGCGATCAGCCGACTGACCGACGCACTGATGTCGTTCCCGCCGATCGTGCTGCTGCTGCTGTTGCGGTCTGTGACTGAACCATCGGCGCTGTGGGTGACGCTGGCGCTCTCGGTGCTCGCGATCGCCCCGGTGCAGCGGATTGTACGCGGCGCGGTGATCGCGCTGCGCGAGATGCCGTTCGTCGAAGCTGCGCGCACGCTGGGCGCGACCAATGCGCGAATCATGATGTTGCACATCCTGCCCAACATCGTGGCTCCGCTGATCGTGATCTTCTCGATCACGATTGGCGCGTTCATCCTCGCCGAGGCGGCGCTCAGCTTCCTCGGTCTGGGCACGCTAGATGTGTCCTGGGGCAAGATGATCGCCGACGGCCGACAGTTCATCGTGCAGTCGCCGTGGACGTCGCTGTTCGCCGGCCTGGCGTTGACCAGCCTGGTGTTCGGCTTCAACGTCCTCGGGGATGCTCTGCGAGATGTCTTCGACCCGCGGCTGCGCGGAAGCCGCTAGGCCGACTCTGCCGGTATTGGGCGCTCTTGTCTGGTCGCTCGACATGGGAGGTCGAGCGAATGGAACTAGGCATGGTCGTTGGGCTAGACTTGTCCAACTATCGACGCGCCCATCAGACGCACTGAGAAGGAGTGAGACCGATGAGCGACCGCAACTATTGGCAGCGCATGAGGCGCAACAAGATGAGTCGTCGCGCGCTCTTGCGTGCGTCGGGACGGGCGGGCGTGGGTGCCGCTGGTCTGGCGCTTGTGGGCTGCGGCGATGATGACGATGACGGCCAAGCGGCGGTCGCGCAGACTGCTCAGCAGCAGCAACAGCAGCAACAGGCGATGCAGCAACAGGCGATGCAGCAACAGCAGCAGCAAGCGACGCAGCAGCAAGGTGAGCAGCAGGCCGACCAGCAGGCGGCACAAGCCGACCAGCAGGAGCAACAGCAGCAGTCGGTTGCACAGGCTCAACAGCAGCAGACTCAGCAGGCCGCCCCGCTACGCACTCACGGGGGCACGCTGAAGTTCTCCACGCCAGCCGCCACGCACGACTTCTTCGACCCGCACCGCGGGGTCTTCGGTCCCACCGTCTACTGGATGGGGTTCTACATGAACTACCTCATCCGTTGGGGCAACAAAGAGAAGGGGATCATGGAGTCGGACATCGCTTCGCTGCCGGAGCTGCCCGACGAGGAGACCTACATCTTCAACATCGACCGCGGGGCGAGTTGGTGGGACCAATATCCGACCGAGGGCGGCCGCATGGTCACCGCGCAGGACATCGATATCAACTTCGACCGGCAGATCGCCGCGCTCGATGCGGACGGCAACCCGGACGCCAGATTCCGTGGTCAGGACGCCTTCCGAAAGACGGCGATCAAGGAGGCGCCGGACGAGCAGACCTTCATCGCTCGCACGGACGGTCCCGACGCCACCTACCTGGGCGGTACGATCCTGCGTCCATTCTCCTGGTTCACTTCGCCTGAGGGCATCCAGGAGTTCGGTAGCCGCTGGCGCGACGAGACGGCCAACATCGAGCTGTCTTCAGGTTCCGGCCCGTTCATTCCACAGAGTTACGACCCCGACATTGGCACCTACCTCGAGCGGAACCCGAATTACTGGAAGAACGGCGCCGACGGTCAGCAGCTGCCCTATCCGGATGCGGTGGACTTCGTCAATCTGACCGACCCAACCGCCGTCGACGCGGCCTATCGCGGCCAGCAGATCGACATCGGCGGCTTCCCGCTCTCGTCCGTGCAGGTCGAAGAGCTGACTGGTGACTTCCCCGACCATCCGGTCGCGGAAGGCGCGTTCGGTTACACGATCGTGACGGTCACCGGTACATATGAACCCGGATGGGAAGGCTCGGACGGACAGGGTAACCCGTATCTTGATCGTCGCTTCGCCTATGCGATGCACGTTGCGGTTGACCGTGATCTGCTGATCGACGCCGTCTACCTGGGAGCTGCGAAGCCATCAGGCACGCACTACTGCCCCTGGTTCTCGACCTATTGGACGATCCCGGCCGAAGAGCTCCGCACCTTCCCCGGATACCGGATTGACCGCGAGGCCGACATCCAGCTCTGCCGCGATCTGATCGCCGCTTCAGGATTCGACACCGATCGCACGGTGACGATCTACATCCCCGACCTCTGGGAGAGCACCTATCCCGGCATTTCGGAGACGACTCGCAACATGTACAGCGAGGCGGTTGGATTCAACGTTGAGCTCGATCTGCAGCCCTACACGGTGATGCAGGACCGGTTCGACAACAAGACCTTCCCGGGCCGGGCTCCGACCTGGACCAACCCGCCGGCGGACCTCGACCCGACGGCCCAGTTCGGGCTGGCGCTCAAGGTCGGCGGCGCCTCAAACGTGACGCAGTACAACTACGCGCCGGTTGAGGAGATCATCGACAAAATGACCGTCACGCTCGATACCGAACAGCGCCGCGACATGGCGCGCGAAGTCCAGCGGATTGGGCTCGGGGTCGACGAGGGCGGCGGCTACCCGAACAGCGAACACGGCCTGGACGGCATCTTCAGCTGGTTCGGCGTAATGAACGGTGTTGTGCCCACGATCTGGTGGCCGTACGTCAACCGCGACGAGGACACCTGGCAGTTCGCGCACGACTCGCACAACCACGATGAGACGTGGCTCGACACGACTCACCCGCAGTTCCAGGCCTAGGTCATCGGGATTCGAGGCAATACGTCCGCGGGGTTTCGCTCAACCTGGGAGCGAAACCCCGCGGACGTTGCAGGGCACTGCCGCCCGGCGCGGCTGGAGCGCTAGATGCAGAAGTATCTGATTCGCCGCCTCTTGCTGGTGATTCCGACCTTGTGGTTGGTGATTTCCATGCTCTTCCTCGGTGTGAACCTGCTGCCAGGCGACTACGTCACGATCAAGCTCTCCAACCTCGAGGCCTCCGGAGCGACAACACAGCCGGCGGATATCATCGGCGAGATTGAGATCGAGCGAACGCTGCATCGCGTCGTCGCAGGTGACAGCGTTGACTCCCTGGCGCTTTTCTACGGCGTGGTGCCGGAGAAGATTGTTGAGCTGAATCCAAGGATCGATCAGGACAGCGAGCTGATACCCGGTTCCAGCATCATCATCATCGACGGCCAGTTGCTGTCCGTGCTCGCGCGGCGCGAGCGGCTTGCGCTTCCCGAGGAGAATGACGAAGGGGTCGCGCTGCTGATGGAGCGCAATCCGGATGTTGACTTTCCGACCTTCGCCGGTGAACCCTTTGCGCCTGCAGGAAGCACCCTGAAACTGCGCGATAGCACGACGATCGCGGAGCTCGCCCACGTCAACCGGGTCAGGCCCGAGGATTATTTGAATGTGAACCTGGTTGGTACGCCGTCCAACCCCGACGGCAATCTGACTGAGGACACGCCACTGCTCCCGGGGACGACGATTATTGCGCCGACTCGGGAAATCACCGAATCGTCAGTGAAGCATCGTCTCGGTCTCGATAAGGCGCTCGGGGTTCAGTACGTGGAGTTCATTTGGGACACGATCCGGCTGAAGTTCCGGCCTTCGTTCCAAACGAACGAACCATCGATGGACATCTTCCTGCGTACGCTGCCACGCACCCTGCATCTCAACGTGTACGCCTTGATTGTGGCCATCGTGGTTGCACTGCCGGTGGGCGTGTTCTCGGCGATGCGCCAGGACCGCCTGCCCGACTATTTGCTTCGCGGCTTTGCGATCTTCGCACTGGCGGCACCCTCATTCTGGGTCGCGACGATGTTGATTTTCGTGGTCTCGCCAGGCTCGCTGTTCGAAGGGGGCTTATGGTCGATTCCTCTGGCCGAGGAAGAGGCACGCAGCATCTTCAAGTCCGTACCGGGGTTCTTCGCGCTGTACACGATTCCCGCCGTGGCCGGCGGCATCGCCGCGGGGGCAGGGCTGATGCGGATCACGCGCTCGGAATTGCTGGAGGTGCTGCGCCAGGATTACGTGCGCACGGCATGGTCGAAGGGACTCCGCGAGCGACAGGTCATTCGAAGACATGCGTTCCGTAATGCGTTGGTGCCGGTGCTGAGCGTGTTTGGACTGCAGGTCGCTGCCCTGGTTGGCGGCAACATCATCCTGGAAGTGTTGTTCAACATCCCGGGGGTCGGCCTGGCGCTGCTGCAGCGGATCTACCAGGCTGACACTCCGGTTATTGCCACAATGGTCTTCTTCCTCGCTCTGTTCGTGATCATCGTGAACATCATCATCGACATCAGCTATGCCCTCATTGATCCGCGCATCCGTTATGCGTAGGTCGGCTGGGACTTCATCATGAGCGAGCCAACGATCGACGCAGGCTCTCTTGAGGAGTTCGCGGCGACTGAAGGCCTCCGGATTGACGAGTCGGGTGGAGTCCGTGGCGGTCTGCGCTGGTTCGCCGACTTCATGAGTCAAAAGCGGCTAGGCGCGGCCGGGGTGCTGCTCGTCTTCCTTTGGAGCGTGATCGCGGTGGGCACCGTGGGCGACGGGGGCGGTTGGATGGGGATCGGCCGCTATGACTCGCGGGATGTCTTCGAGATTGCATCGGCGACCTATGCCGATGACAAGCTCGCGAATGCACTGGACGGACTGGCCGAGGATGTTTCGGACGCTGAACTGCGAGAGCTCGTTTCCAGCGCTGAGATCTACGGATCGGCGGCTATCGAGCAGGGCGTCGCCCAGGAGATGATCGGCTATGCGCTCGAACACGTTGAGGATGGGACATTGCTCGAGACGCTGGTTGATGAGGAACAGATTGAGATTCGCAACGGCACCATCCACGATGTCGACTCGCTGCTGGCCACAGGCACCGACAACCCGCTGACCGCAGCCTCACTGCAGGGACCGTCGGGGAAACACTGGCTGGGTACCGACCGGGCGGGTCACGATCTCTTTTCCCGCGTGACTGAGGGGGCGAGGCTGTCGCTGTACATCGGATTCTTCGCGACATTGATTGGAGTCGGCGTCGGCACGGTTATTGGTTTGGTCGCGGGCTCTCTGGGCGGCACGGTCGACCTGACGGTCAACCGCATCATGGACGCGATCCAGTCGTATCCCCCGATCGTCTTCCTGTTGCTGATCGCGTCGCTGACTGATCCCTCTGCGCTGTGGGTCACGCTCGCTCTGTCGGTGCTCGGGATCGCGCCCACGAATCGCATTGTACGCGGCAGCGTCATTCAAATTCGCGAGATGCCGTACGTCGAGGCGGCTCGAACGGTCGGCGCGTCATCCGGTCGAATCATGGTCTTCCACATATTGCCCAACCTGTTCGCGCCGCTAATCGTCATTTTTTCAATCACGATTGGGGCATTTATCCTGGCCGAGGCGGCGCTGAGTTTCCTCGGTCTGGGAACGCTGGATGTCTCCTGGGGCAAGATGATCGCCGACGGCCGGCAGTTCATCGTCTACTCGCCCTGGACGTCGCTCTGGGCGGGCTTGGCCCTGTCCTCGCTCGTATTCGGCTTCAATGTGCTTGGCGATGCGCTCAGGGACGTCCTCGATCCGCGACTGCGCGGCAGTCGCTAGATGCCCCCTTCCGACCATGTCACCGACGCTCCAGAACTTCCCGGGGGCATTCTTCGATTTACGTTACCCATGCCTCCTCCGTTGGGCCACGTGCATGTCTGGTTGATCCCGACCGGCAACGGCTGGGCCATGTTTGACGCCGGATTCCCCTCGCCGCAGGGCATCGACAAGTTGGAGCGGGAGATCCAGCCGCTGCTCAGCGACGGTCGGCGTCTTGAAGCGGTGTTCATCAGTCACTATCACCCCGATCACACTGCGTTCGCCGGTCGGTTGCAGCGCGCCTTCGATTGCGATGTCTACGTTCACGAGGCCGACTGGGAACGTATGCAGATGATGAACGCCATGCGCCAGGCCGACGACGGCTCCGGTGAGGCATTCCGTCGGAGGTTTTCAAGTGGTTGGGCGGAATCGCTTGACGATCACCCATTTGACGGCGAGCAGTCGCAGGACGCAAGCGACAGCATGTTCTCGCGGATGCGCGACGCGATGAAGGACATCGACCTGCCGATGCCGGAACCGACGGTTCTGCAGGGCGGCGAAGTGATCGAGGTCGGCGGACGCAACCTGGAAGCGATCTGGACTCCGGGACACACCGATGGTCATTTGTGCGTCCGCGAGCTCGACCAGGACGCCCTCTTCACCGGCGACCACCTGCTCGGCCGGATCACGCCGCACATCGGAATGTGGCCCGACCAGGAGCGGTCGCCGCTGCCCGACTTCGAGGAGTCGCTCAAACTGGTCCAGGAACTGAACTCGTCGATCGCGCTGCCCGCTCACGAAGCGATCATCGAGCATCCGGCTGAGCGTGCCGCTGAGATCCTGGAACATCATCAGGATCGCCGGTTAGCAATGCTCAATGCCGTTTCCAACGGCAATCAGTCGGTCAAGGACATCGCCATCCAGACGTTCCCGAAGCGCGCCCACGATCGGATGCAGTTGACGATGGCGATGTCGGAAACGGTCGCCCATCTGGAGGCGCTGGTCGAAGAAGACAAGCTGACCCGCACTGGCGACAGCGTCGACCGGCGTTACATGCTCGTCTGATCAGATCGAGCGTCCGCGCTTGCTCTACCTTCTACTTCGAAGCAGGGCATTCGACCGGTGGAGGTTCGCATGACTGAGCAGTCTGGCAAGGTGGCATTCATCACAGGGTCGGGCTCAGGCATAGGTCAGGGCACGGCCGTCCGGCTGGCGCGCGACGGCGCAGATATCTGTATTGCTGAGATCGATCTCGACGGCGCAGCAGAGACTGCGTCGATGGTCCGCGAGTTTGGACGATCGGCACACGTCGTGCAATGTAATGTGGCGTCGCAATCACAGGTGCAATCGGCGGCGGATGAATGTGTCAAGGAACTGGGCGGCATCAACATCGCGGTCGCCAACGCAGGCATCGGACGTGGCGGTTCAGTCCTCGACATGCCGCTCAAGGATTGGCAGGACCAGGTCGACATCAATCTCACTGGCGTGTTCCTGACTGTGCAAGCGGCCGCCCAGCGGATGGTGGCGCAGGGTGACGGGGGACGGATCGTCTGCATCTCATCGCTGGCGGCGCTGAGCACGAGTCAATGGATGTGGAGTTACTCGGCGACCAAAGCCGGCGTGGCAATGATGGTCCGAGGCTGGGCTTCCGACCTCGGCCCACACGGGATTAACGTCAACGCCATCGGTCCCGGGGTGATCGACACGCCACTGGCGCACGGCCTCGCAGGAGACGAAGGCGGCCCGATTCGGACCGCATTGGAAGAGGCGACCCCGCTCGGTCGGTCCGGCGCGCCATCCGATATTGCCGGTCTGATCTCGTTCCTGGTCGGCCCCGACGCGGATTTCATGACCGGCAGTTACCTCGTGATGGACGGCGGCATACGCGATGCGCGCGGCGGTGATCTGCTCGAAGACCCAGAAACGCCACTGGGTCGGGAGCGCGCCCGCCACATGCAGGCGTCTGAGGAACGCAACACCCGCCTGCAACCGCTGATTGATCAGCGCTAAGGAGGTTCCAATGGTCCCGATGCCCGAAATTCCCAACGCGGCGCGGGCCATGGTCCTGACCGGCGTGCGTCAACTGGAGATGCAAGAGTTTCCGATTCCTGATATCGGTCTCGACGATGGCCTGTTGCGGATGGAGATCTGCGGGATCTGCGGATCGGACTACGAGCAGTTCAATGGACATTTTTCCGCCAACTTCCCGGTCATCCCTGGGCACGAGCCGGTCGGACGGATCGCGGCGCTTGGGGAAGGTGCGCGGAAGCGTTGGGGGGTTGAGGTCGGCGACCTCGTCTCGGTCGAGCCCGGTGTCCGCTGTGGTCGCTGTCAGCAATGCCTCGAAGGTCGCCAATGCAGCGACGGCGCAGGCATTGGCTACACGTTGACTGATCGCGCGCCCGGGCTCTGGGGCGGATACGCGGAATACCTCTACCTGCACCGCGCGACGGTGATGCACAAGATGCCGAACGACATGCCGCCGCGGCTGGCAGCGCTCTACAACCCGCTCGGCGCCGGCTTTTGCTGGGCAGTCAAGGCGACCGGCCTGCAGGTCGGCCAGACGATCGCCGTGCTTGGCTCGGGGCAGCGCGGCCTGTGCTCGATCATCGCCGCACGCGCGGCCGGTGCTGGCACGATCATCGCTAGCGGACTCGCCCGGGATGAACACAAGCTTGCTCTGGCCCGCGAGTTCGGCGCGGACATCACGCTGGTCGCTGATAGTGATCCCGTCGTGGACCGCGTTCTGGAGGTGACTAACGGTCGTGGCGCCGACGCGGTTATCGATGTCACTCCCTATGCAACCGATCCGGTGTCCGACGCGGTGAAGATGGCGCGTCGCGGGGGAACGGTTGTACTCGCCGGACTGAAGGGCGGACGGCAGGTACCGGAGTTCAACTCAGATGAGATCGTGACGAGACAGCTCACGGTGAGAGGCGTGCTTGGGGTCGACCATGAGTCCTTTGTCCAGGCGATTGATACGATTCGCTCCGGACGGTTTCCACTGGATCGACTGCACACGCACGCGTTCCCACTTGAAGACGCCGCCACCGCAGTCGACACATTGGCCGGAGAAACCGGGGAGCCGGCCGTCAATGTAACGATCGAGCCCTGGCTCGGAATCGTCAACTAGCCAGGCGAGACAGAGGCGGCGGACAACGTCAGTTAGGATTGCTCTATGGATAGCGCCGTTACCTTCGCACGACTTGCATGAGTAGCGCGAGCAGGCAAAGGGGACAGTAATGGCAGAACTCTCGATCAGCGATCAGATCGTCCTGCTAGGACTCGGCGAAGACGGCGTGCTCGACCGGCCCTACGACGGGCGGCTCGACTACGCCATCGCCGGCGCTGCATTGCTCGACCTGTCATTCCTGAACCGGATCGACACCGATCCGAATCGGCTGTTCATCATCTCGACAGACGCGACCGGCAATCCGTTGCTGGACAGCGTGCTACATCAGATCAATTCAGGGCCGCCGAATCAGCCGATCTCCTACTGGATCTCCGAGATCGCCCGCTACGCCCTGGTCCTGCGACAGCAGATCATCGAGGATTTGCTTGACCGTCAAATCATCCACCGGGAAGCCGGCCGCCGCCTAATCGTGCTGAAGTCGGAAAAGTTTCCGCCCACCGACCCGCAGGTCGTGCGCGACGTCCAGCGCCAGCTGATCGACACACTGCTCTCGGATGAGATTCCCGACCCCGAGACCGTCGCGCTGATCGGACTCGCCCGGGCCAGCCGCCTGCTGGAACTGTTGCTGCCGCGAGAGTATCTCGACCGGGTCGAGTCGCGGATCGAGCAGTTGGCGAGGATGGACCTGATCGGGATGAGCGTCAATCGGACGCTGGACGAGATCCAGGCTGCGGTCGCGCTGGCCGTGCCCGGCCTCTAGGCCACGCCGAGCTGACAGCTCTGTTTAACGAGGGGAGTCCGCTGTGGACTGGCGAGACACACCCAAGCAGGCCGCCTTTCGACATGAGGTCTCAACCCTGATTGAGAACAGCCTGCCACTGCGTTACCGAGATTTCGCCGCTCGTGGCGCGATGCCGGAACGCGCCTGGGAGAACGACCGCAAGTCGGACGATCCGGTTGCGCTGCAAGCCGCGGTCGACTGGCATTCGGCGCTCGCTGAGCGTCATTGGGTGGCGCCGCACTGGCCAGCCGAATACGGAGGGGGCGGCCTCACGCCGATGGAGCAGTTCATTTTCAACCAGGAGGTTGCCGAGGCGGGTGCCCCCGCGGTTGGCGGCTCCGGCGTTCACATGCTCGGCCCTACTCTGATCGTGCATGGCTCGGACGAGCAACAGGAGAAGTATCTGCCGCGGATCCTCGGCGGAGAGGTCACCTGGGCCCAGGGTTACAGCGAGCCGGGCTCGGGCTCCGACCTCGCTTCCCTGACAACCCGCGCGGTCCGGGATGGCGACGACTTCATCATCAACGGACAGAAGATCTGGACCTCGGCCGCGCACACCGCCGACGCCATGTTCGCACTCGTCCGCACCGATCCGGACGCGCCAAAGCATCGCGGTATCTCGTTTGTGATGATCGACGACATCAAAACGCCCGGCATCACCGTGCGGCCTCTGATCAACATCAACGGCGACCACTACTTCAACGAGGTCTTTTTCGAGGACGTTCGCATTCCGGCCAACAATCTCGTCGGTGAACTCAATCGCGGTTGGTACGTGGGCATGACCCTGCTCGACTTCGAGCGCTCGAATATCGGCGGCGCGGTGGCTGCCCGCCGTCAACTGCGTCAAGTGATTACCCACATTCAGAACAACGATCAGGGTGCGCGGGAGCGGGTCACTCCGGAACTACGCCAGGAGATTGTCGACCGCTACGTCGAGACCGAGACGCTGTATCAGTTCAGCTTCCGCATCATCTCAATGCAGTCGGCGGGTCTGGTGCCGAACTACGAAGCCTCGACCGCCAAGCTGTTCGCCTCGGAGTTAAGCCAGAGGCTCGCATTGACGGCAACGAAGGTCTTCGGCCTCCACGCCCAACACTGGAGCGATTCCCCACCGGCCAGCACGTTCACTCGGAACTACGTCGGCATGGTCCCGGCGACGATCCGGGGCGGAACCTCAGAGGTCCAGCGAAACGTCATCGCCACTCGCGGCCTGGGTCTCCCTCGGGCCTAGCATGCGCTCATGTCGGACAACCAACACATCGCCAACGCCGTCGAACGCTGGAGCGACGAGCTGATTGATATCGGCGGGCGAAACCGACTTCTGTTCTACAAACCGCTGCGCAGCGGGACAATCGATTTTCGCCCCAATGATGGAGCCGACCAGCTCGTGGTGGAACGGTTGCTAGCTGGGGACTCCGTTCGCCTGTCCGAGGCCGTCCCGGACGACGACCGCATTATGCGTCGCGGACGGGCGATTCGGCAGAAGTCCCGCGAGCATGAAGAAGAGCAGGGAATCCGAACCCTCTATCTCGGCAGATACCTGGCGAGCTGGTCGGATAAACCAGGTCGCGAACCTGCTGCGCCGATCTTCTTAAGCGCCGTCGAGATCAAGGCGTTGGGCAGACTGGGCGACGATTTCGAGCTCGAACGGGTTGACGAGTGGGAACTGAATCCGAGCCTGCTCCACTATCTGCGAACCGAATTCCAGGTTGAGTTGGACGACAACGCGTTGCAAGAGGCGATTGACAGCGAACAATGGGATCGGGCGTTGGACTTGTTCAGGAAGGCGGCGACGGAGGTCGCCGAGCTTGAGATCGCGGATCGAATCGTGCTCGCAACGTTCTCCTACGCCAAACTGCCGATGGTGCGCGATCTTGATGGCGCACATGACGCAATCAGCCGGCATCAACTCGTAGCCGCGCTCACTGGCGATCCCAAGGCTCGCGGTGAGTTGCGCAATGTCGACTCGCTTAGCTTCGGGGACGGCGATGATCAGATTCCCGACGATCCTCCGCCGCAGGATGAATTCCTGATTCTAGATGCGGACGGCTCCCAGAGCCGAGTGATCAACGCGGCATTGCAAGGGCGCAACCTGGTAGTCGTCGGTCCGCCGGGGACTGGTAAGAGCCAGACGATAGCGAACCTGATCGCAACACTGACGGCGCGAGGCAAATCGACGCTGTTTGTGGCAGAGAAACGGGCAGCCATCGACGCGGTCACCAAGCGCCTCCACAGCGCCGGACTGGAAGATCTGGTTCTCGACCTACACGAAGGAGTCCGCAGCCGGCGTCAAATGGCAGAACAGTTAGCGAAGGCGCTGGAGGCGACACGGCGCTCAGCGGAGCCCGATGTCAAGGCGACGCATCGTCGGTTGAACAGGTCGCGTCAGACTCTCTCTGGCCTCAGTGACGCGTTACATCAACATCGGAAAAGATGGAACGTGTCGGTTTACGATTTGTACGCTCGCCGCTCGCGGCTCGGCGATGCGGAACCAGCGCATGCTACTTTGAGAAACAGACGAAAGCTACGGGACCTCACGCCTGACAAGCTTGAGGCGGTGTGCGAATCGCTAGATGAATACTTGACCTCCGGAGGTGCGCTGTTGGACCGAGATCCCCAGCATGTCCTGGCACAGGCTCATCGAGATCGTACTATCAAGACTGATGATGCGATGAAACTCGTCGAAGACCTATTAGATCAGCTAGTAGGAGATGAGTTTGAGGACCTTGAGGATGCAGTGCATGAGTTCTGTGAACAGGCGGGCATCCTGATACCTGTCACTGTTGGTGATGCTCGAAACATCCTTGAAGCCTTCAACTCCTTTCAACAGGCGAAAGCCGAATGTGTGTCGCAGCTATGTATCGAACCACCGCACACAGTACAAGCGCTCGACAGTGTGATCTTGGCGCTATCTCACATCGAGTCATCGTTCGATACGGTCGCCGAGGTGGCGGGTCAGAGGCCTCGGACTCTCAGTGAGCTCCGGAACATCATCGATGCCTGCGATGAATATGAACGGGCTTGTCAGGCGCTGTCAGCAGAACTAGGCGTAGATGCGCCGGATACGTTCGATGCCTGTGCGGATCTGCTTGCCATGCTCAGCGAGTTCGACTTTGCTTTGGAGCATGTCGACAGATCGCTGTTTGACGCTGACCTGCAAGAGCTGCATGAAGACCTCGATCCCGCGGCACGTGGGGCGTTCGCACGTCTCGGAGCACTGATGTTTAGCAGATCATATCGTCGTGCTCGTACCGAGATTCGAGCATTGGCTCGTGATCCGGCAAGCAACCTATTGGAGCTTCGCGACGTGGTCGGTCGAGCAGGAGAAGGATTGTCCCAGTGGCGAGATGTCGCCGGACCGGTTCCGGTTGCCGCTTCCTGGGATCACGGCGAGAAAGTCCGTCAATCGCTTGATCGCGTCCAAGAGGTGTTGGGAGATGCCGGCGGTCCGTTGGATGCTGATTCTCGTGAGGCCGGGAAAGTGGCGCTGGAGCAGATGAGCGCACTGGGAGTTGATGGGACGACCACAATCCAACAGGGACTGCACCTGCAACTGTCCGAGTTTGCCGCCACTTGGAAGAAGATGAACCCCAATCCGACAGCAGTCGTGACGGAGCAATTTGTTGAGCGGTTCGAGACGAGGCACAGCAACGTCGTTGTCCTCGTGACCAACCTGAAGCAATACATCGACAGCGGCTGGCAAGAGGGTGCTAAGATTCAGCAGCTCGGGAATACGTTGAATCAGATCGTTGACGAAAGAGCCTTGTTGCGTCGCCTGCCTCGTCTGGAAGAGTTGCGCCAGTCGTTCAGCGATCTTGGAATCAAACGATTTGTGAATATGGTAGTAGAGCAAGAGTGGAGCCCTGAGAGAGCCAAACAAGCAGTCACTCGCGCCTGGATTGACGGAGTGTTGTCGGAGATTGGCGCAAGCGATAAGACCATTGGGGGATTCGACGAAGTAACACATCGCCGAACGGCGGTCGAGTACTGCGACGCCGACCGCAAGCATATCGCCGAAGGTCCCCCGCGTGTTCGTCGCGCCTGGGCAGAAGCTGTCATACGCGCAAGCAATCAGTATCCCAATCAACAGGATACGATCTCCCACCAGGCTCGACTCAAGCGGCGCCACATGTCGACGCGTCAACTCGTGCAGGTTGCTCCAGATGTGCTCAAGGCACTCAAGCCGTGCTGGGCAATGAGTCCGCTACTTGTTCCTCAGATACTCCCCCGCCAGCAGCTATTCGATGTCGTCATCTTTGACGAGGCGTCGCAAATTTTGCCAGCGGACGCAGTTTCGTCTCTACTACGTGGCCGCCACGCCGTGATTGCCGGAGATCCGAAGCAGTTGCCGCCGACGACATTTTTCACTTCTACATCCGACGATTATGAAGAGGAAGAAGATGACGATGATGCGACCGAAATCAACGCCGGTCCTTTGACCAATGATGTTGAGTCGGTACTTGACGCTGTCAGCACGCTGATGCCTGCCAGTTCCCGCACTCTGAGTTGGCACTACCGCAGCCTCGACGAACGCCTGATCGCATTCTCCAACCATCAGATCTACGATGGCTCGCTGACTACATTCCCCGGCCTGCTATCCGGCGACTGCGTGGCCCATGTAGAGGTCCCGTTCAGCCACGAGTCCATCGCCAGTGGCGGTTCCAATTCGGCCGAAGTGCGGCAAGTCGTGGACTTGATCCTCGACCACGCCGAGCGACGTCCGCACGAGTCGTTAGGGGTGATCGCCTTCGGCCTCAAGCATGCGCACCGGATTGAAGAGTTCTTGCGCCTCGCCCGCAAAGAGCGTCCGGAGTTGGATGAGTTCTTCGGCGAAGAGGGCGAGGAACCGTTCTTCGTCAAGAACCTGGAGCGGGTTCAGGGAGACGAACGCGACGCGATCATTCTCACCGTCGGCTACGGGCGTACGCAGGAAGGAAAGATGCGTTACAACTTCGGGCCGCTCAACCGCGAGGGCGGTTACCGGCGACTAAATGTCGCCGTGACCCGCGCGAAGCGCAGAATGACGATCGTCAGCGCATTCTCAACCGCCAACATGGACCCCGACAGGCTTAGGTCGCAAGGGCCTCAAATGCTGCGTGATTACATCGCTTACGCCGAGAGTGCTGGAGGCGATCTCGGTTCTGCCCGCCGCGACGCTGAACCGTTGAACCCGTTCGAGATTGAAATCAAGAACCGGCTAGAAGCCCAAGATATTCCGCTGCAACCGCAGTACGGCGCATCGGGCTACTGGATCGATTTCGCCGCCATGCATCCTGAGCAGCCCGGTCGTCCAGTGTTGGCGATCGAGGCAGATGGCGCAAGGTATCACTCCGCGATCAATGCACGTGAGCGTGATCGCCTGCGTCAGGAACACCTTGAGCGGCTGAGTTGGCGCTTCCACCGCATCTGGTCGACGGAATGGTTCCGCAACCCCGAGGCGGAAGTCGAGAAGGTCGTCCAGGCGTGGAAGAACGCGGTTGCTGATGTGGATAAAGATGATCCGTTATCACCTTCCGCCCACGCTGCGGAGCAATCACCTTCGTCTGAGGTAGTTCTTATCGAATCGATCCCGTCTCGTCGTGGCAACTGTCCACATGTTGATCTGCCGGGTCGTCCGATCATTGACTACAGCGATCGGCAGCTTGACGACATCGTGCGCTGGGCGCGATCCGATGGCTTACTGCATTCCAACGACGAACTGATCCGAGACATCGCACAAGTACTGGGTTATCGCCGAGTTGGCTCACGAATACGCAATCACCTCGAAAACGCAATCACGAGGGTCGACCGAAGTCCGCAGATTAGGCAGCAGACCTAGGGATTTCTCCATGACCAGCGACGAACATTTGCTCGCCGGTGTCCGCGTCGTTGAACTCGGCGACGAAGTCTCGGCGTATGCCGGAAAGCTGCTGGCCGGGCTCGGTGCTGACGTGATCAAGGTCGAGCCTCCTGAAGGCTGCCCGACCCGTAACATCGGGCCGTTCTACGAGGACGAGCCGGGTCTGGAACGGTCGCTCTATTGGTGGCACTACAGCATCGGCAAGTGTTCGCTCACACTCGATCTAACGATTGAAAATGGACGCTCGACGCTTTTGCAACTGCTCACCACGGCCGACCTCCTTCTCGATGCGCGTCTGAAACCAGTCATCGACAAGCTCGGACCGGATGAGCAAGCAGTTCGCGAGGTCAATCCAGATATTGTGATCGCCCGGATGTCGCCCTTTGGCGACGACGGTCCGTGGGCCGGCTATCGCGGTTCCGACCTCGTCCATCTGGCGCTCGGTGGGCCGATGATGAACTGCGGCTATGATCCGCAGCCGGACGGCACCTACGACACTCCGCCGATCGCCCCGCAGATGTGGCAGGCGTACCACGTCGCCGGCGAGCTGACCGTGATGAACGCGATCGGGGCGTTGATCGATCGGGGTCGCTCCGGTCGCGCACAGACCCTGCACACTGCCGTGCATGACGCTGTCGCCAAGAACACCGAGCTCGACTTGATGAGCTGGGTCTACCGGCGTGCTCGTTACTTCCGCCAGACCTGCCGGCACGCTGCCGAGATCGTCTCGCCATTGCCGATGATCGGTCCGACCAAGGACGGCCGCTGGGTGATGGCCCTGCCGCGTGGACGCTCGCAGTCGCTGATCGACTTCCTCGACAACTACGACATGGTTGCCGACCTGAAGGACGCTCCGCCGGAGTCCGGCGGAGCTAGTACGCGCTCGCGGGGTGAGACCGCGGCGCATCTGCAAGAGGTCTCGCAACGCTTGATCCGCAAGTTCCGCTTGGAGGACGTCCCCTGGCGCGACGCTCAAGACCTTGGCCATCTTTGGGCACCGTTGCGTAAGCCTCATGAGAACGCGCTCGACCCGCACTGGTGGGAGCGCGGCAGTTTCGCCAGAGTTGAGCATCCGGAGCACGAGGTAGACGGCAAGCCGGCCGAGTTTGTCTACACCTCGAGCAAGTGGGTCTCGTCCGAGACGTCCTGGAAGGTTGGACCGCGCGCTCCGCTGCTGGGTGAGCACAATGATGAGATTCTCGGCGAACTGGCGAGCGCTTCGGCGACATCTCCACCGCCACCTGTCCTCCATTCGACGAATGGGACGAACGGCGCCGGCGGCGCATTGTCGCGTTGGGGCACGCCGTTTCCGCTTGAGGGTGTTCGCATCCTCGACTTCACCTGGTGGCTCGCGTCGGGCGGCGCTCCGCGCTTCCTTTCTGCCCTGGGTGCGGAGGACATCAAGGTCGAGTGGCATCAGAACAT
Source organism: Dehalococcoidia bacterium (assembly GCA_034428415.1). Classification (GTDB taxonomy): domain Bacteria; phylum Chloroflexota; class Dehalococcoidia; order Bin125; family Bin125; genus Bin125. The sequence continues at coordinate 23,287 of DAOUHS010000127.1, forward strand.
GGACCTGCGTGTCGGCATGGCGCAGTTCCCTCAGGGTGGCAAGGAAGCTCGACAGGCGCTTGGGATCAACGAGGGCCCCCTGCCTCCAGACAACTCCACGATTAATCGATCCGGACAGTTCAACGACTTCCATGCCGGACACCGCGGACTCTCGCTCAATCTGCACGACCCGCGCGGGCTTGAGATTGCCAAGCAGCTTGTCGCGGTTAGCGACATCGTGGCTGAGGGCTTCTCGCCCGGTGTGATGGAGCGCTGGGGGCTCGGGTATGAGGTGATGAAGGAGGTCAAGCCGGACATTATCTACCTCTCGCAGTCGGGCATGGGACAGGTCGGCGTCTACGGTCGTTATCGCACCGTGGGTCCGATTGCGGCCTCGTTCGCCGGGATTTCCGAGCTGTCCGGCCTGCCCGAGCCATACGCTCCCGCCGGTTGGGGCTACAGCTATCTCGACTGGTTCGGCGCGTACAACCTGGCCAACGCGATGATGGCTGCGCTCTACTACCGCGACCGCACCGGCAAGGGCCAGTGGATTGACTCGTCGCAGGTCGACGCCGGCATCTACCTGAACGGCACGTCGGTGCTCGAGTGGTCGGCCAACGGCACCGTCTGGCAGCGCTACGGGAATCGGTCGCCCTACAAGCCGGCTGCCCCGCATGGCGCCTACCAGTGCCGGGACGACATCGAGTCCAACGACCGTTGGATTGCCTTCGGCTGCTTCGATGAGGCCGACTGGCAGTCGCTGCGGCGGGTCATGGGTGACCCGGAGTGGGCGGCATCGGACCGCTTCGCAACGCTCGCCGATCGGCTCAGCAACCAGGACGAGCTGGACGAGCGAGTTTCAGAGTGGACTCGTCAGCACGATCGCTGGGAGTTGATGCAGCGGCTGCAGGATGCCGGCATCGCGGCCGGGGTCTGTCAAGACGCTCAAGACCGGCTCGAAGTTGACCCGCAACTTTCACACCTCAACTGGCTGACCGAGGTCGAGCACTCCGAGATGGGCGCCTGGCCGACCAAGGAAGTGCCGGTCAAGTGGAGTCAGACGCCTCCGTTCATGGGAGGCCCCATTGACCGCGGGGCGCCGTTGTACGGCGAGGACAACCACTACGTCCTCGGGGAGCTGCTGGGGATGAGTTCAACGGAGATCTCACGGTTGGCGGACGATGGCGTGATCGCTGA
>DAOUHS010000128.1:0-10163 GCA_034428415.1 Dehalococcoidia bacterium
GATGGTCGCGGCTGTTCCAGAGGCCACGCTGCTCCCGCTGCCCGAGTACGACGACGGTGTTATCTCCGGTTTCGCCGCCTGGGAAGTCGTGCGGGACGAACTGGAGTCGGTGGATGCCGTGGTGATCGGCTGCGGATTCGGACGCCACGACCACAGCGGCAAGTTCGTGCGCGAGTTCCTGGTCTCTCCGGAAGTCGCGGCAGTCCGTGGGGTGGTCGTCGACGCCGATGGTCTCAATCTGCTCAGCGCTGACATGTCCGTGCTCCCCAATGCGGTGGCTCCGGTCGTTGTGACTCCACATCCAGGTGAGATGGGCACGTTGACCGGGCTGACCGCTGACGAGGTTCAGGGACAACGACTGACCATCGCCCGCGATCGCGCATCTGAATGGAACTGCCACGTCGTGCTCAAAGGCGCGAACACCGTGGTCGCGACGCCCGACAACCGCGCGCGAGTCTCAGAGGTCGCACAGCCGGCCCTGGCGACGGCGGGCACCGGCGATGTGCTGAGCGGAGCAATCGGAGCGCTGATCGCGCAGGGCCTCAATCCGTTCGACGCGTCGACGCTGGGCGTCTATCTCCACGGAGACGCGGGCAACCGAGCCGCTCGGACCCACGGAACGATCGGGGTGACCGCCGGAGACGTCGCCGATCAACTGGCCATGGCCTCAAGGTCACTGGCCGGAGAGGAGCCGATCGAGTCGCCGTCGCTCGGAGGCTTCGGCATGGGCAGCGGCGGAGATATGGGCGGACTTGGACAACTAGCCAGCGGCGGAGGGGTGGCCGGAGGACTCGAGGGGCTGCTCGGCGGACAACAATGACACCGGACCAGGCCAATCTGTAGCCTTGGCCGAGGAGGCCACGACATGGTTTCGACGCCGGCCAAACCAGAGACCGTTGCGCAGCACAGCGCCGATCCAAATGAGCCGCCGGGCCAGATCAAGCTCAAACTACCCGCCGATTGGAATCCGTCGGATGAGGTGTTGATCGAACTCTCACGCCTCAACGAGCCTTGGGATTTCGAGCTCACGGCTGACGGAGAGTTGGTGCTTGTGGCCCCGGAAGGTCTCGGAAGTAGCGCTCGTGGTGTCAGGCTCATTGCTCAAATCGTGAGATGGAGCGACGAGCAGGGCGGCGGAATGGTGTTCGGGCCTCAAATGGGAGCGAGACTGCCCGATTCGTCTGTGAAGATGCCCGACGTTGCATGGGTGAGTGACGATCAATGGTCCGATCGAGACGTGGACGATTCTGCACTGCTGCATGGCGCTCCTGACCTGGTCATTGAAATCGTCTCCAAATCGGACTCCGTGGCCTCACAACTGGAGAAGATGACCGAGTGGATGGCGAACGGCGCTCTGCTGGGCTGGTTGATTGACCCGTTTCAGGAGATTGTCCTGATCTACCGACCCAACTCCGAGCCTGAGCAGCTTGACCGACCCGACAGCTTGAGCGGCGAGGATGTCTGCGAGGAGCTTGAAGTCAGCTTGGAACGAATCTGGAAGTAACGAGCACTGAGGAGATTGCGCATGTCGCGAGTGAGTTTCAACTGCACAATGCAAGAAGGCCAGATCGGCGAGGAGATGCGTTCCAAGCTCGCCGTCGGCCTGCAGCAGATCACGCAGGATGTCCTCGGCGAGTCGCCCGACGACGTGCCGGTTGAGTTCTCTGACATCCCTTCCGGCTACGGCTTTCGCGGCGGCGAGCCATCAACCACATCGTTGGTCCGAGGCAGCATCGTTGGCGGGGTCACCCAGGACGTGCGTGAGGACTTCATGCGCCGGATCTGCGACATGTGGATGGAGGTCAGCGGCTGCACCGTCGACGAACTGGTGGTCTCGGCTCGCGACGCCTAAGCGCTTGAGCTAGCATGACTCCAAACCTGGAGTCGAGAGAGGAAGATTGAGATGCCCTATTACCGGTGCGTAGTTCCCAAGGACTCGGTGCCCTATGAGCAGCGAGCAGCGGTGGCCAAGGCGTTCACCGACATCCACTGCGGCAACACCGGCGCGCCGCGCAGCTTCGTCCACGTCGTCTTCGACGAGGCCGACGACCGCTGGGACACGCCCTACTTCCTCGACGGCGGCAATCGCGCCGGACGCTCGGAAGAGGTCAGGGCAGAACTGCTCAGCGACCTGATGGGCGCCTTCCGCGAGATCACCGGCGTCGCCGCGACGGAGTTCAGCGGGCGCATCACCGAGGGTCCGGCGAAGTGGACGATGGAGGGCGGGATGGTCCTGCCCGAGCCGGGCGAAGAGACCGAGGAGTGGTACTCGCACGGTCAGGCCGCTGCCGGCGGCTAACGCCGACAACGCACTCGCCAGACCTATGGGACCGGGCTGCTGGTCAGCTCGGTCTGCGGATCCCCGTTTCAGCGATGTAGTTTCTGCTCACAGCGGAGCACTCGTCGCCGTCGACGGGGTAGGCTGAGAGCGCACTGACCTTGGGGGGTTTCATGGATGAGCGCATCGTGGTGACGGGGATGGGCGCGGTCACGGCGGTGGGGGAGACCGCGGCGGAGACCTGGGAATCGCTGGTTTCGGGACGCTCCGGCGTCAGTAACATCTCCATCTTCGATGCGTCGCGGCTGTCGGTTCGATTCGCTGCTGAGGTCGGCGACTGGAAGCCCGACAACTACATGCCTCGCAAGGATGCGCGGCGGATGGATCGCTACTCGCAGTTCGCCATCGTCGCCTCGCAGGAGGCCGCGGCCAGCGCGGGCTTCGAGGCCGGCTTCGACAGCTCGGACCGGGCCGGCGTGATGATCGGCACCGGCATCGGCGGAATCTCGACGACCCAGGAACAGTTCCGGATCATGGACTCGCGAGGCCCTGACCGGGTGTCGCCCTTCGCCGTGCCGATGATGCTGCCCAATATGGCCTCCGGACAGGTCTCGATCTCCCTGCAAGCGCGCGGACCCAATCTCGCTCCGATGTCCGCCTGCTCCTCGGCCGCCGACGCCCTGGGCCTCGCGGCTCAGACCATCCTCCGCGACGAGGCCGACGTGATGGTGGTCGGGGGCGCGGAAGCGCCGCTTTGTGAAATGGCGGTCGCCGGTTTCGCTTCGGCGAGAGCCCTCTCGGCTCGCAACGATGATCCGCAGACCGCTTCACGGCCCTTCGATGCTGAGCGAGACGGGTTCGTCATGGGCGAGGGCGCGGCCGTGATGGTGATCGAGCGAGCGGACCACGCAGTCGCCCGCGGGGCTGAGATCATTGCCGAGCTTTGCGGCTACGGCTCCGTTGGCGATGCCTATCACATCACCCAGCCGGCCGAGGGAGGCGACGGCGGTGTGCGGGCGATGTCATTGGCCCTGGAGCGGTCCGGCATCGTCCCGTCGGAGGTGGATTACATCAACGCTCACGGCACGTCGACGCCACTGAACGACAAGTTCGAGACGATGGCGATCAAGAGCGTCTTCGGCGAGGCGGCATACGGCGTCTCGATCTCGTCCACCAAGTCGATGACCGGACATCTGCTCGGCGCAGCGGGCGCGGTCGAGGCGCTGGCCACGATTGAAGCGATTCGCTGCAACATGATCCCGCCGACGATCAACCTGCAGAATCCCGATCCCGATTGCGACCTCGACTACACGCCCAATGTCTGCCGTGAGCGCGACGTTCGCGTAGCAATGTCCAACTCGATGGGCTTCGGCGGACACAACGCTTGTTTGGTCTTCCGTCGCTGGGAGGACTGAGCCTGAAGGCGCGACACCGTGGTTCGCGAACGCTCAGATGGGTGGTTGGGCCGAACCTGGCGAATCGCCGAGCCTCACGACGCACCGCCGATTGAAGGTCTGGACGCACCGTCGTTCGTCGGCCGCCTGCTCCGCCAGCGCGGCGTTGACACCGTGCCCGCGGCGCAAGAGTTTCTCAATCCCGACTGGTACCAGCCGGCAGATCCGTCGGCGCTGGGCGATTGGCATAGCGCCATCGATCGACTCGCCCAGGCGGCCGAGCGTCAAGAGCCGGTAGCGATCTACGGCGACTACGATGTCGACGGGATCACCGGCACCGCAATCCTCACCGAGGCGCTCGAGGCGGTCGGCATCGACGCGCGCCCGTTCATTCCTCACCGCGAACGTGAAGGCTACGGGCTTCAGGATTCGGTAGTTGGACAGCTCGCGGCTGACGGGGCCCGTGTGCTGATCACCGCCGACTGCGGCATCACTGCCCTGAACGAGATCGCCTCCGCCCGCGACCAGCACGGCCTCGACGTGATCGTGCTCGACCACCACGAGCCTGCAGACTCGCTGCCCCGCGCCACTGCCATTGTCACGCCCAAGAAAGCGCCCAGGGGACATCCGTTGTCCGAACTCTCGACCGGCGGACTCGCTTACCGCTTCGCGCACGGACTGTTGGAAGCGAGTGGCGTACCGACAGACACAGCACAATGGCTCGATCTTGCGGCAATGTCGACGGTTGCCGATGTGGTGCCCTTGACGGGCGAGAATCGTTGGCTCGTGCATCAGGGACTGCGAGCGCTGGAAGGAACGGAGCGCCCCGGACTACGAGCGTTGATTTCGGCGCGGCGTGGAAACGGGCCGGTGGACACGGAGACGATCGGATTCCAGATCGCGCCGAAGATTAACGCCGCCGGCCGCCTGGACGACGCATCGCTCGCGTTGCGCATGCTGACCGAGCGCGATCGAGAATCGGCACGAGAGCTCGCCGCGCAATTGGAGCGACTGAACGAAGAACGACGACACCTGACATCCGAGGCGATGGCCAACGCAGAACTGCAGGTTCGCGGCCAGCTCGATGCCTCGGGACAGGCGCCGTTGGTTCTGTTCGTAGGCGGCGAAGATGTTCACCACGGAATCGTCGGAATCGTCGCGGGGCGCCTGGCCGACCAATGGTCGCGACCCGCATTCGTCTGGTCGATCGTCGAAAACGAAGTGCGCGCTTCGGGACGCAGCGCTGCGGGATTCGATCTCGTGCGAATCCTCGACTCGGCGCGTGACTTGCTCGTTCGAGGCGGCGGGCACGCAATGGCTGCCGGATTCTCGGCAGAACCGGCGTTGCTGGGTTCGCTGATGGCGAGATTCAATGAATCGGCGCAGGCACAGCTCGATGCAGGAGAGGCCGGAGCCTGGGCGGCGCTCGAAGGTCGGATGGAGATCGACGCTCAGGTTCCGCTAGATTCCGTAACCCGGCAGACGATCAACTGGATCGAGCGTCTGGCGCCGTTTGGAGAGGGCAATCGAGCGCCCACGTTTCTCAGCAACGGCGTTGGGGTGCGTCGAGCGTCCACGGTCGGCGCGGACGATGCCCATCTGCGCCTCGATCTGGATGGCTGGTCGGCGATTGGCTGGCGACTGGGTCGCGCGGCCACTGTGGTCAAGTCGCAGATCGACATCGTCTGGCGATTGCGACGCGGGCTCAGGGGTCGGCCGGAGCTGGAAATCATCGACCTGGCGGTGTAGGTCTGATCGTGAGCTCCGGATTCGACCAGTCCTGCATCCGTTAACCTGAGGCCCATCTGGCGGTATGTCTTGGAGGGTTTCGTTATGTCTGTACGCAATGTGGGCGTGGTCGGGCACCAGGGCGCCGGCAAGACGACGCTGGTCGAGGCCTTGGGCTTCGCGACCGGTCTGACGACCCGGCTGGGTCGGGTCGAGGACAAGAACACCATCTCCGACTACGACACGGAGGAACAAGAACGAGGGATGTCGATCTCGACCTCGTTGGTTTCGATGGAGCATGACGGCGTTCAGATCAACCTGCTCGATACGCCCGGTTATGCGGACTTCGTGGGTGAGGTCGTGGCAGCGATGGCGGTGGTCGATGCAGTGATCGCGGTGGTGGACGCATCATCGGGCGTGCAGGTCGGAACCGAGACGGTCTGGCGGATGGCCGGCAAGCGTGGGATTCCCCGGGCCGTAGTGATCTCGCGGCTTGATCGAGACAACTCGTCATTTGAAGACGCACTCGATTCCGTGCAGTCGGTCCTCGGCTCCGAGTGCCAGCCGCTGTTCCTGCCCAATGGCTCGGAATCGGCATTCAGCGAACTGATAGATGTGCTGGCCGACGAGGATGCCGACGGTCGAGACGGGCTGATCGAGCAGATTGTCGAGTCGGACGAAGACCTGATGATGCTCTACCTCGAGGACGAAGAGATCGAAGAGGATGATCTGCGCTCTGCGGTCAAGACCGCGACTCTGGCCGGTTCGCTGGCGCCGGTACTGCCGATGTCGGCCGTCTCCGGCGTCGGATCGAGCGAACTGCTACGGCTGATCGCCGAAGTGCTGCCCGATCCCTCCGAGTCGCCGTCGATCGCAGACGGAATTGATGCAAACGGCGCGACCGGTGCGTTCGTCTTCAAGACAACCGCCGACGAGTTTGTGGGACGACTCTCCTACCTGCGCGTCGTTTCCGGATCCGTGGCGAGCGATGCGCATCTGGACAATGCCCAGACCGGCGACAATGAGCGGCTGGCCAGCCTCTCCCGAGCGGCGGGCAAGAACCTGTCGGCGATCGACAACCTGGATACCGGCGACATCGGCGTCGTAGCCAAGCTGCAGCACACGACGACGTTCAACACCCTGCGCGAGAAAGGATCTGATCTCCTCGTGCCGGCGCCGCAGATGCCGGCGCCGATCTTCGCCGCTGCGGTCGAGCCGAAAACCAAGGCGGACGTCGACAAGCTCGGACCGTCGCTGGCTCGACTGGTGGAAAACGATCCGACCCTGCAGATTGAGCGGGACCGCGACTCGGGCGAGACGATCCTGAGCGGTCTCAGTGAGTCCCACGTCCAGCTGTCCGCAGGCCGACTGCTGAGCAAGTTCAACGTAGAGGTGGCGATCAAGGATCGCCAGGTCCCGTACCGCGAGACCGTCACCGCGAGAGGCCAGGCGGAGTACCTGCACAAGAAACAGACCGGCGGCAGCGGTCAATACGCCCGCGTTGCGCTGCGAGTTGAACCGCAGCCCCGAGGAGCCGGGTTCGAGTTCAACGACGAGATCGTCGGCGGCGCGGTACCGCGCAACTACATTCCAGCGGTCGAGAAGGGCGTCGTCGAGTCCCTGCCACGCGGCACCTTCCCGCTCACCGATCTGCGAGTCACCCTCTACGACGGCAAGCACCACGACGTCGACTCCTCCGAAATGGCGTTCAAGCTGGCCGCGTCCCAGGCGCTCAAGGAAAGCGTCTCCTCGGCCCGGCCGATCCTGCTGGAGCCGATCCAGATGTTCCGCATCACTGCGCCCGAGTCGTCGACCGGCGACATCATGAGCGACCTCAACTCGCGGCGCGCCCGCGTGCTGGGCATGGAGCCGGCCGAAGATCCGCCGGACTCAACGGTCGTGATTGCCGAAGGCCCGATGGCCGAGTTCTTGCACTACGCCACCGACCTCCGCTCAATGACTGGAGGCCGCGGAACCTTCACCTGGCAATTCGACCGGTACGACCAGGTCCCCCAGCACGTCGCCCAAAAGGTCCGCCAGGACGCCGAAGCCGCCACCGGCTAACGCGACACAGCTCTCGTTAGCCGGCCGGTGCCCGATGTTCCTCCCCCTTCCAGGGGGAGGTGCCGAAGGCGGAGGGGGTCGTCCGTCAACGCTGCAACAAGCAGGTGGCGCTCTCGGAAGACCCCCTCAGTCGCTTCGCGACAGCTCCCCCCGTGAGGGGGAGCAAATGGCTTCTAGCTACCAGTCGAGTCGTCTGTCGACTCACCGTCGCTCGCCTCGACCTCCGGCAGCGGTCGCAACTCGAAGACCATCCGTACTCGCGACGTGATCGACTCCGAACCGCCGAAGATCGGCGTGGGTTCGTAGCTGGAATCGAACGCGGCCTCAGCCGTTTCCTCGGTCACCCTTGACGCGCTGAAGCTGCCGGTCGGGCTCATCTCGACGATTCGAACGATCTCATATCCCATGTGCTCCGCGATCGAGTCTGCCGTCGACCTAGCGTCGTCAATGGCGTCAAGCAAAGCCAGACGCTCGGTATCGGCGCGACGTGACGTGGTGAAGTCAAGACCGTCAAAGCGCACGTTGTCACCGCCGGCCTTGATGACCAGATCGACCAGTCCTCCGGCAAATCCGGTGCCCCGGATCGCGATGCTCAGTCCGTTCTCGTAGAGGAAACCTTGCGAAACGCGGCCCTGCTCGGTCCAGTCGAAATCCTCTTGGATCCGAATCCTGGTCGTTTGCAGACCGTTTGGCGAGATGCAGGTCGGAGCGGCGGTGTGATCCGCCTCTTCCCCCACGCTCTCCGTGCAGTTCTCTTCGACCGCGTCCGCGATGGCCTTGGCGGCGGTGTTTCCGGCTGAGACTGCCTCCAGCACTGTCGGCTTGAGTACGTTGACCGTAAACCGCCCGATTGCACCGTCATAGCTGACACTGCGCGAGGCCGCGCCTTCGACGGTGAGCGTGGTCAGCGGCTCCTTGCCCGTCCACTCGGTCACCGTTTCCGTGACCTTCTTCTCGGTGTACTCCTCGGCGCTGACCGAATTGGTCAGCGAGAACGCCAGCAGCGCTCCCAGCGCAACCAGCGTCACCGCCAGCCCGACGGCGAGATACTTGCGTGTATTCCAGCTCGATATCGACTCAGTCATCATCCTCGCTCCATTTCGTGTTGGCCGACCTCGCGGCCCGCCGGTCTCAGATCACCCTATGCCTATGAGACGTCTGTCGACCCTGAGAGGTTGCGCTCAAAGAAGTCCAACATTGTTGCCCACGCTGCTTCGGCTGACTCCTCGTGATGCCCAACCGACATCGGCGAGAAGCCGACAAACAGCGACTGCAGCCCTCGGTACCGGTTCATGAACGAGTGACCGGCACCCGGATAGACCGTGACCTCATGCTCGACCCCGAGAGCGCTCAAGTGCCCCCGCAGCCGCTCAGCCTGCCCGACGAACACGCGATCGCGCTCGCCGTACCCAGCAAAGACCGGGCAGATGCCCTCCAGCGCCTCCACCTCTCGAGGAACCGCGCCGTAGAAGTCCGCCGCCACGCTGATCGGTGACCGCGCCGCGTGCAGAATCGCGAACCCGCCGCCCAAACAGAATCCGGCAACGGCCAGCCGTGAGCCGTCCACTTCGTCACGGTCTGCCAACCAGCTTCGAGCCGCCTCAATGTCATCAAAGGCGCGTCCGCTACCGCTGCGCAGCGCCCGCATCGTCCGACGAATACAGATCGGCTTTGCTCTCGGGCCAACCGAGTAAAGATCCGGAGCCAGCGCGACGTAGCCGTGCTCGGCAAAGCGCCGCGTGATCCGGCGGATGTCGTCATTGAGCCCAAACAACTCATGCAACACGAGCACACCGGGCCGAGAATCATCGGACCCATCCGGCGACGCCAGGTAGGCCGACAGATCACCGTCGCCGGTCGGGATGCGGACGGATTGAGTGGGCATCGGTCATCTCTCCTACTCGCGATAGCCTGCGGGTGATACGGCTCGCGTGAGCCAACACTAACGAAGGACAAGTCAGGAGTCGGGCAATGGCCGAATACGAGACCCTCGGATACGAAGTCGCCGACAGCGTGGCGACCATCACGATCAACCGGCCGGAGGCGGCGAACTCGCTCTCGCTCGAAATGTGCCAGGAGCTGATGGACGCCTCGATCCGCGTCGACGACGACCCCGAGGTGCGCGCCGTCGTGTTCCAAGGTTCGGGCCGGTTCTTCTGCACCGGCGCCGACCTACGCGGCTTCCCGCCAGCCGGTCCCGAGATGGCGACGTACGTCAAGGAGATGACGACCTACCTGCACGCCGCCGCATCGCGATTCACGCGCATGGATCCGCCGCTGATCACCGCGATCAACGGCACCTGCGCTGGCGCCGGGATGAGCCTTGCCCTGATCGGCGACCTCGCCCTGGCGGCTGAGTCGTCGCGCTTCACGATGGCCTACTCGCGGATCGGCCTGACGCCCGACGGCTCCTCAACCTATTTCCTCCCCCGACTGGTCGGGCTGCGACGCTCACTCGAACTCTGCCTGACCAACCGTATGCTCTCCGCCCAAGAGGCCCTGGACTGGGGCATGATCAATCGAGTCGTGCCGGACGAGGACCTCCAGTCGGAAGCGCACGCCCTGGCCGCACAGCTCGCCGCCGGTCCAACCGAGTCGATCGGAGCCGCCAAGCGCCTCTACCACAAGTCCTGGAACGAGGGTCTGGAAACGCAGATGGAGTGGGAAACCCGGGAAATCTGCGACGCCGCCCGTCGTCC
>DAOUHS010000129.1:0-28507 GCA_034428415.1 Dehalococcoidia bacterium
TGGTACGTGGCTGATCTTAGCAACCACTCCTGTTCGCGCAGCGCCGCGTTACTCGGTCCATTCATCGTCGTCGGAAGAACGTGGAGGACGGAACAAGTCGCCGATGGCGACGACGCCCGCTGCCGTCAGCGCGAGTAGTCCCAATGCCTTGAGATGCAGCCGGCGAGCGCGACTGAGGTCGTCAATGTCTGGTGGTGGACGTTGCCAGCCGACTGATCGGCCATTCCACGAGGTGCGCCGATCCAGTGCCACGGACATAGCGGTGACTGGAATCGGTGTCTCAGAGCCGAGGGCCAGTTCTTCCAGCTCCGGCGGTTGCAGATCTGATCGTCCTCGTGCAGCCAACGTGGCTGCGGCAGCAATTGCGTCACGGCCGCGACGCACTGACACCAGGCGGCGTCCCGGGTCGAGCATGGCTGTGAGCGGTCCCTCTGAGCCGGGGCCGGCCATCGGTCCGCCCAACGACTCGACGGCGGCGTAGGCGACCGCACCGGAGAGATCGAACGCGGCGTAGGCAGCCCAGGGGCCGACGACGCTCTCGGATGGTGCATTGGCCAGTCGGCCGATTTCCGCTTCGATGCGCTCGCTGTCGAGAGCGGCGGTCGGTCGGCCATCGTCGTCTAATGGCGCGTCGGCCAACTGTCGCTGCACTGTTCCCGATGTACGCAGACCCCGCCAGGCATCGAATGTCGCCGCCAGCAGGATGGCCTGGATCAGGATTGATGCGGCTCGTCCGCTGCCGCCTGGGCGGGAGCGTTCAATCAGCGCTGCAGCTCGGATTGAGGCGGCTGAGGCAGCGAACGGTGCAAAGACGCGCAGCCGCGGAGGCAAGGAAGCGAGATGCCGGCTCTTCGACAGGGCCCAGGCAAGCCAGGTTGGACGGCCGTCGAGCGGCGGGCCGAACAGATATTGCAGCGCCGCCTGGATGACTAGGGCCAGAGCAAAGATAGTGAGTCGGTCGGTGGTGCGGCGCATTGGACTTTGAGCATATCCGCCGTGCCGGCGTTGTCGTCTTCTGTGTCGTGGTTCACACACTCGTGCGGGGGATGGTGGATAGCGGCGGCGAAACACGGTTAATCGCGAAGAATTTCCACTGTGGTTCGTGAAAAAGTTGACAAGCGACGTTTTGCCGGCTCATAATGTGCATCGTTTCACAAACTCCCGTACGTGCGGAGATTCACAAGCGCAATCCGTCGTTTAGGTCGAGCCAGAAAGCGAGTAGGACCGATGCCCGTTACTCCTCCGTCGAAATGCCCGCGCTGCTCAGGGATGATGCTGGTCGAATCGGACGCGCACAGCGTGTATTCCAGCTGCCTGTCGTGCGGATATGTCTACGAGAGCAACATCATTTCGGTCTTCGAGCTTGAGCGCGAGCAGGCCGTTGAGGAAGGTCGCCAGCGCCGCCGGCAGCCATCACACGGCAAGCTTCGCCTCTAGTCAGCCAGCCCCAACCGGCCCCGATCATTCGCGCGCCTGTCCCCAAACGCCGGCGTTAGCCTGAGCGTGGCGCGTCCGCCAGGACCATGCGGACGCCCGCCTAACAGAGCCGGGCGGTCGGCGTGGAGATTCGCGAGTACCACAAGGCGACCCGCTGCGATCATCGCGGCCGCGTCCGCAGATGCCGCGAGCCATTGATCGGACAGTGCCAGTATTGCGCTCGCGGCTTCTGCGCTCGACACGGACGCGTCCGCGAGGACGGCCAGGAAATCTGTGTCGAAGAACGCTGCGAGCGGCTGCAGGCCGACGTCGAGCGGCACTTGATCTTCAAGGCGGCCGCCAAGACACGGAATCAAGAGCAGCATTGCGGAGGGCCAGAGTGTCGGCAGCCGTTCTCGCTCCTCTGCGAGCGGTGCTACTGCCGCTATTGCGAGGACCACTTGCGACAGGTGATCATGACCGTCTCGCGGGGCGGTGAGCTACAGACGGAGGCGGTTGCAATGTGTGACCACTGCCGCGCTCGGCTGCCGCTCTGGGCTGAGGAATGACCTCAGGATTGGCTCGTCGTGCGGGAAAACCGGTTCCGGCCGGCGTGCCGGCGGATCGAGGGACACCCAGGCTGCGGCGAGCGCTTCCGGCCCCGGTCTAAGCGCTCCACCCTTGGCGACCGCACGGTATGCGATGACGACGGTCTGGTCACCGGTCGTCGACCAGACGCCTAGGAGTTCGCCAATCTCCACTTCGATGCCGGTTTCCTCCCGCACTTCCCGGACCGCCGCATCTTCAACGCGCTCGCCCGCATCGACGAAACCCGAGGGCCAAGCCCAGCAGTACATCGCTGGTTGATGGTTGCGGCGGACATACAGCAGCCGGTCCTGGTCGTCAGCGGCGAGGACAACGACGGCGACCTTGGGGTCGCGATAGTGGATCCAACCGCAGACGGTGCAACCGTCCTGGATCGCAAGCGGAGCGGCGCACTGGGGACAAAACTTCAGTGGAGGCGGCATCTCGCCTCTCGGCTCGTTTAGAAGACCGGCAACGAGATTCGTTCAAAGTGCTCGTAGAAGCGACCGTCCTGGGAGCTCCAGCGCTTCTCAACGTTGGCGATGAAGTCCTCGCCCCGGTCGCCGAACTGCGAGACGTGGCGGGTCAGCGCGCGGACCTTCGTTTGCAGCACATCGGTGATGTCGACGTCGCAATTGGCATCCTTGCTGCCCCAGATAAAGAGCTCGGCCACCTTGTGGCACTCGAGGCCCTCCTGAAGGTGCTCGGGGAAGTTGAGGCGGTCGCGTGCCGTGGGATACACGGCGTCGATCGTCATTTCACCGGTGCAGCGGTGGTCGCGATGGTTGATGAATCCGCGAAATTCGGAAAGCGGGTCCGCAGGATCGGCCTCTAGCGCGCGGCGGTGGATGATGTCGGTCGAATGCGTGAAGACGGCATGAGGCTGAAACTTGCGGATCGCCTTCACGATCCCGCCTAAGTATTCCCTTGTGTACTCGAGCTCGCCGTCCTCGCCGCCGAGGAAGGTGCAGGTGAGAACACCCAACTCCCGGGCTGCGTTGCGCTGCTCCTGTTCTCGCATCGGGACCAGACGTTCCGACGACATTTCGGGATCGGCCGTCCCTTTGGCGCCGTTGGTGACGATCAGATAGTGCATTTCCCAACCGAGTGTGCTCCAGAGCGCGGCAGTGCCGCCGGCACCGAAGTCGGGATCGTCGGGGTGAGCGGCAACCACCAAACCGACCTTGTTGTCGGTGTCAGGAAGAACTGTCATAGAGCCACGCTTTCAAGTATGAGAACAATTTTGCACAAGTTGCTGGCTGTGCGCGACATTGAGTTACACACGAGACTTGACAGGCCGGGTGTGTTCGTGCAACGATTGACTTGCAACTGCGAACGGAGGTTCCGCACACGTGCGCGGAGGCTGTGCTACGATTGCCTTATGTCATCTACGGGAAGAATGACAGGGTAACCACTGGGCAGCATCCGATCGATCCACGTGAGACGGACTTGCATGGAATGGAGCATTGACCATGGCAGAGTTGACCAACACCCAGGCTGAAGCCGGCAGCACACCTCGGCGCCGAGGAAAACGCGGTCCTCGGTCCGACAAGCCGGAGCGCATTCTCGCCTTCTTACAGAACTACTTCGCCCACTACCACTACCCACCCTCAGTGCGCGACATCGTTGAAGGCTGCCAGCTCTCCTCGACCTCGGTTGCCGACTACAACCTGAAGATCCTGGAGCGCGAGGGGCATATCCGACGCGACCGCGAGCGAGCACGCACGATCTCCCTGACAAAACCGGTCGAGCCGACTCAACTGGAGCCTGGCACGACTTCGTTGGAGGTCCCTTTGCTCGGCTCGATCGCGGCGGGCACTCGCTCGCTCGTCCCCGAAGGCGTTGATGCCAAACACGCCGAGGCGCGGATCAGGGTCACGGCCGACATGCTTGGCGGTCGCGACCCGGAGCAGGTCTTCGCGCTGACTGTGCGCGGAGATTCGATGATCGATGCGCTGATCGCGGACAACGACACGGTGATCGTTGAGGAAACACCCCACGTCTCCAACGGCCAAATGGCGGCCGTGTGGCTGCGCGAGGAGAACATTTGCACACTCAAGCGGCTCTACTACGAAGAGGGTCGGGTGCGACTGCAGCCGGAGAACCCGACGATGGAGCCGATCATCACCACCGAGTCGAACATGCAGGTCCAAGGCCGCGTCGTTTCGATCCTTCGTCGCCCTCACTAGAATCGCGGGCGGCACGTCGCTTATGCGTACACTGCAAATGTGCCGCCTGTTCTGAGCATTGACGACGTCAGCATCGAGTACAAGACTCGCGAGGGCCCGGTGCGCGCCGTGCGCGGCGCATCACTCACGATGAACCGAGGCGAGATCGTCGCGCTGGTCGGCGAAAGCGGATCCGGCAAGACCACACTTGGCCTCGCAATCCTGCGCATCCTGCCGCGCAATGCCGACCAGACGACGGGCACGATCCGCTACGAACATCGCAACATCGGCGAGATGGACCGCTCCGAGCTGCAGCGCATCCGCGGCGATCAGATCTCGATGATCTTCCAAGATCCGATCGCGGGCCTGAATCCGATCATCACGGTCGGGCAGCAGGTCGAGGAAGTGATCACCTCGCATCGCTCGGTGACCAAGGACGAAGCGCGGGCGCGTGCGCTGGAGGCGCTTAATGCGATGCGCCTGCCCGATCCGATCAGAATTGCCAAGTCGTTCCCGGGCGAGCTGTCCGGCGGTATGTGTCAGCGAATCATGATCGCGATCGCGACGGCGCTCGATCCTCAGGTGCTGATCGCCGACGAACCGACGGCCTCGCTCGATGTCACCGTGCAGGCACAGATCCTGTACGAACTAGAGCGCTTGCGCGACGAACGCGGCACAGCGATCCTGTTGATCACGCACGACATGGGCGTGGTCGCCCAGATCGCGGAGCGGGTCGCCATCATCTACGCGGGCAAGATAATGGAGGTGGACGACGTGGTGCCGCTCTACCAGCAGCCGCGCCACCCGTACACCTGGGCCATATTGGACACGCTGCCGCGCCTGGATCGTCGGCGCGGATCGCGGCTGCGTCAGATTCCGGGTGGACTGCCCGACTTGAACGACGAAAAGATCGGCGAGCATTGCGCCTATCTGTCGCGCTGTCCCAAGGCGTTGACGCAATGCCGCACCGACGGAGAGCCGGAACTGACTGAGGTGCTGGGTGGCCGGATTGGTCAGCGGCTAGCATGCTACAACCCCGTGCTCGAGGTCTAGCGCCGACCGGCGCCTGCCAGTTCCGTCACCAGCAACTCCACCGCTACATCCTCGGGTAGGCCACCGTCGCCTCGGCGGTAGTCGATGATTGCCACCTCCGCCTCAAGGATGCGGGCCAACGCGGCGTCGGCCGACTGCTGGGTGTAGGCCTGCGCCTGCCGGCGCAGGCGGCGCGCAAGCCAGGCGAAATTGGTCTTCAGGGCCGACTGAATATCCTCGTTCGATCCGCCGCGCTCGAGCACCTCTCGAGCTACCACGATCTGGCGGAACGTGCGAGCCAACATCTGAATGATGCGCGTCTCCGGTTCGCCCTCGGCGCGGACGCGGTCGAGCGCCTGCATCGCGTCGGCCAAACGAGCTTCCGCGACGGCATCGACCAGGTTGAAAATCGTGACTGACCGCACGGCCGGGACTATCGCTTCGACTATCGTCTCATCAACGTTCGCGTCACCGGCGTAGAGCGAGAGCTTGTCGACGGCTTGGGTCAGCACACCGCGATCGCCGCCGGCTCGATCGACCAGCGCCTGCGCGGCGTTTCTTGTCATCTGTAGTCCGCTCCGGCGCACCTCGCCGCGCAGCCACTCGAGTGCCTCTTGCGGCTTCAGCCGAGCGAACTCACGGACATCGGCCAGCGGCTCGATCAGTTGCAGCATCGGATTCCCGCGGCGCAGTTCGTCTTCGACAAAGACGAGGACCGTGGTGGGCGGGATTTGTTCCAGCATCTCGGTCATGCCGCCCCATTCGCCGAGCTGACGGCCGCGGCGGGCGCCTGGCTGGAAACCGAAACGGGCGCAGAGTCCGTCGACTCGCACCCAACGAACTCCTCCGAGGAACGGCGCCGCAGCAACAGCCGCGCCCAGTTCTCCCAGCGACGCGCGTGCGCCGTCAAAACTGACGGAGTTGTTGACTAGTGAGCCGTCGGTGTCGTGCTCACGACGCAGCGCAGCCACCGCCTCGAGTCGGGCAAAGCGGTCCTCGCCGTGGAAGAGATAGACGGGCATGGCCTGAGACTATCGAGAGTGCCGCGAGGTATTCGGCGCTACACATAGCGACTGCGTTCACATCTCGTTCATGAAGGGCAACACGGACGCAACTCCCGTGAAATAGGTTGGCAGTGTCTGGAGAGCGAGTCATGCCCATAAACAAGATCGAGGTGCTGAAGGCGGCCAAGGACGGTCTTGACGTGCTGCCCGACCTCCATCGCTACGCCGCGCTGGCAGCGGCAGGCCGCGATCCGCAGATTCCACCCGAGGACTTCGAGCGTCTCAAGTGGTACGGGCTGTTTCACCGCAAGGCCACGCCGGGGCATTACATGCTGCGGATGCGGATTCCCGGCGGTGTGCTCAACGCTGAGCAGCTGGCGTCGATCGGTGAGATCTCCAACCGCGTCGGGCGCGGCACGGCGGACATAACAACACGTATGAACATTCAGTTGCGCTGGCTGACCATTGCCGATGCGCCTTGGGTCCTGCAGCGACTCGCCGCCGCCAGTCTCAATACCCAGCAGTCGGGCATGGACAATGTCCGCAACATCGTCTGCTGCCCACTCTCCGGGTTGACCGAGGACGAGGTGATCGACACACGTCGACTGGCGGAGCGAATGCAGCAGGCGATCGTGGGCAGCAAGCGATTCTCCAACCTCCCGCGTAAGTTCAATCTCTCGGTCACGGGTTGCCGCGAGGACTGCGGCCACGCCCAGACCCACGATCTCTCCTTCGTGCCCGCGCAGCGCGACGGTGTGCTTGGATTCAACGTGCTGGTCGGCGGCGCGCTGGGCGGCATGACACCGGAGTACGCGCGACCGCTCGACGTGTTTGTGTCCGAAGACAACGCGGTCGATGTGGCGACTTCCGTGCTCGAGGTCTACCGCGACCACGGTCTACGCGAAAAGCGCAAGGAGTCACGGCTCAAGTGGCTGCTGCGGGCGTGGGGTATGGAGCGATTCCGCGATGCGGTCGAGGATCGATTCGGTGGGGCGCTTAACCGCGCCGGTGATTCACTGACCGCACGCCATGGCGGCGACCACATCGGCGTGACCCGGCAGCGGGATCCGCATCTGCGCACGGTGGGCTGCATGGTGCCGGTGGGTCGAACGACCGGCGACGACCTAATCGAGTTCGCCCGACTGGCCCGCGTATATGGCACCGCTGAACTGCGGTTGACGGTGCAGCAGAACGTGCTCATTCCCAATGTGCCCATCGATCGGTTGGACACGCTCCTAGCGGAGCCCTTGCTTCAGCGGCATTCGCCCGCTCCGTCCGCGTTCAGGCGAGCGATGGTCAGCTGCACGGGCAACGATTACTGCCACTTCGCACTGATTGACAGTAAGGGCCAAGCGCTGATGCTAGCCGACGCTCTGGAGAAACGGTTCGAGGTTGCTCCCGGCTCCCTGCCTATCCGACTACAGATGTCGGCCTGCCCTCATGCCTGCGGACAGCATCGCGCCGGCGAGATCGGCCTATTGGGTGGGCGCAAGCGGATCGACGGCGAGATCATCGATGTGGCAGACATCTTCGTCGGCGGGCGTCTGGGAGAGGACTCTGCTCTGGGATATCTGGCCGCTGGCGCGGTTCCGACGGACACTCTGGTCGACTCCGTGGCCGAACAGATCCGATTCTTGCGGGGTGAAGCGGCATTGATCGAGCGGCCTGAGTCGGTGCTGGCGGACTGAGAACCCGATGCCGCGACTTCCACTGCTTCGCCGCGAAGGATGGAAGCGCTCCATCTGCTGTTACTGCGGCGTGGGCTGCGGTGTGAAGGTGCAGACTAAAGATGGCGTCGTCTCAGCAGTGCGCGGCGATGAGGATCATCCGGTCAACCGGGGCAACCTCTGTGCGAAAGCCGCGCTGCTACCCGACATTTTCGACGGGGAGGGCCGCCTGCTCCACCCGCACGTGCGTGCGACGAGGGGCGCGGAGCCGCGCCGAACCTCGTGGGACGAGGCGATCGAGCGAGCGGCCGGAGCGATTCGGCAAGCCGTCGACGAGCATGGCCCACACAGCGTCATGCTCTACGGCTCGGGTCAGCTAGTGACCGAGGACTATTACCTGTTCGGCAAACTGGCCAAGGGGTTCATCGGAACCAACAACCAGGACACGAACTCGCGACTTTGCATGGCGTCGACCGTGACGGCGTACAACCTCACGTTTGGCGCCGACTCCCCGCCGGCGGCGTACGGCGACATCGAACAGGCGAACACTTTCTTGATTGTCGGCGCCAACATGGAGGCCTGTCATCCGATCCTTTTCGAGCGAATCAAGGCTCGCAGGCGGGCTGCCAGAGATCGGGTCAAGGTCATCGTCGTCGACCCTCGCGCAACCAGGACATCGGAAATCGCCGACATCCACCTTGCTCTACGGCCCGGCAGCGATGTTGCCCTGTTGCAATCGCTGCTCTTCGAGATCAGGCTGCAGCGCGGACTCGACCACGAATACCTGGAGGCTCACACCGATGGCTGGGAGGCGGTTGAGGCGTCGCTGGATGGTTGGTCGGCGGAGCGAGCGGTCGAGGAAACTGGCTTGAATGCCCGCGACATATTCGAAGCGGCGCGAATCATAGCGCGCAACGGACCGATGCTCACGCTTTGGACAATGGGCGCGAACCAGTCCAGCTCGGGCGTTGACAAGAACCTCGCGCTGATCAACCTCTCGCTCGCGACCGGCAACATCGGCAAACCGGGGGCGGGGCCCTTCTCGCTCACCGGACAGCCCAACGCGATGGGCGGCCGCGAGCAGGGTGGACTAGCCACGACGCTGCCGGGACACCGGTTGATAGCCAATCCGGAACATCGCCGTGAGATCGAGCGGGCCTGGGGCGTCGAACCTGGCAGCATCTCCGATCGGCCGGGGGTAACGGCGATCGAGATGGTTGAGCGGCTCGAACGAGGCGAGTTGAAGGTGGTCTGGGTCGCCGCAACCAACCCTGTTGCTTCCTTGCCGAACAGCGAGCGGGTTCGCACCGCACTCGGCCACGCAGACACCGTGATCCTCCAGGACGCCTACCACCCGACGGAGACCTCGCAGATCGCTGATGTTCTGCTGCCGGCGGCACAGTGGTCGGAACGCGGCGGAACGATGACCAACTCGGAACGGCGCATCTGCTTGCTCGAACAGGTCTCCGAGCCTCCCGGGGAGGCGCTGCCGGATTGGCGGATCATCGTCAAGATGGCTGAAGCTCTTGGCTTCGGCGAGGGCTTCAAGTACGACGGACTGGAGGACGTCTTCCTCGAGTACCGCGAACTGTCGCGCGGTCGGGATATGGACATCACGGGCGTCTCGTATCCGTTGCTTGCCCAGCACCGAGCCGGCATCCAGTGGCCGTATCCGGTCGCAGCCCGGTCTGGTGTGCCCGATCATGCACGTCGCCTGTTTGAGGACGGCACGTTCCAAACGCCCAACGGCCGCGCCCGAATGCATGTACCGAACTGGAAGCCTCCGGCAGAGAGCGTCAACGACGAGTATCCACTCGCCCTGCTCACCGGTCGGGTCAAGGACCAGTGGCACACGATGACTCGAACCGGACGCTCAAGGAAGCTGTTGAAGTCGGAGCGAGAGCCGTTTCTGGAGATCAATCCGGCCGACGCGTTGGGGCTTGGCATCCCGGACAAGAGCCGTGTGCGCGTCACGTCCAGGCGAGGGGCATTCGAGGTCACGGCTCGTGTGACAGATGCGATCCGGGCTGGTTCCGTCTTCGCCCCCTTCCATTGGGGATCACTGTGGGCCGAGAACGGCTCGGTCAACACTTCGGCCAGCGAGGCGGTTGATGCGCGCTCCAAACAGCCCGAGCTCAAATTCGCCGCCGTCCGCGTAGAACCGCTCGCGGCGCAGTAGCCCCGACTACACGACACCCAACGGCAACCTTCGGTTCATTGCCGCGAAACATCCGGCAACCGCGATGTAACTGTATCTGCATAGCGTCTCCCTCAGTGACATGGGAGGTGCGTCATGAATACGAATGAGCTGGTCGGCCGAGCCACGTCGATCAACCTCACGAGCTTTGCTGCGCCGCACATGCGTACGTTCCACCTCACCTGGGTGGCGTTCTTCCTGTGTTTCTTTGGCTGGTTCGGGATCGCCCCGCTGCTGCCGATTGTTCGAGACGACCTGGGACTCAGCAAAGAGCAGTTGCTCAACTCCCTGATCGCGTCGGTGTTCATCACGATCTTCGCCCGCATCGCGATCGGCTGGGTGCTGGACCGTGTCGGACCGCGGCGCACATACAGCGCGCTGTTGATCTTCGGCTCAATTCCAGTGATGCTGATCGGCCTGTCGCAAAGCTACGAGACGTTCCTGCTGTTTCGGCTGCTGATCGGCGTGATCGGTGCGTCGTTCGTGATTACGCAATATCACACCTCCGTCATGTTCGCGCCGAACATCATTGGTACGGCGAACGCAACGACTGCTGGTTGGGGCAACCTGGGCGGCGGCGTGACCCAGCTCGCGATGCCGCTGATCTTCAGCGCCGTGCTGTTGATCGGTGTGAATGAGGCATTCGGCTGGCGCTTGGCCATGATCGTCCCCGGCGCAGCGCTCTTCCTGACCGGATTCGCTTACTACAAGTTCACTCGCGACGCCCCGGCGGGCGACTTCAAGGACCTGCGAGCGCAGGGTCAGTCGACTCGCCAAGACCAGTCCGGCGGGTTCCTGGAAGCCGCCCGCGACCCTAGGGTGTGGGCGCTGTTCGTCATCTACGGGGCCTGCTTCGGAATCGAGCTGACGATCAACGGGATTGCAGCGGTCTACTTCCACGACCAATTCGAACTGAGCGTCGTGTTGGCGGGGATCATCGCTTCGCTCTTCGGGCTGATGAACGTCTTCGCCCGCACTATGGGCGGGATGCTGTCCGACAAGTTTGGCATTCGCTCCGGTTTGCGCGGCCGGGTGCTGTTCATGGGATCGGTGCTCTTTCTCGAAGGCTTAGCGTTGATGGCTTTCTCGCGGATGGATGTGCTAATCCTAGCGATCCCGATGCTGATTTTATTCAGCATTCTCGTGCAGATGACCGAAGGCGCGACATTCGGCGTGGTGCCGTTCATCAACAAGAAGGCGTTGGGCGCTGTCGCCGGAATCGTGGGTGCGGGCGGCAACGCCGGAGCGGTGGCGGCCGGGTTCCTGCTGCGCTCCGAGAGCGTCACAATCGCCGAGGGATTCCTCTACCTGGGCATCATCGTCGCCTGCGTCGCGCCGCTGGCGCTGATGGTCCGCTTCAGCAAGCGGGCCGAAGCAGTTGAACGACAGCGCATCCGTGAGGCGCTGGGCATCTCCGTCCCACGGGTCGCTACCCTCGATTAGTCAAGCCGTCGGCCGACAACTCGTTGTCTGGTGTGCGCGGCTGCAGCCTCAGGCCCAGGCCGGCGCCCGCTCGATATCGGCGAGGGCATGTCTCACATCCCGCATGGCGTCCTCGAGATCGACGATCTCACGCTCCACGTTTGGATGGAGGAAGAGCAGGATGCAGCGCTCGACCGTGCGTTGGAGTGATTCTTCCAAAACCAGCGCATATGCAGCAGCCTGTAAGCGGTAGCGGTCAACAGCTTCCTCGACAGCTTCACCCTCGCGTAGGGCATCGGTCTTGTAGTCGGCGACGACTAGGTTGCCGTTGGGCAACTCATACAGCAGGTCGACAAAGCCGTCGAGCAGCACACCATCGATCTCGACCGCCGCGTAGATCTCTCGCCAGAGACGCTGAGCGCGAATTGCCTCGTGCACAGTGTTGCTGGCAAGCGCCCGCTTCACGAGCCGCTCGACTTCCGCCGCGGCCTGTGCTCTCAGCGATTCGGCTGCCGACTGCGCCCTTGACGCGTCGGTGATCTCGTCATCACTCGGGTCATACAGATCAATCACCTGGAGCACGCCGTGTGCGGCTCGACCGATCGCGGTGCCGGCGCGACCGCGCCGCCAGGCGGGGAGATCGTCGTCCGGTTCATAGTTGGGATTCGCAGCCGGGGCCAACTCGTCATGACCGGCGCCTTTGGCAACACCGGTAGCCGACTCGTGCGGCAATGACGACCACTGTGTAATCGCCTGCTCACGCTCCCGAATCCATCGCTTACGATCTTCGACCGAGTCGGCTGAGGTGGTCGTCGACGACATACCTGCGGCGGGCTCGTACTTGGGGATTTGGTCGTGCATCAGACGACGGTATGGCGCCGGCACCACCTCGAGCACGTCGTCAATCTGTTGGGCGTCGCTCTTCCCAGATTCTCTTCGGTAGAGGCTAATGATCAGGTGGTCCCGCGCTCGGGTGGCCGCGACGTAGTTCCGGCGTATGTACTCCTGACGCTCCAAGACTCGTTCGCGCTCGCGCAGCTCGACGAAACCCGGCGTTTTGAGGTCTGAGCGCCACCTGACTTCGGCCCGTCCGTCGTCGTGCCAGAGCAGCGGGACCGCGTCGCTGCGGGGAGCAGAGTTGAGGCCGGCAAATACGACGATTGGGAACTCCAGGCCCTTAGCGGCGTGGATTGTCATGATTCGCACCGCGTCGTGGTCTTCCTCGGGCACGACTGACTCGACTACCTGGGCATCGTCCTCAGCTTGATGCTGGGCCCACTGGAGGAACTCGCTCAGCGTCGAGCCGCCGCGATCGCTGAAGGCGCGCGCCTGGTCGACCATGAAACGGTGGCGCTGCCAATGTTCGCGCGGCTGGCGTTCGACGACCGATAGCTCCATCAGGCGGCGTTCGCGGACGATGTAGCCAACGAGCTCGCTGACCGACATCTCCCAGCGTCGCTCGGCCGTCTCGCGCATCCAGCGCATGGAGTCGGCGACCGGGTGGTCGTCGGCAACCTCTGGAGGTTGGTCGCGTCGATAATCCCAACGGCCGTAGGCGGCGCGCCAGCGGTGGAGGTCGTCGTCGGCACAGGCGAAGGCCGGTGACTTGAGCGCTGCCAGTAGCGCGATCTGGTCGGTCGGATCGTCAATCGCTCGCAGCAGGTTCAGCAGATCGCGTACCTCGCGTGAGTCGTAGACGAGTGATCGACTCTCGAGCCGGTACGGGATGCCGTAGCGCTCGAGCGCCGGCAATAGATGGGTCAATCCCGTCCGGGTCGGGACGAGGACTGCGATGTCGGCGAATCGGGCGTCCCTGTTTGCGTCGGTGGCCTTGTCGAAGACCTGCCATTTCGCCTCGTTGACGTGTCCGATCATGCGGGCTAGCGCGTCGCCCTCGGTTCGACGGATACTGGCGATTGTTCCCGACATCTCACTGCCGACTACCGTCGCGGCGGGCTGCGAGCCACCTACGGCAGGTCGGAAGGCGTTCAGATTCTCCCACTCGGCCTGTTCCGACCCGCCGGCCTGCATCAGCGGCGCGAAGACCGCGTTGACGAGTTCGGTGATGCCCGGAACAGAGCGGAAGTTCTGTGTCAGCCGGGTCAGACCGGCCTCTTCTCGCTGCTTGATCTGGTTAAAGTGGCGGATGTCGGCGCGGCGGAAGCGGTAGATCGACTGCTTCGGATCGCCGACGAAGAAGGCGCGACCAGCCTCCCGCTTAGTGATCGCATCGACGATCTGCGTCTGCAGCGGGTCGTTGTCCTGAAACTCGTCGACCAGGATGCGGCGGAATCGACCGCCGATCGCCTCTGACACCTTCGCATCGTTCTCCAGCAACATCCGCGCGCGGATCAGTAAGTCCTGGAACTCCAGCGTGCCGCGGCGCCGGCGATCCTCGGCATACTCGCGGACGAATCTCCGCAGTTCATTGAAGATCGGCGCTCCGAACCAGAGCACGAGTTGTCTGCGCAATTCGTCGCGCTGCTGGTCCAGATTGCCGAGCACCTCGCGAATCTCGGAGAGCACATCGTCGGGCCAGTTTGCCTTGCTCCCGACTGTCAAGACCTTGAGCGAAGTCGGCGTGGTGTGGATCAGCAACTTGGCCAACGTTCCCGGCGAGTCGAGCGAACTGCGCAACTGCTCGACGAACGGCATCAGTTGGACCAACCGACGGTAGAGCTTGTCGTTCTCGTCGGAGCAATGATGCCGCGCCGCCGTGGCGCGCTCGAGTTCGTCGACGAATGGCGCGACATCAACCTCGCCCGCCTGCAGTCGCGCGGCATCGGCAGCTGCTCGGTCCCAGTCTTCGTGGAGCCGTCGAGCGACGTGCCGCAGGTCGCCCAGTTCAACCCCGGCGTCGAATGCTTCCAGCAAGGCGGTCGCCAGCGTTTCATCCTCCAACAGGGCCTCCAGCGCTTCCTGCCAGCGATCGGCAAACGCGAGCGAGGACTCGGTCTCGTCGAGGATCGTAAAGCCGGGCGGGAGGCCGGCCTCGATCGGATACATCCTGAGAATTCGCGCGGCGAAGGCATGCAGGGTTTCGATCGCGGCGTTGTCGAGCTGCTCCGCTGCGTCGGCGAAGCGCTGCTGCCGCCCGGGATCTGTCTCTTCCAGCCGGCGTTCGTCGATTCGTTCAAGAACCCGATCGTAGAGTTCAGCGGCCGCCTTCTCGGTGAAGGTGATCGCCGCGATCTGGTTGGCTCGGACCTCGCCGCTGGCGATCAGGTTGACGATCCGGCGTACCAGCGCCTCGGTCTTGCCTGTGCCGGCGCCGGCCTCGACGAACAGCGTCTCGCCGAGACTGCGCTCCACGCGATCACGGGCTGCCTGGTCGGCGATCGTCATGACCCGGGTACCGGAGGAGGTTTGGCCTCGCTGAGTTCGACATATTCGGCAAGTTGCGGATCTAGCCGAACACGCTCCCAGTGTCTGCGCCGGTCGGCGGGGCAAATGTCGTCGAAGCTGCAATATTCGCAGTGTGCACCTCTGGCGCGGCGATCGTCATCGCCAGGATTGGCGGGGAACCGGCCCCGCTTGATGTTGTCGATGATCAGGTTGACGGCTGACTGAAACCGCGCGTTCTTCTCCTCGTCCCACAACACTTCATTGAAGGCAAAGCGGCCCCGCTCCGTGATGTACCAGTAGGCAGATCGGACGACATGCTCAACGCCAGCCTCGAGCAGCTGTCGAACGGCGACGGCATAGATCGGCAACTGCAGATATCGCCCACGGACAACTGGGTCCTCTTCTAGCTCCCGTTTCCTGGGAAACTCGCCGCCGGTCTTGTAGTCGATCACCAACAGCAGATCACCGTTAGGCGAGCGGTCGACCCGGTCGATCCTGCCACGCAGTTGGAGCGCACTGCCGTCCTTGAGGGTAAGTTCCACGAGTCCAGCGCTGCCATCCAGCCTGCCGAACGTCAGCTCTCCGGCGACCTGTTGCACCTGGTTCCAATCGCGATGGTCGTCATCGGCATCGAGCAACTTCTGAAGATCGTTGAGGATGCGCCGTCGATCGCGCTCCCAAAGTAGGTCCCAACCGGTGAGGCCTTGCGCCTCGGCCTGTTCCATTCGCTCCTCGGCGATGGCGAGCAGACGCGCGCGGTCGGCGGTCGACCAGGCCACTCCAGGCGCCGGCTGAGTCGGAGTCTGCTCGAAGAACCGCTCGAGGATTTCGTGCATCAGCGAGCCCTTGTCGATCGGCGTGATTTGTAGCTCGTCGCGCGGCTCTTCGCGTTCCTCGACTCGAAGCACGCGCCCGAGGAAGTAGCGATAGGGACAGGTCGCCCAGTCCTCTAATGCTGCGGCAGAGTGCGGCTGTGCCGCGGCCTGGTCGGCGCCACCCTCGATCAACCCGTCCCAGCGGGTTAGCTCCCGTGTGAATCGCCAGGCGCGCTGCTCGTAACCGCGAGCTAATGAGGGAACCAGCTCAGTTAGATAGTGAGCGGCCGGACTTGCGCTTCTTCTCAGTCCTGCCAGGTCGTACTCGCTCAGATCGGCGTACTGGCTTGCGCTGGTCACGGCCTGTTCAAATGACGGCGTGATTTCGATGACGACTCGGCCGACATCGTTGATCTTCGAAGCGTAGACCCGCTCACCGTTGTTCAGTTGTGTCGCGGACTCGAGCAGCCAGCGGCTGGGCAGCCGAGCCTGCTGGGCTCGCACATCAGCACGGTGATAACTAAGGACCCGCTCTCCGGCGGCGTGCATGGCGGCCAGGAAGTCCGACCGTTCACCTTGCAGGTGATCGCCGCTAACCGGCAAAGGCGTGCGGGCGCGAAGCTCGTCCGACAACAACGGGTCCTCCGCGGGCACGGGAGGGAACGACCGCTCGGCCGCGCCCACGATGTAGGCGATATCCCATTCCAGGCCGATCGCAGATTGAAGCGAGCCAACGTAGACGCCGTCGCCGAATCGGCCGTGGTATCCGGCTCCTCGCGCGAGGCCCCTTGCCGCAGCCGAGGCAAACCGTGCCGGCGTAGTTGGGCCGAGTTCATCGAGAGCGCTGAGCGATTCGATCAAGGAATCGACGTCGTCCCAACGGGCGAGTTCCAGATCGTCTTCCCCCGCATGCACGGCCTGGGCAAAGGCGTTGCGATCGCCGAGCAACGCGCGCAGTTGCCGTCGGGTGCGCTCGGCGTAGTTCGACCAGGAAGCATGGGCAGGCATTTCGTCGAGGAAACCAGCGAGTTGTGTAGTGAACCTGACGAGTTCGTCAATCTGCTCGATCTCGGTTCTGACCCACGGCAGGCGCCCCGGCCGTTCGCTGTCCGAGTCGCGTTCTAGACGATCGAGGTCATCCTGGCGATTGGCCCGATATCGCCGCAGCCGCTCGAGCCATTCCCGCGGACCGCGATGGAGATTGGCGTTTCGAGCGAGCTGATTCCAACGCGCCGACGCCGCCGACCGTCCATCCGGGCCTCGGATCGGCCCGGCCACGAGCCAGGGCGCGACATCGTTTGCCCAGGTTGGTGTCGACTCCCGCAGCAGCCCGAGGATGCCCGCCAGTACGCTGCCGACGATGGTCTGGCCCAGGGTTCGTGCATCGCGGCCGTTCCAGGGCAGGCCGGCGGCCTTGAGCTGTTCCCCGCAGATCCGAGCATACGGATCCGCGTGGCGGTAGAGGATGGCCGTTCGATGCAGCGGCGTCGGATCGTCGGACTGTAGCGAGGCGGCGATGTTGCGAATTGCTGAGCGGACTTCCTCCTCCGCGTCGGGCGACTGCAC
The DNA here is from genome assembly GCA_034428415.1 of Dehalococcoidia bacterium. Lineage (GTDB taxonomy): Bacteria > Chloroflexota > Dehalococcoidia > Bin125 > Bin125 > Bin125. The sequence goes on from DAOUHS010000129.1 coordinate 17,218, forward strand.
GATTCGTTGGGCATAAGGGATCACGGGAAGCTGCGAATCGTCTCGCAGACCCCAGCGCTCCAGGACGCGATGGTCGATCGACTCTGCGTCGCCGGTCAGGCCAACGATGATCCGCACGTCGGTATGGCGTTCCAGCGCGTCAAGGAAGCGCATCTGCGCCAGTGTCAGCTTGTCTGGCAGGTAGACGATGACCGAGCCGATGTCCGTGAGTGCACTGGGCCGTCCGTCGAGTGCGACGGTGGCCGACTCGCACAGGTCGCGGTTGGTGTAGAAGTTAGCGGTCTGCTGGCGGAACGCCCGGTATCTGTCGACCAGGTAGCGGGGAACAACCCCGTCGCGGCTGATGAGCTCCAGCGTGTCCTCGTCACACTCGTCGAACTCAGAGAAGCGCTGCTCGATCGTGCGCAGCATGGCGTCTTCGATCGGCAAATCGCCGAAGCCCGACCGATCCTCCTCGGCCACAGCACGGATCGCCTCATGGCGGAACGAGTCGCCGAGCGGACGTCGTCCCTGGTTAGCGAGCGCGCCCGATCCGATCAGTTCAAGCAGTGCCTGTAGAGGCTTGAGCTGGACGTTGACGATGCCCCCCGGCTGTCGGCCTAGCGTGCGTCTGATGTGATAGCCGACCAGTGACGATGGCACGACGATCGTGACCGGTGCGAGCGGGTCGTAGGTCCCGTCGATGGCTTTGCAGCGGTCGACCGCGTCGCGCAGTGCCTCCTGTGTCGGGCGGCCGAACGCATGGGCCGAGCCGTGTAACGCCACTTCGCGGCTCCCTTCGGCTAGCAACGCGGTAGCTGTTGCAGGATGTCGTCCCCAGCTTCCGGATGCGAGCGGACGATCTTTCCTTGAGCCGTGACCGTCGCCACGACCTCAACGCGGCGGCCAAACTCGCCGGTTACGAAGTACGTGTGGCGACCGCCCTCGATGTCGTCGACCAGGTCATGGATCCAAACATTCCAGCTATACGGCTCGTCCCCGCAGAAGGACAGCGAGTTGCCGGCACGATCGCGTCCGACGGCCTTGATCTCCCACTCAGCCACGATGCGGCCTGGCCGACCTAGGCGTCTTCCCACTGGACGAACATGGGCATCAAGACGTGCACGTAGTTGTCACGTCCGACGACGCGGAAGACGCCGGGATTGCTGGGCCCGCTGGTCTCCATGGCGATCTCCGCCGACGAGGCGCCGCTGGCGATCTGAAGCACATCCTGTAGGTAGCGCACGTTGTAAGCAATGCGGGAGTTGTCGCCCTCAATCGCTGCGTCAACGCGTCCGCGGTGATTGCCCAGTTCCTCCGCCCGAGCAGTCAGCGTGATGTTCTGATCGGGTGTCTCGCCGTTGAAGATCAGGCGGATGATGCCGCTCGACTCTCGCGCGAAGACGGCCGCCGAACGCACGCCGCCCTGTAACACCGCGCCTGGTAGGATCGCACGGGTCTGGTACTCCGAGGGAATCAGCTGGTCATAGCTGGGATAGTTGCCCTGGATCAGTTGCGCCGTCATCTGCACCGAGCGGACGTGGTAGCGGACGTAGGTGCGATCGGCGTGGATGTACATCTCGACGGCCGAGTCGTCGTCCGACAGTAGCCGCTCGAGCTCGTTGAGCGCCCGCGCCGGCACGGTGATCTCAAGGCGCTCATTCAACTCAGAGGCGACATTCATGTCATAAACCGCTAGCCGGAAGCCGTCAGCCGCTGCCAGCGTCATCTTGTCGCCCTCGAAGCGAAAATGCACGCCGGTCAGTACGGGACGGCCATCGTCGGTGGCGGCGGCGAAGACCACGTGGCGCAGCGCTTCGCGCAGGTCACGGGCGACGATCTTGATCCAGTCGCCCTCACCAATTCCGGGGATGTTCGGGTACGTCGTCGGCGACATACCGTGGATCGAGGACTCATTGGCGTCGGAAGCGCGAATCTGCGCGACCATTGAGTTCTCGGCGACATCGATCGTGATCTCAGCGGAGGACAGCGCCGAGACGAGGTCGTTGATGAAGCGGTGAGGAATGGTGATCGCTCCGGGCTCCGATACAACAGCGTCGATCGAGCAGATCATCGCGATCTCGGTATCGGTAGCAATCAGGCGGACGCCCTCTTCGTCGGCCTGCACGTGAACGTGCCGCAGTTGATCGAGTGAATGACGGGCGGCCACCGCTCTGGAGACCACGCTGAGCCCGTGCTGCAGCGCCGCCTGGGATGTCTGAATACGCATCGCGCCACTCCCGATTCGAGTCCGCTTTGAACTCCAAGTATTGATCACTTGGGTTATCGATATGTCACCAGTCTATCTGATAGGCAAGCTTGGGCGTCGGTATGTTGATGGTCGGTTGACATAGTGTGGACAAGGGACGCCAAGTCACGCGGGAGCGCGTTCCGGGAGCACATCGAGAATGCCGGTCAGGTCCTGCCCGCTCCAAGTTGGATGCGAACGCATCATCTTCTCGCGACCCGGATCGGGATAGCGGGAGACCCAGTAGACAGGCAGGCCAGCGTTGTTGGCGCCGGTCACGTCCGCCCAGGGACTGTCGCCCACGTAGAGCACTTCGCAGGGCTCCAGTTGAAGACGCTCACATAACTGCTCGAAGAACGGTCGACGCGGCTTGTACGACTCCGCCTCTTCGGAGGAGAGCACCATCTCGACATCGATGCCGGCTTTGCCCAAGGCGTGTTCGAGGTGATCGTCGTCCGCGTTGCTGCCGATCGCGACGCGGTAGCCGCGACGCTCGAGTTCGGCAAAGACTGACGCGACTTCGGGATACACCGGCGCCACTGAGAGCACGTCCCATAGGTGTTGAAAGGCGGTCGCCGGCGGAATCGTCTCGACCGAGTGGTGCTTGAATGCCTCACGGAAAAAGAATGGCCAGGTCTCGGAGAACGGGCGAAACTTGGGCTCCGGACCTTCAAGCGGACGCTCCGGGTTGCGTCCCTCGCGCTTGGCCATCTCGCGCGACGCCTCCAGCCAGGCATCCCAGACCTCATCACCGTTCGCGTGTTCGACCCCGTGCTCGTGCAGCATGTCCTGGATCAGGGAGGCAAACTCGCGCTCCTCGAGTTGCAACAACGTCCCGTAGCAATCAAACGCCACGGCGCGGACGGTCTCGACCGCCCGGTCGGGACCGACCGTCGGGGCAGCCGGTTCGGTCGGCGTCTCCTGGTTCGATTCGCTCATGCGACGTTTCGCTCTCTCAGAGTTGGATAGACGATTTAGTCAGCCCGCCTGACGCGCAAGCCAGCGCGCCGCGTCCTTGGCGTGATAGGTCAGAATCATGTCCGCGCCCGCCCGGCGAATCCCCGTGAGGGTCTCAAGCACTACCCGCTCCTCGTCGATCCAGCCATTGGCCGCGGCGGCCTTGAGCATCGCGTACTCGCCGCTGACGTTGTACGCGGCCAGCGGTACATCGAAGCGCTGCCGAGCCTCCCGCACGAGGTCGAGATAGGCCAGTGCCGGCTTGACCATGACCATATCGGCGCCTTCGGCCAGATCGCGCTCGATCGCCCGCATTGCTTCGCGGCCGTTGGGCGGATCCATCTGGTACGCCAGACGGTCGCCGAACTGCGGTGCCGAGTCGGCTGCGTCGCGGAACGGTCCGTAGAAGGCGGAGGCGAACTTGGCCGAATAGGCGAGCAACGTGCGGTCAGCGAACCCGGCGGCATCCAAGGACCGGCGAATCACTCCGACCCGACCGTCCATCATGTCGGACGGCGCGATGATGTCCGCCCCAGCATCCGCCTGCGAGACGGCGGTTTGCGCAAGGAGTTCGACCGACGCGTCATTAAGCACCGAACCATCGTCATCGAGCACGCCGCAATGTCCGTGGTCGGTGTATTCACACAGGCAGACATCTGTGACGACGATCAACGCGGGTTGAGCCTCCTTGAGCGTCCGAGTTGCCTGCTGAACGATCCCCTCGGGAATCCAGGCGCCGCTGCCTTCCGTGTCCTTTGAGGCGGGCAGGCCGAAGAGCAGGATCGCGGGAACATCGAGCGAGCGCAGTTCGGCGGCTTCCTGCGCGAGCTGATCGACGGAGAGTCGCGATTGACCGGGCATCGATGGGATCGGGTCGCGCACGCCTTCGCCGGTCGTCACGAAGATTGGGTAGATGAAGTCTGACGGGGCAAGCCGGGTCTCGCGCACCATGTAGCGCAAACCCTCGGAGCGGCGTAGACGGCGCATCCGGTGAGCAGTTGGGATGCCGCCGACATCGATGCCCGTGGCGGGATGCTGCGCGCTGGTCATGCTGGTTCCAGTTCCAGATCACCCGATGGTCCAAGGCTGGCGAAACAACGCCCGACCGCCTGAACCAACCCCTCAATCGTGTGTGTCTCAGCAGTCGCAACGACGCGGAATCCCAGTCGGCGCGCCGCCTCGGCGGTGACCGGACCGATGCACACGGTATGCAGTGATTCTAAATCGACGAGATCGCCAGCTATCTCGACCAGGCCTTGGGCGGTCGACGGCGATGTCAAGGTCACCACATCGACGCCGTGCCGGAGTTCAGTCAGCGCAGCCTCGTCTGCCGGCGGAGTGATGGTCTCGTAGAGGGCCACGTCGTCCACTTCGGCGCCGGCGTCACGCAGTCGCTCCCTGAGCAGCGATCCCGCTTGCGCAGCCCGCGCGAGCAGGACGCGCTGCCCTTGCAGATCATCCTGCACCAAAAGCACGGCAAGGGCCTCCGAGGTGTACGAGATTGGCACGAAGTCCGGCGTGATCCCACGATCAGACAGCGCGCGTGCTGTTTCGCTGCCGATCGCTGCGACGCGCGTCGTCCCCAATGCCCTGGAATCCAGTCCCTGACGCTGCATCGTCTCCCAAAGTTGGACGACGCCGTTGACGCTGGTCAATCCCACGACGTCGTAGCACCCATCCGCCAGACGCCGAACTGCCTCGTCCACGGCTTCGCTGCCGGTGGGCTCGATCTCGATGGTCGGCAATCGAACGACGTGTGCGTTGAGAGCACGTAACCGTTCCACTAACGAATCCGCTTGGGCCGCCGCGCGCGTCACCAGGACTCGCCGACCCTGTGTGTTCGATGAAATCTCCGGCGTCGCCAGCGATGTCACCGCTCCGATGACGACCGTCACTGGAGGCCGCATGTCTGCGGCGCGACCTCGCAGATCGCCGAGCGGTGCGAAAACTGCCCGCTGGGAGGACATCCACGCCTGTTCAATCGCTGCCGTCGGCGTATCCGCCGGTAGTCCGGCCGTGATGAGGCGTCGGGCGATCTCGTCGAAGTTGCGCCAACCCATCATCACCACGATCGTCCCGCCCACCCGAGCGATCGCATCCCAGTCGACCGGCGGCGCGTCGCCGTCGCCTTCCGAACCAGTTACGACCGTGACCGCAGAAGCGGCGCGGCGATCAGTCACAGCGATGCCAAATGCAGCGGCAGCCGCGTGGCCGCTTGAGATGCCGGGGATCATTTGCATCGGAATGCCGGCCCGGGCCAGCGCTGAAGCTTCTTCGCCGCCGCGCCCAAAGATGAACGGGTCGCCGCCCTTGAGTCGCACGACGCGCCGGCCGGTTCGGGCGAAATCAATCATCATCCGGTTGATCTGTTCCTGCGGCGTCGAAGGGCCGCCGGGCGTCTTGCCGACATTGATCAGCTCGGCGTTCTCGGCGAGCTTGAGCAGCTCGGGTGAAATCAGGCGGTCGTGCAGTACGACATCGGCCTGCTTGAGTGCGTCAACACCGGCAACCGTGAGCAGCCGCGGAGCGCCCGGCCCGGCTCCCACCAGAAGCACCGGATGGATCGGTTCCCGGTGGGCGCTCACGACGTATCATCCTCTTCCATCAACCGACGGCCGCCGCGTTCGAGTAGCGTCTCGGCGACTTCGGCTCCGACCGCTTCAGGGTCTTCGCCGGAGCGCTGGACTTCAATGCGCTCGGCCCCGTCTGCGCTGAGCAATCGACCGGCAAGCAGGACTTCGCCGCCTCGCACGCCGCCAAGCGCTGCCAGCGGCAGCGAGCAACCGGCGCCCAGCCCGAGCAGCATGGCGCGCTCCGCCGAGACCGCCACAGCCGTAGGCACGTGGTTGGCGGCCGAGACCTGCTCCGCTTCGCCGGCCCGACACTGAATCACCAACGCGCCCTGTCCTGGCGAGGGCATCATCAGATCGATTGGCAGCAGTTCTGCAGCACTGCGTTCCAGCCGCTGAAGTCCGGCCGCAGCGACGATCACAGCTTGGAACTCGCCAGCCTCGACCTTCCCGATGCGGCTATCGACGTTGCCGCGAATGTCCGCCACTTCTAGATCCGGCCGCAACCGCCACAGTTGAGCAGCACGTCGGCGCGATCCCGTTCCGAGCTTCGCACCTTCCGGTAAGTCGAGCAGACCGCAGCCGTTGCCGCTGACCAGCGCATCGCGGACATCGCCGCGCGGCAGGTAGGCAGCCAGGGTCGTGCCGTCTGCGATTGACGGCGGCACGTCCTTGGCCGAATGCACCGCAACATCGATTTCTCCGTTGAGCAAGGCGGACTCGACCGCTCGGACGAACACCCCCTGCCCTCCGATCGCACGCAAGCTAGAAGTGCGATCGCGATCTCCCTGGGTGGTGATGGGGACGAACTCGGTTTCAAGCCCGTGAGCTGCCAACGCCTCTGAGGCCAGTTCGGCTTGCACCAGCGAGAGCTGGCTGGCGCGTCCTCCCAACCGCAGGACCCGAGCCATGGTCATTCGTCCGATGCCGCGACCGTCGTGCTGAGGCGCGACAGGAACAATGCCTTCGCCTCATCTCGACGACGCTGGGCCAGGAGTATGCGCACCTGACCGTCCATCGCCGTCTGCCAGCGCTCTGGGGGAATCGAGCGAAATGTGCCCTGCTCTCTGAGTTCGGCTCTCACCTCAGCGACCAATTCGGCCAGGCTCGAAGTCTCGGCATTCAGATAGTCCGAGAGCTCTTCCCTGACCCGCCTCGCCATGGCCGGACTCCCACCGCCGGTAGAAATCGCCAGCGTGAGCGGCGGCTTGCGTACCACTGCCGGCAAGATGAAGTCGCAGTTGGCAGGATCGTCGGCAGCGTTGAGCGGCACGCCGGCATCGCGGGCAGCGGCGTGCAGCGCCGCGTTGGGCGATGGATCGTCCGCAGCCGCCATGACCAATGCATGACCCTGCATGTCGCCCGACTCGTATTCGCGAGCAAGGTGTTCGAGTTGACCGGCGTCGCGCAGGATGGCCAACTTTTCAATCAGACGGGGCGAGATGACGGTGATGCGGGCCTTTGCGGCGAGCAGACCGTTGACCTTCTCCAGCGCCAGCCGGCCGCCACCGATGACGAGCACCGAGCGATTCTGCAGGTCGAAGAAGACGGGGTAATATTCGCGAGCCACGTCGACCCTCTGGCCCGACCTATCCGGCATCGAGCTGGGCGATGCCGATCCCGCGCTCGCCCTGGACCGTGTAAAGCAGGTAGGCCGTCCCGTTGTCGTCAAAGATGGCGGGGTCGCGCAACTCGTGCACCGGTTCGGGCGCGAAGCCGCGGATACTGGGCGCGATTGGCAACGACGCGCCTTCCCAGTCGTACACCGGACGCAGCACCTCACGACGATCGCCGGCCGTCCACGAACGCCAGTCTCCATTGAGTTCGATCGGCGAGACGTAGATCCGTTCCGGCGCGTCGCCAACGTTGGTCCAGAACACCCACAGGGTGCCGCCATCGCGCAGCAGCGCGCAATGGCGCATGCTGTCGGCAAAGAGTTGCCGACCCTGTTCGAATCCGCACAGACCGTCGTCGGAGCGGTAGATGAAGCCCGGCATCGACATCCCGTACCAACCGGGTTCGGCGACATCGTCCAGGTGGATCATGCGTAGGTAGCTGGTCGACAGGATCTCCTCGCCCGCCTCAAAGTCGATCCCGTCGCTCGATGTCGCAACGCGAGAGACCTGGCGCCCGTCGTAGAGCTGGCCGTGGAAGTAGATCCGGATCTGCTTCGCGTCATCGTCGACGATCGCGTCGGGCGAGGCGATGTGCGGGTACACGTGTCCCTTCTTCTGGGCCGGCCCCAGGCTCGGGTCGAACTCGCCGTCTGCCTTCGGGAACGCGGTCTGTGCAAGCTGGAGCGCGCCCGGCTCATGCGTGCGCCAGGGACCCAGCAGATCGTCGGCGACGGCAAGGCGGATGTAGGAACCCTTGTGGTCGGCGAAATAGAGATAGAACTCGCCCAGCCGATTCGGCAGCCACTCCGGCGCGCGGATCAGCGAGGGCCCGTTGATGTTGTCGCCCATCCGCGCGTCCATGTCGGGGCGGATGATCGGGCCCTCGGTCGACAACCGCACGGCTCTCATCTCTCACACTCCGTAAACACTCGACCGCGACCCGCTTGGCCCCATGGTAAGGGCGGTTAAGCTCGATCATATGAGGCTGCAGTACGGGGCGCTGCGAGAGATCATCGAGACCGCGATTCTGGGACTGATCGTCTTCCTCCTAGCTCGCGAAGCCGTGCAGAACTTCCAGGTCGAAGGCCGCTCAATGCAACCGACCCTCGCCAGCTCCGAGCTGGTGTTGGTCAACAAGATCGGCTACTGGGAGGTGGACCTCGGTCCATTCGACGCCCTGGTCCCGGGACGCAGCAACGGCGACTTCCTGCTCTCCGGTCCGCATCGCGGATCGGTAATCATTTTCCGCCCGCCGTATCAGAGCGCTCACGATTTCGTCAAGCGGGTGATCGGCCTGCCCGGCGACACGGTCGAGATCACGGCCGGCCGGGTCTTTGTCAACGGTGTCGAGCTGAACGAGCACGAGTACATCTTCGCGCCGCCCAACTATCAGTGGGGCCCGGCCGTGATCCCACCCGAGCACTATTTCGTCCTCGGCGACAACCGCAACAGCAGCCAGGACTCGCACGCCTTCGGACCGATCCACGAGGACCAGATCGTCGGCGAGGTGCTGTTCCGCTGGTTCCCCTTCGACAAGATCTCCAGCGGCATCTCGAGGGAAGCCATCGACTACGAGGGGAACATCCTGCCATGAGCTACTCCAGTGCCGATGCGACAGGCTTGCTGGAAGCGGCAGGGGCGGTGCTCAAAGGTCACTTTGAGTACGCGTCGGGGCGACACGGTGACACCTACATCGAGAAGTTTCGTCTCCTGGAGAAGCCCCGCGTCACGGAAGCGTTGTGCCGTCAACTGGCTGGCCACTTTCGGGCGCTGAACCCCGAGCTGGTCGTCGGACCCACCACCGGCGGCATCCTGCTCGCCCACGAGACAGCCAAGCAATTGGGCGAGTCGATCAACGCCTACTTCGCCGAGCGAAACGAGGGCGAAGGGCGGTACCTGGGACGCGGCTTCACGATTGCAGAGGGTCAGAGGGTGCTGGTCGTCGACGACGTGCTCACCACCGGCGGCTCGGTCCGGGACACCCTCGATGCGGTTGTCGATGCAGGAGGCAGACCGATCGGGGTCGGGCTGGTCGTCGACCGCACCAACGGAACGACCAGCTTTGGCGAACTCGAGACGTTTGCTTGCCTGGCGATCGATGTGGCCAGTTACGAGCCGGACGAATGCGAGTTGTGCGAGGCCGGCGTCGAGCTCACGATCACCTAGCCGCCAACCTATCCAATGGCGTGAACGAAGAGGCCGGAACCGACGCCGAGCAGGTCGGCGACCAGTGAGAGCACTAGCGCGTACACACCGAATCCGATGCCCACGCTTATGATTGCCGCGCGATCATCCGCCTCCGGCGCGGCCGCCCTGACCGCCAGGACCGTGAGCATCACGCTGGCGATCATCACGACCAACCCGACCGCAAAGCTGGCCGGGCCGACGAGCATGAAGAATTGCCAGACCGCGAATCCACCGGCCAGCGCCATCGGACGCATTAGCGCGCCCAGCGGGACGCTGATCTTGAAAATCGAACCGAGCGCGTAATGGCTCACAGCGAGCCACAAGCCCCAGGCTGCAATCGACGCCAGTGACCCGAACAACAAGACTCGTAGTGCGGGGCTCGCGATGGAGCCGCTGTCGATCAGCATCCACAGCCAGGCGCCCAGACCCGAGGCCAGCACGCCCAACAGCAAGGCTGCAAGGCTGGGCACGTTGTCGGATTCGTTCTGCGAGACCTCTCTGATCACTCCGAGATCACCCGACAACAGCCGTTGCTGCAGGCGCAGGGTCCGTCGCCAGTCGAACTCAAGACTGAAGGATGGGAGGAACCGGTTGAGGGGCCGCCAGGCAGCTCGGCCAAAGGGCCGCGTCGCAGCCCCGCCAACGTACGGTCTGATCTGAATCATGGCGCCATATCTGGACATCGATTGCTCATGGCTCCACTATGGATCAGTGACTCAAATCCATGATCACGAAATCAGTAAAATCGGCATCGCCCAGCTAGACGAGGGGGTCGCCGCCTGCCGCCGCTGCCCGCGCTTGGTCGAGTGGCGGGAACAAGCCGCCAGCGAGAAGCGGGCCGCCTTCCGCGACGACATCTATTGGGGCAAGGCGGTTCCCTCGTTCGGTCCTGCCAACGCAAAGATCCTTGTCGTCGGCCTGGCGCCGGCGGCCCACGGCGCCAACCGGACCGGGCGAATGTTCACCGGCGATCGCTCGGGTGATTGGTTGTACCGGGCGATGTGGCAAGCAGGCCTGGCCAGTCAACCGGAATCCCGCTCGCGCGACGACGGGTTGGAGTTGATCAGCGCGAGGATCACGTCGATCGTCCGCTGCGCGCCGCCCGGGAACAAACCAACGATCGAGGAGCGCAACCGCTGCCTGCCCTACTTCCGCCGCGAACTCGAGCTACTGACCAAGCTTCGTGTGATCGTCTGTCTGGGCTCATTCGCCTGGGAGAACTGCGCACGCGAACTCGGCGTGCAGCCGCGACCGAAGTTTGCCCACGGTCTTGAGCATGCTGACGGAAATCTGACGCTGCTCTGTTCCTACCATCCCAGCCAGCGAAACACGTTCACCGGTCTGCTCACCGAGGATATGCTGGCCGGCATTTTCGTCAGGGCAGCGGAACTCGCGGGGATGGCGCCTTAGCCGACGCAGAGGTCGCCGTCGGAGCAGCAGTCCTCGATCGATTGCGCTCCCGCCGTCACTTCCGGGAGTGGAATCAAGTTCGCCGCGCGAGACGCGTATGAGGCTTGCGGCAGATCGTCGGTGATCGTGTAGACCTCCCAGCGTGTACCCGAGGGGTCGGCGACCCAGACCTTGTCCTGTTCCGCATGGCAGCAGACGACGCTGTCTTCGATCTCCATGTCGAGCCCGAGGCTGCCGAAACGTTGCGTTTCGGCATGCACTTCGGTGCTCGTCTCAACCTCGACGCCCAGGTGATTCAGCGGCGCGGACGCAGATGGATTCTC
>DAOUHS010000130.1:0-12277 GCA_034428415.1 Dehalococcoidia bacterium
CTCACTACGACGAGTGGGATGAGAGGACTGCCCCATGGTCTTTCAGATGACTGAGATGCTCGACGTTTCGGAGTTGGCCGCGGAGAAGGCCAAGTCGCTGCTCGACGACAAGGGCTTTGCCGACGGCGCGCTGCGCGTCTTCGTGGTCGGCGGCGGCTGCTCCGGCTACCAGTACGGCATGGCGCTGGCGATGGACGCCGAGAACGGCGACCAGATCGTCGAGAAGAACGGCGTCCGCTTCCTGATCGACGAGGAATCAGCCCCGCTGATCGCCGGCTCTCGCGTTGACTACATTGACGACGTGATGAAGCAGGGCTTCTCGATCTCGAACCCCAACGCGTCACATTCCTGCGCCTGCGGTTCCAGCTTCGACACCGCCGACGGCGGCGGCTCCTCGCAAGCCCGCTCCTGCGTCTAGCCCCAAAATCCCCTCTCCCTCTGGGAGAGGGTGAGGGTGAGGGCTCAGCAAATGGCCCGCATCACGCAACTGCTTGGTGCGGGTCAAACGCTGTCCTTCGAATTCTCCGCCCCCCGCGACCAAGCCGGCGCCGACCGGCTCAGCCAAACCCTCGCCCGCCTCTCCAGGCACCAACCCCATTTCATGTCCGTCACCTACGGCGCCGGCGGAACCACCCGAGGCCCCACCCGAGAGTGGGTCCGAACCATCCGCGACGACTTCCAGGTCGAGGCCATGCCCCACCTCACCTGCGTCGCCCACACCCGCGACGAAGTCGCCGCGATCATCGACGACTACCGGGCCGACGGGATCGACAACATCCTCGCCCTCCGAGGCGACCTCCCCCAAGGCGCCAAGCCCACCACCCAGGCCTTCGACACCGCCGCCGAGCTCAGCCAGTTCATTCGACAACGAGTCGACTGGGATATCGCCGTCGCCGCCCACCCCGAGGGGCACCCGATGGCCGCCTCGGTCGAGGCCGATCTCGCCCATCAGGCCGCCAAGCTGCGACAGGCCGACTTCGCCATCACCCAATTCGGCTACCGAGCCGAGTACTACGAACAGTTCGTCGATCAGGTCGACGCCAGAGGCGTCCATACGCCGGTCATCCCCGGCATCATGCCGCCAACCAACGTCGCCGCTATCGAGCGCATGTCGGCGCTCAACGCAACCGAGTTCCCAACCGAGATACGCGAGCGCCTGGAGTCGGCGTCGAGCGCGGCAGAGCGCCGCCAGATCGGCGTCGAGGTCGCGGTCACGCTCGGCCGACAGCTGCTCGAGCTCGGAGCGCCCGGGTTGCACATCTACACGATGAACTTCGCTCGCGCGGCCTCCGAGGTGGCGTCGGCGCTGGGCTGGCCGGCCGACTGATCAGGTCGGCTGCACCTGTGCCCGCAGCGTGTTCAGAATCTCCAGGTCCGTCTGATGCAACGAGCGCGCAATCGACTCTGTATCCAACTCGCCCTGGAACCGATGAGTCGCGCGTCGCTCCCACTCATACGTCGAGATCATGTAGAGCACACCCGAAATCTGCTCCCGCGTGTGATACCACTCTCGGAGCTGCTCGTAACAATCCGGGATGCTGACTTGCTCCAACCACTCGTAGTCGTGCAGCGGCAGGTCGTCGACGTCCTGGAACAGTAGGTGTCCGAGCTGCCAGGCAGCAATCGTCTCATGTCGCCAGGCCCGCTCAATCAGCGCCTCGGTCTCCGGCATCGAGCTGCGCAGCGCACGCATCATCAGCTCGTGCATCTCGCCCGACGCCTCGCGTAGGGCCTTCATCAACCAGCGCCGGGAGGTCTCGCTGTCGCCCATGCCCGACATTCTGACACATGGCCCGCGTTATTCAGTGGGCTACGATAAATCGGTACGTCTGTCGCGGGAGGGATGCGATGCTGACGGAGTTCTGGGAGTCGGACACCTTCACCGAGCGGCGCGAGGCGCTGCTCGACACGCTGGAGACCGACTACCCCTGGAGCAAGGGCGACATCCTGCGCTTCCGTCGCGGCGGACGAGATGATCGATACCGCGTGCTCAGCGTGCAGGTGGAGATCGGCGACGAAGGGCTGAGGCGGACGGTTCTGCTGTTGAAGTTGGAGTCGTAGTCGGCGGTGGCAGATTCCGTGGTTGCCTCTGGAGCATTGCCGTACACGCTCTTGCTCCTGCTCCTGGAGTTGGGCGTCGGCGGAACGCTCGTCATGCACGCGGTCCATCTCCGAGGTCAAGCGACGCCCGGTTTCGTGCGCGCCACGACGATCATGATCCCGATCGTCCTCGGCCTCGCCTTCTGGACAGCGTTCACGCTGGAAGGCGACGTCGTTGAAGGATTCGCCGTCCGCTCAGGTCCTCGGGATGCGCTGGTCTGGATGCTCGCGGCGCTGACCGCCGTCTCGGTCCTGCACAACGCCGCGCTCTACACCGAACGCGACCTCTGGGCGCGACGAATCGGCTGGGCGCTGAGCGGTCTCTCGCTGGCCGCATTGGGGCTGATGGCCGTCACGCTCGCCGGTTCGCCCGAAGCGCTCACCGCCTTCAGCCTCAGTTTCGGCGCGCTGGCGCTCGGCCTTTCGGCGGTCGGACTGGCGCTCGGACACTGGTACCTCGTGACGCCCCGACTACCGGCCCGGCCGCTGGTCGAGATCACCACCGCATTCCTGATCGTCGTGATCGTGCAGGCCCTGCTCTTCGGCGTCGCGCTGGCGGTCTCGATCGACGAGCCAGTCGGCGGACGCGATCAGTCGCTGACCGGCGATCCGACTTTCTGGCTCAGAATCGTGGTCGGTTTCGCCCTGCCGCTGGTCTTCGGCTGGATGGCCTGGACGACCGCTCGAATGCGTTCGATGATGGCCGCGACAGGCCTGCTCTACCTCACAACCGCCGCCGTGCTCGCCGCACAGATCGCTGCGAGAGCGATGATGCTCGACAGCGGTCGTCCGCTGTGAATCTCAGTTCCGCTACTCGACCACGTCCTGCTGCGTCACATGCAGATTCAATCCCGGCGGCAACTCCGGCGCCATCGCCGCCTCCGCCTGCCAGCCGGCGCGAGCCTGGTCGAGCAGGCCTGAGACCTCGTCGATCGCGGCCGCCGTTCTCACGCCCCACCAGGTCAGATTCTGACCGTCGCACAGGTGGACATGGCCGTTCCGCGCCGCCGACATTCCATGTTGGGCGAGCAACTCCTCAGCGTGACGTTCGCGGAATCGATACGGCTCCGACGGAAGCAGGATCACCTCGGGGTCCAGGTCGATCAATTCGGTCAGTTGGAGACGCGGATACCGCCCGCGTGTCGATTCCTCGCAGACGTTGGTCGCCCCGCAAACGCGGAGCAGGTCGCCGATGTAAGTATCGCCTGACGCAGCCATGAACGGGTTGCGCCAGATCAGAGCCGCAGCTCGAACCCGAGGTCGCAGGCGCTGGACGTGACGCTGTTCCTGCAACGCCTCTTCAAGCCCATCCCCGATCTTCAGCGTGATCCCACCGACGAGCCGTGCGACCTTCTCGATCTCGTCCTTCGCCTCCTCCGCGCTGCGAACGTCGCCGACATAGACGTTGAGCCCGGCCTTACGCAGCTCGGCGACGTCCTCCTCGTTGTTCTCCTCGCGATTGGCGAGCACCAGATGTGGGTTGAGCGCAATGATGCGCTCGACGTCGGGGTTCTTGGTCCCGCCGACTTTGCGAATCGCAGTTGTGACCTCGGGCGGTTCGACGCAGAACTTCGTCACACCGACCAGTCGCGATCCGAGGCGCATCGAACAGATCAACTCGGTGAACGATGGCACGAGCGAAACGATCTCTCGCGCCGGTCGTTCGAGATCAAGTGCAGTGTCGGTCGCATCAATTACGCTTGGCATGTCGTTGAGGCTATCAGCGTGCCGCGATCGTTTGCGGCGCTCACAGTTGGACCGCTAGTCGGGAAGCCAGATGACTATTGCTCCGGTATCCGGCGCTGAAGTGGCGCTGCGCGATGTCACTGTGGGTTACCCGGGACATCGAGTCTTTGAACACCTCTCATTGAATATCCCCGGCGGCGTGTTCACCGGCATCATCGGTGGCAATGGTTCCGGCAAGAGCACCTTGCTCAAGACCATCGCCGGCCTGCTGTCGCCGTCCGAGGGCGAAGTCACGGTCGGCGGCGAGTCACCGACCGAGGCGCGCGCGTTCCTCGGCTACATGCCACAGGCCACCAACGTCGACTGGCGGTTTCCGTTGACCGTCCGCGAGCTCGTCGAAATGGGTCGTTACCAGTTCAGTTGGAAGCGACGCGTGGGTCGGCTGATCCGTTCGCGCGAAGATCGGATCGCCGTCGACCGCGCGTTGGCGATGATGGACGTCCAGGATCTGCAGAATCGTCAGATCCAGGAGTTGTCGGGAGGTCAGCGGAAGCGGGCATTGATCTCACGCGCCCTGGCGAGGCAGCCGCGCATCCTGCTCTTGGACGAACCCTCGGCCGCACTCGACGCCGTTTCCGACGATCAGCTCTTCGATGTGCTTTGCGACCTGACCGAGCTGGGCACATCCGTGATCATGACGACTCACGACCTATCCACTGTGATTGAGCACTATGCCGAGGTGATCTGCGTCAATTCGTCGGCCGGCGGCGTCCTCGCCCAGGGCGATCCCACCGAGGTCTTGACCGAGGACGTGTTGCGCCGCACCTTCGGGCGGGAACTGGCGATTTTCTCGCGCGGCGACGTTCATGCAGATGAGCAGGAGCCCCGCGAACACCACACGCTGCGGCTGGCCGACGAACTGCAGTTGCACATGGAGGAGCACGAGCACCGCGAGGGTCACAGCCACCGTTCGTCAACGGGGACGCGCTGACGGGGCTGAGTCGCCGCTGCGACTGAGCAGGGCGACCACTCTCCTGACCAGCATCGCGAATTGACCTTCAGCGTCCGCCCGTTGCAGTTCATGGCGCCAGTCGTCGAAACGGCGCGCTCGGACCTGGGCCGATTCGAGCACCAGATAGCGTCGGATGGAATCCAGCATGTCCCAGGCCAGACTGCCCGGCAGGAGGCTGTCGGCGCTGATTGTGACGTTCGAGACCGTTTCGACCGTCAGTCCCGCCTCCTGCCCGGTTGCGCTGATCCTGGCATGCAGGTTCTCGGGCGCGCCCTTCGTGTAGGCCCTGACCAGGTCGCGGCCGATCTCCGCCTCTTCGACCTGGAACCAGAGCCCTTCCCAATCGGTCTGTACGAGCAAGATCGGGCCGCGGGTGACACGGGCGATCTCGCCCAACGTTGCTGCCGGATGGCGCAGCCACTCGAAGACGTCCAACATCAGGGCCGAGTTGAAGCTCTCGTCGGCGAACGGCAAGCGCAGCGCATCGGCGCGGACGACGTTCCAGTCGGCTGGACCCAGCCAGTGACCGGGCGACGCCGTATCGATGGCCACGCCGTGGATCGGCGTGCCCATGGTGATTGCCGCCAAGGCAAGCCCGTCACCGCTTCCGACATCGAGGACCGGCCGCGCGTCGCGTGGTCCTCTGCCATTCAGGAGCAGGTCGTAGAGGGCGTCGTAGTGTCGTTGCAGTTCACGGTGAATGACCGGCAGTTCGCCGCCCGGCCGCAGCGGCGGGGCCAGGGTTCGATGGTGAGGCACGGCTGTTGCCTCAGGCCCATTCGGAGGTGATGATCGGCTGGCGGCCGGCGAACCCGTCAGCGAGCTCGTGCCACCAACTCAGCGTCTGCTCGCCGTACTGCCAGCACAGGTAGACCTCGCGTCCGTCGCGCTCCGCGCGCCAGTCGATCAGGCCGCGTCTCACGTCCTTGACCTCCACTCCCTGGCGCTGGATGTGCTCGACCAGGGTCGTGATCTGCCGTTCCAGTTTGGACACTTCCGCCCGAATCTCAGAGTCTTCATTGACGACCGGGTCGCCGTCCGCGCTCATCGTTCGGCTCATCGACGATGAGAGTGCGGAGAGTTCGTCAAGCCGCAGAGCCCGTTTGCGCATCACGGTCACCACTGCTGCGATCTCCGGCAGGGATCGGCGGGCTTGGGAGAGCGTGAAGAGTCGCGGCATAGGTCGGATTCTAGGCTTACCGCTGATCCAGTCGCATTGACCGAGAACGTTCAGCTCTGCGATTCGTCATGGGGGGCAGACGGCGCATGTGGCAGGAACCACCAGTTGTTGCGCGACTGCGCGGAGTGATTGATGAACAGCGTTCGGACGGCGGCTTCCTCGGGCGGCACCGAGAGCACAATGGCGAGGTCGTTGGCGAGCAGTTTCACGTTGCCGCGCGGGATGACGACCTCGCCGCGGCGGTGGATCGCGGTGATCACCGAGGCTTCGGGCAGCGATAGTTGCGAGACCGTGCTCGACTCGGCCTGCGAGCCGGGTTCCACACGCGCCTCGATCTCGATTGCGCCGAAGAGTCGGCGCACAGGGGCGGGCGCCGCCCGCTGACCGGTATCGCGGTCGCTGGGTTGGGCGACTTCGCGCAGGACATCGCGCTGGATGAGCATGCCCATCAAGCGCGACTCGTCCTCGCGGGCGACGACCGGCAACTGGCGGACATCGTGGTCGACCAGCACCGAGAGCGCGTAGCGCAGGTTGTCGTCAGGGTGGACGAAGACCGGCGCGACGACCGCCAGGTCGAAGGCTCGGCGGTTCATCTCGCCTCGCTCAACGGCTGAAGCCACATCGGTCGCGGAGACAAGACCGATGAAGCGGTTGCCCTGGTCGGCCACGGCGACCACGTTGCCGCGCGACTGGCTCATGGCGTTGGCGAGGTCCCCAATCGTCGCCATGCGCGAGACGATCGGCGTGTCGGTACGCATCGTCGTCGCGACGGTGAGGTCGTCCAAGGGCGATGGCGCAGACTCTTCCTGCACATCGAGACCGGCTCGGCGCAGGCGAACGTTGTAGATCGTGTCGCGGGTGAGCAACTGGGCGAGGGCGGCGGCGAGGGCGACGGCCGTCATCAGGGGCAAGATCAGCGAGTACCCGCTGAGTTCGAAGACGATGAACAGCGAGGTCAACGGGGCGCGGGCGGCGGCAGCGAAGACTGCGGCCATGCCAACGACGACGTAGGTGCCGGTAGGCCCGACGATGCTGGGCAGGGCGGACTCGAATCCGGCGCCCATCAGTGCGCCCAGCGTTGCGCCGACGAACAGCAGGGGGGCAAAGGCGCCGCCCGAGGCCCCGGAACCGATGGTTAACGAGGCGGCGATCAGCTTCAGCACCATGAGGATGGCCAGCGTCGAGACGGCCGTCTCGCCCTCGGCGAAGACTCGGATCTGGTCCAGGCCCGAACCGAGAATGTTCGATTCGATCAGTGCGAGCACGCCGACCGCGAACAGGCCGAGAATCGGCCGGACGGTCATCGACACGCCGAGGAATTCGAACACGTCCTCGGTGAAGAAGCGGGTTCGCACGAAGAGGATGCCGGCGATCGCGGCGGAGATGCCGACGATGGCGTGGAGGAACAGTTCCCAACTGCTGTTGATGTCGAAGTCGGGCAGGTCGAGGCCGGCCGAGTCGCCGTAGAAGGAGACGGCGACGATGTTGGCGACGACTGCAGCGACGACGACGATCGTGAAGTTGCGCACGTTGAAGCGGCGCAGGACCACCTCGAGGGCGAAGAAGGTTCCGGCGATCGGCGTGTGGAAGGTCGCGGAGATGCCGCCCGCGGCTGCGGCGGCGACCATGAGGACCAGCATGTCGGACGGCTGGCGGGCGAGTCGGCCGATGGTTGAGGCGAGTGCGGCGGCGATTAGGACGATGGGGCCCTCTCGTCCGGCGGCGCCGCCGCCACCGAGGGTGAATCCGGTGGCGACCAGCTTGGCTGGCGCGATGACCGGGCGGACGAACCCTCCGGCGCGTTCGACCGCGACCATCACGTAGGGCACGCCGGCGCCCTGCGATTCGGAGGCGATCCTTGAGACGATGATGGCGACCGGAATGGCCGCGATTGCGGGCACCAGCATGAGCGTCCAACCGCCGGCCAGATCGTCGAGCAGGGCGGCCAGTTCGTCGAAGACGATGATCAGGCCGTCGACGAGGGCGGTGAGGGCGACGGCGGCGAAGCCGGCGGCGAGTCCAACTGCGACTGCGAGCAGGAGCGGGGCGAGGTTTCGAGGGACGCGGACTCGACCAACCAAGGGCAGACGCCAGAAGAGATTGGCGGAGCGGGTACCGAAGCGCCTGGATGGACGGCGGACGAGAGACATCGGCTAGATCACCCGCTCGACGCAGCCGGCATTTGCGTTGCAGACGATGCCCGGGCTGCGGGAGCTACCCGCTTGAGACTATGACTCCGACCGACAGCGGGCAATCAGGGCGGGTTGCCGCTGCGGATGCGGGCTCGGGTCGTTATTCCTCGAGCGAGTCCTCTTCCTCGGTTTGCGCTTGCTGCGGCTCGACTGGGGAACCGCCGTCGGTCGAGATTCTCGCCGTCTCGACGAGTTGGTCGCCGTCGACGGTGAAGACGAAGGTGTAGCGGGAGGCCACGGATTCGTCGAGGGCGAGGCCGCGGACGACGACATCGGGGACGCCGTCGCCGGTGCGGTCCTCGATGTCGATGGCTGTGACTGCGGCGACCCGGGCGGCGGAGCTGGTCACGGTGCGGTAGCCGTCGCCGGTTGAGGCGAGGACGTAGAAGCTGCTCACGCAGCCGGACTCGTCGCAGGTGATCTCGCGGAAGGTGAGGTCGCGGATCGCGTCGCCCGTGAGGTCGATGTCGACGAGCTGCTGGAGGCCCTGGACTTCGCGGGCGTAGCTGAGCGCGTGGTCGTAGGCGATTCGGTATTTGGACGGGTCGCCCGGGAGGGGGTCGTAGACGACCAGGTTGGAATAGGGGACGGCGGCGCCGAACGAGTTTGGGTTGGTGTAGACGATCGAGACGGAGAATTGTCCGTTGGCGTTGGTGTCGACCAGCACGACGCGATCATTGCCGACGGCCAGAGGCGGCATCGGCCAGGCCTTGAACAGGTCAATGATCGGGGTGACCTCGTTGATTCCGTGCAGCCAGGGGAGGGCGGCCGCGCCGTATTGGAGGAAGTTGGAGGGCGGGTCGGGGATTGTGTCGGTGGTCTGGTCCGGTCCGGGTTGGGGGAACTGGGTGTAGGAGACCTGGGTCGGGGTGGCTGCGGGAACGGCGACGGTGGGCAGTTCGACGCTCGGGGGCTCGATCCCTTGGTCGCTCTGTTGCTCCTGTTGCTGCTGCTCGGCTTGCTGTTGGTCGGAGTC
The DNA here is from genome assembly GCA_034428415.1 of Dehalococcoidia bacterium. Classification (GTDB taxonomy): domain Bacteria; phylum Chloroflexota; class Dehalococcoidia; order Bin125; family Bin125; genus Bin125. Next base: position 9,147 of record DAOUHS010000130.1, read on the forward strand.
GTCCGTGTCGGTCGTTGTCGGTTCCTGGCCGGGAATCCTGAGTTCCTGGCCGACGCGCAGGAGATCAGGGTCCTGAATTCCGTTGAGGGTGATCAGATCGTCGATGCGCACATTGAAGCGATTGGCGATCTGGGCGAGGGTGTCGCCGGGCTGGACGATGTAGATGCTGGGGTCGGTCTGTTGCACTTCGACCTCTGCCGCGGCCTGTTGCTGGGGCTGGTCCTGATCCTGTTCGGGAGAGGTGGTGACCTGGACGGCTTGGGCGGACTGATCCGGTTGTTGTTGCTGCGGTTGCGATTGGGCGGGCGCCGAGGCGGCGGCCTCGCTGGTTTGGTTCGTCTGGGCTGCGGTGTCGGGGCGCTCGACGATGTCGGGTTGATCGTCGTCTCCGCCGAAGAGTCCACAGGCAGAGAGCATGAATGCGCTGATGAACAAGATGACAAAGAGTGCGAGGACCCCGGCGGAGCGCCGCCGAGGAAGCCTGGGAGTTTGGGACATCAGTGACACAACCGCCCCGTCGCCTGTTGCCACTCTATACGGATTCGCGGCTTGGGAGATGCGGGTGGGGGGGATGCTGCGGTTGAGGGTTGCGTTTAGAGGCGAGCAAGCTGTTGCCCCAACCAGACGGCGGCCAAGCCGCCGACGGCGGAGACGAGCAGATTGGTGAGCGCCCAGGCCCAGCGTCCGCCGTTGAGCAGGTGCAGGGTGTCGAGCCAGACGGTGGAGAAGGTGGTGAATCCGCCGAGCAATCCGACGGTGATGGCGAGGCGCATGTTGTCGGAGACGCCGAGGCGCTCGAGGAACAGGGTGGCGACGAGGCCGAGCAGGAGCGTGCCGCTGAGATTGACGACGAGGATGCCGAGGGGCAGGCCGTCGGGTTGGCCGATCCAGCGGTTGAGGAGGTAGCGTAGGATCGAGCCGGCGGCGCCGCCGAGGGCAATCGAGGCGATCGCGGCGACGGTCATTGATCAGCGGCCTGTCGATCCGAAGCCGCCGGCGCCTCGGGCGGTATCGTCGAGCGAATCCACTTCTTGGACGGGGGTGAGGGCGACTGGGGCGACGACGAGCTGGGCGATGCGATCGCCGTGTTCGACGCGATAGCCGCGTCCGGAGGGGCCGCGCAGCGACATCGAGACGAGGAGTTCGCCGCGGTAGTCGGCGTCGACCGTGCCCCAGCCGATCTCGACGCCGCGACGGGTGAGGCCGGAGCGCGGGCGAATCTGAATCTCGCAGCCAGGGGGCGGGGCGCAGGCGATTCCGGTTGGCACGGGCTGGGGCATCGGGGTGAGATTGAGCGAGCCGCCCGACTCGGAGAGATCGGCGTAGAGGTCGAGTCCGGAGGACAGCTCGGAGCCGCGCGTGGGCAACTGCGCCGCCGCACGCAGTCGCCGCACGCGCAGGGCTCCGAGCACGCCGCCATCCGTCACAGCCCAACGGAACGGCGGGAAGCGATCCGGCGGCGTGTCGGCCAAGCCGGCCGGCCGGTCGGGCGCCTGGCGGAGGAGGGCCGCCGCATCGGCGATCATCGTCGACACGTCGACGCCCAGGTAGGAGGGCGCATAGGGGGCCAGGCGCTCGATGCCGGAAGAGAGTTTGATGCGCACGCCGCGAGGTCGGTGAGTACCGGTCCAGTGGTGCAGACCGGCGGCGAGCAGGATGAGGCCCTGGTAGAAGCTGCGGATGGGGCGGCGCTCGATCTGCCAGATATCTTCCCAGGTTTCGTGGGCGTCGAAGAACTGCTTCGCGTCCCACTCGGCTGCGCCGTTTGCGAGTTTGGCACGATGTTCGGCGGAGATTGTGGGTTCGAGCGCGAGTTGCTCGGCACGGGAGGGGATCTGACGAACTCGGGCCATGCAGCCGGACGCTCCCTGGGTTGGTCGTCGAATGAGTTGTCCCGCCGCCGCCGTTGGTCGACACTGTGCACTGTGGGTGAGGGCCCTGCGGTTGGGTACAGGTTGAGGTAAACATCATCGCTCATTTTGTAAATGTCCAGGGCGCGCTGGGGCAGAACTTCGAGGAGCTGCGGTCGCTGCTGGACGCGTGCCCGGAAGAGCGCCTGGCCGAGCGGCTTGGGCGGGGCGAGTGGTCGGTCCGCGAGATCCTGCTGCATGTGGTGCACTCGGAGCGTTGGCTGCATCCGCAACTGATGCTGTTGCGACGCGAGGTGGCGCCGCAGCTGGCGGTGCCTGCGGTCGGCGGCGTGCACCTGCCAGACACCGAGAGGGAGGCGTCGCTGGCGGAGCTGCGCTGGGCGCTGACCAGCGTGCGGGAGGACACGGAGCGGCTGTTGGGCGATCTGAGCGAGGACCAACTGCGGGAGCCGGCCAACATCGAACTGGACGGTGAGGTGCTGGACATGTCGCTGCGCACGATTGCATTGACAGCGGCCGATCATCAGCTCTTCCATGTGCGCCAGATTCAGCGCACGCTGGGGATCGTCGCCTGAGCGTTGAGCGCTCGCGCTTGCGCGCAGCGATAGCCGGATCCGAGGGTCAGCGGGTTAGCCGGCGGCTTCGGCGTAGATGGGGGTTGGGTCTTCTGGTTGGTGGGTTCCTGAGCTGGTGAATTGGTCGAGGAAGTCGAGGATTTGCCGCTCCGACCGGCCTTTGAGCTGGGGGAAGATGTGGACGGCCTCGTTGAGCACGTCCTGCATCGTGGGCGATGCGGCGGGTTGAGCGGGTTCGGGGGGAATGTTTTCCTGTTCGGCCTCGGCCGGGACGATCTCCCGCTCTGGACTGGAGATCGTCGCTTCGGGGTGAGTGGTGTTGATTGATTCCGGGGTGTGGTTTGTCAGGTTTTGCGAGGCCGGGGTCTCGAGGGCGGCCTCGTCTTCCTGGAAGCGCTCGGGCAGGTCGGGCTCGTCGACGCGTTGGCCGGCGCGGTGCTGGACCTCGCGGACGGTGCGGCGGATCTCGCGGGCCAGGGCGGTGAGCCGGGTCTCCCGGGCGTCGTGGGCGCGTTTCTGTACGGGGCGTCGCACGGTATCGTCGAGATCGCATTCGATGGCGGTACGGTCCTGGAGCAGACCGACTTCTACCGTCCCGAGGTGACCTCGACGGGACCGATGTCGCTCGGTACGTTCGAGCTCACCGAAGGCCGGGCACTGTTCAAGGTCACCATGATGGGGACCA
>DAOUHS010000131.1:0-2473 GCA_034428415.1 Dehalococcoidia bacterium
GTTCTCGTACTGCATCGGCATGAAGACCGAGGGGTCGGCCTCGTACAGCTCTTTGGCCAAGCGAACTGCGCCGTTGGAGCCGGTCTCGCCGGGCGAGAGGACCACTTCTGCTCCGAAGAAGGAGAGCAGGTCTCGGCGCTCGACGGAGACCGATTCTGGCATCACGCAGCGCACTGGATGTCCGGTCAGGCGACCCATGAGGGCGATCGACAGTCCGGTGTTTCCGGATGTCGGCTCGAGGATGGTCTGTCCGGGCTTGAGGGAGCCGTCGGCGTGGGCCGCGTCGATCATCGCCCTGGCGATCCGGTCTTTGACCGAGCCGGTCGGATTCTGGCCTTCGAGCTTGACCCAGATCGCGACGTCAGGATTGGGCGACATGCGCTGCAGACGGACGAGCGGCGTGTCGCCGATCGTGTCGAGCAGCGACTGGTAGCGCGCCGACTTCAGCGTCGCAGAAGGGGCGGCCACCATCAGCCAGAGCCTCCGGCAAGCGCCGGCAGGATGGCGAGCACGTCGCCGTCTGTCAGCGAGGTGTCCATGCCGTCGAGGAAGCGGATGTCCTCGTCATTCAGGTAGATATTGACGAAGCGGCGCAGTTGGCCGTCCTCGAGCAACTGGTGACCGATGCCCGGATAGGACGTTTCCAGCGTAGTCAGCAGCTCGCCGACGTTGGCGGATTCCAACTGGACCTTTTTTTCGCCGTCGGTGAACTTCTGCAGCATCGACGGGACCCGAACTTCAACAGCCATGCGGTGAATCCTCTCGCTTGTGTGCGGGGGGAGCGGTCTAGTTCTCGTGGAAGGGTGAGCCGCAGAACTCTTCGTAGTCGATTAGTTCGGTCACTGTTGGAGCGTCGCCGCAGAGCGGGCAGCCGGGGTCTCGGCGGATCTTGACGGTGCGGAAGTCCATGGCCAGTGCGTCGTAGAGCAGCAGCCGGTTCTTCAGCGGCTCGCCCTGCTCGAGCAGGACCTTGATTGCCTCGGTCGCCTGGATTGCTCCAACGGTGCCGGGCAGCACGCCGAGCACTCCGGCCTCGGAGCAGGAGGGGACCATGCCCGGAGGCGGCGGTGAGGGGTAGAGGCAGCGGTAGCAGCCCTCGCCGGGGAAGAATGTGGTGACCTGACCTTCGAAGAGGAAGATTGAGCCGTCGACGAGGATTTTCTCGGCGAGGAAGGCGGCGTCGTTGACCAGGTATCGGGTGGCGAAGTTGTCGGCGCCGTTGATGATCACGTCGTACTCGGGAATGATCTCCATGGCGTTGTCGGAGGTCAGCGGCGAGGTGTGGGTGACGACGTTGATGTTTGGATTCATGTCGAGAATCCGGTCCTTGGCCGAGTCGACCTTCAATCGTCCGATGTCGGAGGTTCCGTGGATGATCTGTCGCTGCAGGTTGGAGCGGTCGACGACGTCGAAGTCGGCGATTCCGATGGTGCCGATGCCAGCGGCGGCCAGATAAACGAGGACGGGCGAACCGAGTCCGCCGGCGCCTACGGCGAGAATCTTGCCATCGATCAGCTTGCGCTGTCCGAGCGGGCCGACCTGGTCCATGATCAGGTGGCGCGAGTAGCGCTCGACCATTTCCGGAGTCATCGCGGCGCCAGCGCCACCAGCGATGGCCGGGATGACGGCGAGTTCGTCACCGTCCGCGACCGGTGTTTCCGGGCCCTCGAGCGAGGCGATTTCGTGGTTGTTGACGTAGACGTTGACGTGTTCGAGCAATTCCTGCTCGCCGTCGAAGACCATCTCGCCGAATCCGGGGAAGCGCTGATCGAGATCGCGCAGCACGCCGTTGACGTCGATCCCGTCGGCGTCGACGAAGGTGCGGTTGCCGGTGATCTTCCGGAACGGCGTCGGAATGTAGACCTTCACGCTCATGGACTTGTCCTCTCAGTCTCTCGACTTGCTCGTTGACTGCATTCAGCTCTCGGAGAGCGGCATTGAGAGGTACCGCTCTCCCGTATCGCAGATCGTGGTCACGACACGACAATCGGGACCGAGACGCCTGGCGACGATGTTCGCCGCATATACGTTCGCTCCCGATGAAATCCCACACAAGATGCCCTCTTCACGCGTTAACCGAAGCATCATCTGCTCAGCGTCGCGATCGGACACCCCGATCACCTCGTCGTACACCTCACGATTGAGCACACCGGGGACAAATGATGCGCCGATGCCCTGGATCGCGTGGACCGAGAATCGTCCGCCCTGCAACACCGGGGAGCGTTCAGGCTCGACCGCGGTGACGGACAGTCCGGGCTTGCGGTCTCGGAGCACTTCGCCGACGCCAGTGATCGTGCCGCCGGTGCCGACGCCGGTGACGAATGCGTGCAGGCGCTCGCCGTCGGCCATTTCTCGGCCTTCGAGGGCCGACCAGATTTCCAGCGCCGTGGTGCGGCGGTGGATTTCGGGATTGGAGAGATTTTGAAACTGTTGAGGCATGAAGTAGCCGTCTTCCGAGGCCAGCTCCTCCGCC
>DAOUHS010000132.1:0-4259 GCA_034428415.1 Dehalococcoidia bacterium
CCCCAGCCGCACCGACCCTAGCAACCCAAACTCCGTCATACCCGCGCCCGCCTCGGGTATCTCGCCTTCCTCCGTCCGACCACCAACTAGGCTTGCCCTATCCCCCGATAGGACCAGCAGTGCCGCAGTCGCCTTCCCTCTCCGCCGCGGGACAACTACCGAACCGTCACCAACACCTTCACCGCCACACCCTCCTTGACATTCACCCGCCACGCCCAGACATCAGAGTCCGCGAAGGTGTACACGTCACGCCGAGGCACCAGCCGCTTGTCCTCGTCGGTCACCACCCGCACCGTGAAGTCCGAGAACTCATGCTCGCCCGTGTTCCGCAGCTTGAAGTAGTGAGTCGAGAACCACCTCGTCTCCTCCAGCGTTGACAGCCCCGGGCAGTCGTCGCGCGCGAACTCCCGCACCAGCAACAGCTCGACCCCGTCCGGCGCCTCCAGCTCCCATTCCACCGTGGACACCGGCGACAGCGGCCGTCGAGGCTCAATGCACATCGCCTCAGGCTTCTCATCGGCGCGGTACTCAACGATGAAGATCTTGTCGCCAAAGTCGCACGTGTCCGGCCGTGAACCGTCCCACTCGCGCACCCGCCAGACATCAGGATTGTCAACGCCGGAAACATAGACCGCATAGTGCGTCACGAACCGCTCAGACGGGTGGACATCACAGATACGCCCCGAAAACTGAGGTTGAACCGGACCCGCATACAACGGCTCGCCATGAGCCGCTGTAGAACCGTGCGCCGGCGGACCATTCTGCGGAGAGTACGGACGCTCCGCCACCTCACGCATCGCACTCAGCGACTCAGCCACCGTCTCCGGCCGGACTAGATCATCGCCACCGATCGACACGCCGAGCAGCTCCCGCGTACAGAGGTCAATCAACGGAGCGCCATGGCGACTGTTCCCCGTTGGCTCAACCCGCAGCACCCGGTCGGTCAAGGCCGAAACGTTGAGCACGGTGAAGTGATAGCGGTTCGCATCACCCGCCGGATAAGAAAGCAAATGAACATCGCCGCCGATCAACTCCTCATCTGTCTCGCCAAACGCGGCCGCCGGACCCAGGTCGGTCTCATCTTCCGGATCAAACAGCTCAACCAGCGCCAGGTCATTGCGCTCATCATGCGACACCCGAATCACCGGCAGCGACACCTCACCGCGCGAGACCACACCCCAGGGAGCACCCTCAGGCACCCGAGCCCCATTGACAATGAACTGCCGATCGCCGACATGAACCGCCGTGCCAACACCAGCGAGCGAGTTGAACTGCCACGCATACAGATGGTCCGGATCAGGAATCGCACAGCTCAACTCCGAAACAACAACGGGTTCGGGCAACGCCACCGAGTCGGGAGGCAGTCCCGAGGTCCACGAAATCGGAGCCGACTCCCGCCATCGCCCAGCGATGCCGGGATACGAAACCACACCGCCGTCGGCAGGACAGTGGATGCCGCCTTCCGCCCTCAGACAAGCCCTGACCTCGCCGGTCGTCCCTTCAATCCGGACGACTATCTCGGCGCTCTGCTCCACCGACAAACTCACCGGCTCGTCGGCAACCGCAAGTGGCGACCGCTGCAGCGACAACGTCAACCGCTCCGCACCAATCGCAAGTCGCAAGTCGGTCGGATCGAATTCCGCCGGAGCCGTCCACTCCTGCCAGAACGTCGTCACCAGCCCGTCTGGAGCATCGCTCACCGTCCGATACGACTTCCGCTGCCATCGACCGACCTCCAAGGAACCGTCCGCCCCCACCAGCGTCGCGCCCAGATCCGTGCCCACCGACTGCGGCTCGTCAAACACCACCAGCAGCGAGTAGCGCCGCAAATCCGGACACTCAGGTCCCAGTCCCGACGTGGTCAGCCTCAGATCGCCAAACGTCTGTGGATCGTCATAGAGAACAGTGTCGACGAAGGCAAACTCAGTCTCCGAGCAGTCGCCCACATCGGAGGATTCTTCGGCAACCGCTTCCAGCGCAGCCACGTACGTCCGACCGTTGTCAAAGTCCTCGGGTCCGTCCGCACCGCAGACCCCCACCTGACGCCAGCCCGACCGCTCCAGATCCGCGCGAACCACCGCCTCATCGGCGATGCCCGAGACCGCGATCCACCAGTCCCCATCCAGCTCAGAACAGTCAACCGTCTGAGGCGGCTCAGGACCGTAGTGCCAGATCAGGCGGTCAACGGCCTGCAGGGCTGTCGGAACCGAATCCGGCATCTGAGGCCACCGAGGCCATTGCTCCGTGATTCGCCGCAACGACGTTTGCAACGCGCGACCCGAGTACGTGTAGGCCCAAGTCGAACTGCCCGCCCAAATCACGCCGATCACGTCGCCGCAAGCATCAAACATCGGCCCGCCGCTATTGCCGCCGCGAATCGCGCTCGACGTCTGAATATTGTCATCCCAGACCTGGATCACCTGCCCGCCGCCCGAGACTGTCAGCGCCTCGCCGCCGGGATACCCTACGACGAAGACCTCCTGACCGACATCCTCCTGCGTCGGCGCTCTGAGCCGCATCGCCGGGACGTCGGCGACCAACTCAGGATTCGCCACTTCGAGCAGCGCCAGATCGAACTGCGAATCGTAACCCAGCACGACCGCACCGATGGTCCGCTCGCCGTGGATCAGCGAGACAAACGGCGGCCGGTCCTGAATCACGTGATGCGCCGTCACGAATCGCCCGTTGCCGATATGAAACGCCGTTCCCAGCGACCTCGAAGTCTCAACCTTCCAGGTCCCGGCCAGGATGCGCTGATAGTCGATTGAGCAGCCCTGATCGCTCGCCACCGGCTCCTGCACGTCCGCGGAGTAGGTGATCCGCTCCGGATCGATCGGCACCTCCCACTGGACGTCGCTACTGGCAATCCAGCGGTCAGAGCGCGCGTTCTCAGGCTGCAGGAAGCGCGAACTGGGACAGACCACCTGCCCGTCGTCAGTCTTCAGGCACAGTTCCAGTCTCCCCCGGTCGTCAACACGCGTCAGGATCTGCCCGCCGAACTCATAGTCGGCCTCGGGCACCGATGGCTGCTGTGCCGACGCAGGCCCGAGGAGCAGGTACGTCAAGCCGCTGACCAGTGCGAGAACTCCGACCGCCAGCGCGGCGCGATGCCTGATGGAGACCAACATCTCCATCAGCGTATGTGACTATTGCGCTCGGTAACGCACCATCTGTCGCTTGATCCCGCCAACGTGTAGCGACTGCGGCACCATCTCCGGCTCGCCCGCCAACTCCAGATTCGGCAGAATCGGCAGCAGCGCGTGGAAGATTGCGCGCATCTCCCAGCGAGCCAGATTCGCGCCCAGGCAGAAGTGCTCGCCGTACCCACCGAACGCGAAGTGGTCGTTCGGGTCGCGACGGATGTCAAACTTGTACGGGTCCTCGAACACCTCTTCGTCGCGGTTGGCCGACGGGTACCACATCACGATCGAGTCACCCTTGCGCAGCGTCTTGCCGCGCAGCGCCAGGTCCTCGGTCACCGTGCGCTGGAACTGAATCACGATCGAGGTCCATCGCAGGATCTCCTCAACCGCCGACGGGATCAGCTCCGGATTGGCCACCAGGTCGTCGAGCTGGTCTCGATGGTCGAGCAGCGCCTTGATCCCACCGCTGATCGAGTTGCGGGTCGTCTCGTTTCCCGCCCCAATCAGCAACCGGAAGTAGGAGGAAATCTCTCGAGGCGTCAGGTGTTCGCCACCGACCTCGGCCCGCATCAGGTCGCTGAGCAGGTCGTCGCCGAGTCCGTTCGCCTCGCGCTCCCGCACCAGGCCCTCGTTGTAGACGTTGAACTCCAGGTTGACGCGGCGGATCGTCTGTTCCCGGTCTTCGCCAGGCAAGCGGAACTCCGGGTCGGCAGCACCACCAGCCGTTTCGGTCCAGTGGAAGATCTGGCCCCAGTCCTCCTCCGGAACCCCAGCCATGTCGCAGATCGCCGCGACGGGCAAGAGGGCTGAGACCTCATGCACGACATCGAGCGCGCTGGTCGCGCCGCGTTCGGCGAAGTCGGCGACGATGCGATCGGCAAAGGTCGAGATGTAGTTATCCGACATCTCCTCGAAGTGATCCTCAAGCTTGCGCATCATCCGCGGCGTGAAGTGGTGCGCCACCAGACGCCGGTGCTCGCGGTGCTCGGGCGGGTCCATGAAGATGAAGTCGGGCGGATCGCTCGGATGTCCGCCGTAGCGATTGGCGTTGACTTCTCGCCCGCGCTCGCCGATGCCAATCGACTCGGTGTCGTTCATGCGCAGGATTTGCGTGTT
>DAOUHS010000133.1:0-45398 GCA_034428415.1 Dehalococcoidia bacterium
GAACGGCTCCGCGAGCAGGACCGCCTCGAGCTGCGCATCACATCCATCGCCGGCGAACCAAGGCTGGTGGTCGGCCGAGGCGGCGACGCCGGCTCAGGCCGGACGCCACTCGAGCCGTTGGCCGACCAACCGTCCGGCGCCCGCTGGCCCGATCGCCTGCGCGTGGCCTCGGTCTGGACGCGGAACGAATACTACGAGCTGGCCGCGATCGAGGGGCACGTCGGGCGAACCCAGCGAGCCGGTCAACCGCCGCGTCACGACTGGACGCTGCTCAAGTCCCACCCGCATCCCTACGAAATGCCGCCCTTCGCGATCGCCGAGGCCGACACCAACGATCACCCCGACATCGTCCGGCGCTGGGAGCCGACCATGGAGGGCATCTATCGAGCCAAGCCGGGCTACGACTACGAACGCTCGTTGGGCCGCTATCTGGCCGAGCAGACGGCGATTCCGATCTACTGGATCCAACTCGCCAACGGTGACTGGAAGACCGACGACGACGGCAACCGCGTCGAGCTCACCGCTGACCTCGCGGAGCTGCAGTCGCTGCCGGAGGGCGCCTCGCTGCACCGTGTCCAGTTCGGCGTTGATCCCGCGTTCGTCGAATTTCTGCGCATGTCGCATGACGAGTTGCTCGCCGCTGCGCCGGACTCCGGCGCCGTCGAGCGCGGCGAGATCGGCCCGACCACGCAGCCGCATACGCTCAACCTGCTGCTGGGCTCGCGCAACCTCCAGGTGCAGCAGCTCAAGCGCGCCCAGGTCGGCGCGGTCCGCACGATGCTGCGCAACATGGCCCTGGTCATGTCCAAGCCGCTCGCCGAGGGCGGCTTCGGCACCCCGATCTGGGTCTTCGCCAACGCCGCCAACGGCCGCCGCCAACGGCGTGAAACGGTCTGCGTCGAGCCGGCCCAGATTCCCTCGCTCGACATCGATGTCTGGATCGACCCCTATTCGGCCGCCCAACGGATCGCCGTCCAGGAACATGGTCGGGCCAGGCTCAACGATCCGCTCGATCCGCTCGACCAGCGCGCCTACCTCGAACAGTACGTCGGCGAGGAACGCGCCGAGCAGGTGCTCGCCCGCCACCGCCACTGGCGCCTGGAGCAGGCTCAGTTCGAGCGCGAGATCGCCGCTCTGCGCGGCGACCAGCCGCGCCAGTCGGCGAAGGACGGCGGCCCGCAGCCGCCCGCCTCAGGCCGCCTGCAGGGCCACCTCGCGCCGCTGGGCCGGCTGACATCCATCGATGACGAGCGAACAGCCAATCCATAGTCAACGAACGAACGGGAAGGAGTGGAGATGCGCATGGCGAACCAACATGAGGTCCGATGCACCAATCCCCGCTGTCCGAGCCGCAAGCACACCGAACGAGGCGCCCTGGCCTGCAAGGTCGAGGACCATTCGCAGCACGTCACGGTGGTCTGGCGCTGTCGACGATGCAAACGGCAACAACGCACACCGCTGCCCAAGTCCTGACTCCCGACCCATAACCTCGCGCGCAGCGTTACGTCTGAATCATACGTATACGACCGTCGACAATCACCAGCGACGCCGCCAACCTCGAAGCGTCGAACGGTACAACCGACCTGTCGGCGCTGGTCAGCACGACCTGCTCCACCGCCGAGATCGCATCGGCCGTTCGCTGGCGTCGCGCCGGATCGAGTTCGCTGAAGACATCGTCGAGCAGCAGGATCGGCGAGTCGGCGGATTCGGCGGCGAGATAATCCGCTTCGGCCAACCGCATGCTCAGGGCAACCGCCCGCTGCTGCGCGCGCGAGGCGAAGTTGGCCGCCGGCCGGTCGCCGAGGTTGATCCGAAGCTCGTCCCGGTGCGGCCCGACGCCGGTCGAGCCTCGAGCCAGGTCGCGCCGTCGAGCCTCGCCTAGGCTCTGTTGGTTGGCCGGCGCATAGCTCAGACTCAGCGCCTCGGCCGAATCATCGGGCGCCCGCAGCGCTTGGTGTCGAACGAACCCTAGCCGCGAGAGCGCCGCCGCAGCCGACGCCCGGGCTTGCCAGATCGGTTCGGCGGCTGCCCACAGGAGCTCGTCCCACTGCGCCAGCTCCGACTCGCCCGCCCGACCCTCGGCGACTCGCTTGAGCAGGGCGTTGCGCTGCGACAGCGCTCGCTGGTAGCGGCTCAGGTTCGAGGCGTGCGCGGGCTGCACCTGTCCGACCGCCACATCCAGGTATCGTCGGCGCAGAGCCGACGCGCCGGTCAGCAGTTCGATGTCGAGCGTCGTGAATTGCACCGCCCGGATCGCTCCGAGCGCGCCCGACGCTCGACGTGCGACGCCGTTGACGCGGATTCGCTTCGCGGTCAGGGGAGCGCCGCTGCGCTGTCGAGCATGGCCGGTGTTCCCGCCTTCGCGAGCGGCCAGCGCAACCTCCACATCGACCGCCTCCCCCTCACGCCACGCCGTCCCCGCGACGCGCATCACCTGCGGCGACGGAGCATCCCATCGAATCAGCTCGCCCTCGGTCTGCGCCCGCGTCGAGCGTAGCGAGGCGAGCATGTAGATCGCTTCAACCAGGTTCGACTTGCCCGCCGCATTCGCCCCACCGATCAGCGTCACCCCGGGACTAAGGTCCAGTTCAAGTTCAACCCAGGATCGAAAGTTCGAGAGTTGCAGTCGGGTCAGGTGCACACGTCGGAGTGTATGCGCCTGGAACTAGAGCGCTTCCGCAATCGCCACCGCCGCGGCTGCGATTGTGATACCGATGCCGGTCTGAATCGCCATCGCGCGCCAGAAGAGCTTCTCCATATCGGCGCGGAGTTGGTCGAGATCAGCCTTGGTTGCAAGATCAGCCGTGCTGCGCTCCGGCGTCTGCACGATCGCGCGGGCCTGATGCTCAGGTATACCGCTGGCCACCAACTCATCGAAGGCCTGAAGGCTGCTGTAGACCATTGGCATCCCGTCGCATTCAGCCCGATGATGCCTCCATGATAATGGCTGATGATGCTGCCCCAAGCGCTGCGCCGATCCGTCCTGTCGTGTACCATGCCCCAAACGCGTATGCGGACCTCCCCGCCAATCTCTGGAGTGTTTTGATGGCCACGATTCAGCACGATGTCCCTGGAATCAATCTTGACTGGCTCAACGTTGATACCGACCAGGGCATGGAGATCGAGACCGGACGCAAGGGACTGACGCTGGAGACCATCAACCAGATGTCATATGGCGTCGACGACCGCGATCAGGCGCGCCAGCGTCAGTGGTCGCCGCGCGGCGCCGCGGCGGACCCGCGTTCGCCTTCGAACAGCGTCCAGCACATGAACAAGGCGGACGTCTGGACCGAGTCGGCGATGCTGCTCTACGAAGAGGCGCTGCAGCGCCAGTGGTCGTCGGCCCGCGACATCCCGTGGGACACGATTGACGAGCTGTCGCCCGACCTCGAGCGGGCGATGTGCACGCTCTGCACCTTCCTGACCCAGGTCGAGTTCATCGCCGGCGACGTGCCGGGCCGCTTCCTCGAGCAGATTCACCCTGAGTTCTTCGAGTCGCAGCTCTTCCTCGGCACGCAGCTGATGGATGAGGCGCGTCACCTGGACGTGTTCCGCAAGCGCACGCTGATCAACGGCGGCGGGATGTCCGGCGCGGGCATCGGCGCGGTGCAGCTGCTGAGCTCGGACGACTTCACCGAGATGACGGCGCTGCTCCACCTCGTCGGCGAGGGCTTTGTGCAGACGCTCTTCCGCATGGGCGAGCTGATTGCTCAGAACGAGGCGGAGAAGCGGATCTTCCGCCTGTCGGCGCAGGACGAGTCGCGGCACCTCGCCTTCGGTGTGACCCACCTGAAGTACACGGTCGAGACCGAGCCCTGGCGCAAGGAAGAACTCCACCACATTCTTGACATGCAGGAAGCGCTGCTGACGCAGTCGCAGCAGACCTCGCTGACCACGAACCCCTTGACCGGCGAAGCGCTGGCCATCCTTTCGGGCGGCGGCATTGAGCACCTCGACGAGGGCTACAACATGGTCATGTTGATGCGCAAGAAGCAGTTCGTCGAGTACGCGCACCGGCTGGAAGTGATCGGGCTGGACCGTTCGGACCGCTTCGGGCCTGAGGTGCGAGAGCTCGTGGCGGAGAACAACTAGGTAAGCAGTTGGCGGCGGGCAACGCCCTCTGTCAGTCCGTGACATCTCCCCCCGCGTTGCCGGGGGGAGAGTCGTTTAGAGAGATCATCAGGAGACCGCGATGGAACTGTCGACAATGACCAAGGTGCGCGCCAGGAAAGCGGGCTGGTCGGACGAGTTGATCGAGCGGATCGAAGGGTCGAACGCGACCGACAAGCAGGTCGAGAACCTGGCCCGCGGAGAACTCGGCGAAGAAAAGATCAACGGCTGGCTCGACTTCCTCGAGAACCATCCCGACAACCCGTTCGGCAAGGCGCCGTTTAACATCTTCAACTCACCGGCTGAGGTCGGTGTGAAGGCAACACCGGGCCCGGACGGGCTGCGGCTGCGCGACATCAACATCGGCAGCTACGGAATCGTGCCGGACACGTGGGATCTGCCCAATGACGCTCCGCGCGGGACCGAGACGACCGGTCAGATCATGGCCGCCGGCTACTCGATCTTCGACAAGGCCGAGGTCTGGTCGGAGAACGCGGTCGACCTGTATGAGGATGCGATCAAGGAACGCTGGACTCCCGCGATCGATCTCGACTGGGAGAACGGTCTTGAGGAGCTGCCGGAAGAGCTTGAGCGCTCAATCGGGCAGATGTGCACGATCTACTCGAACAACGGTCTGGTCGAGCAGAAGATCATTGGTCGCTGGCTGGAGGAGATCTCCTACGGCTTCCACGAGGTCAAGCTGTTCCTGGCGACGCAGGTATACGACGCCGGGCGCAAGGTCGAGGTCTTGCGCAAGCGAGCGCTGGTCAACGGTGGCGGCCTGGGACAGGCTCCACTGGGTCAGATCTACCGCGGCTGGTACCAGGGTTTGACCTTCACCGACATGATCATTGCGCTCAACGTGGTCTACAAGAGCTACGAGGTGACGCTGTTTGAGTCGGCCTCGGAGTGGGCGCAGACCGAGGTCGAGCGCGACATGTTCGCGAGGATCGCGGCGGACTCGCGCCGGCATCTCGACTATGGGCTCGGCCACCTCGAGTGGTACGCGCGGTTCAAGCCTGAGGCTGACAAGCGTCTGGGGATCCAGTTCCTGCGCGCCGAGGCAGCCTTGGTCCAGGAGATGCGACTGTCGACAACCGAGCGTGAGGCGTTGATCGTGCTGCTGGCCGGCGGCGTCGAGAACTTGCAGGCCGGGGTCGACAAGCTCAAGACCCTACGTCAGCGGCAGTACGACGCGTACCAGGAGAACCTGGCTTCGATCGGCTTCGATCGGCCAACGGTGCATCCGGGGCTGGTCGGGCAGATCAACGACCCGCTCGAGGGCGGAATCGTCGCGGTTCGCGCGGTGGCCCAGAACTAGGCTCAGCCGCCTAAGACCTGCGCAGTCGGATTCGGGCATAGCACCCGCAGCGCCTGCGGCTCGATCTCGACGGCGTACGCCGTCGCCGGACCGGGATCTCCGTCGATCTGCATCGGCAGCGTCTCGCTCAGCGGGTTGATCTCCAGACGGCGGAACTTGACGTTCCTAACGCCGGGCCCCTGCGGCAGCCAGCCGTGCCGGGCGAAGGGCGAGAGCGCCAGCGCTCGCCAGGGCGCGCCTTCGACGAGCAACATGTCAAGCTCCCCGTCAACGACCGTGGCCTTGGGATTGATTTCCAACCAGGTGCCCAGCATCCGCGTGTTGCCCAGCGTCAACATCGCCGCATCGACGACAATCGGCGCGGCCCCGTCGAGGCTGAGAGCGATCGGCCAGGCCTTCCGCCCGACCGCCTCCTGCAGAGCCGAGAGAAAGTAGGCCGGTTCGCCCAGCATGCGCTTAATCCGCCGTCGCCGGTCGCTACCGACGATGCCCGCCACAGCGGCGGCGTCGAGACCCCAGCTCGCCATCAGCATGAACCGTTGTTCAACGAGCGAGCCGTCATGAGCGGTGGACCAGACCTTGCCGCTGTCAACCCACATCGCCTCGCCGCGCTCGCCCTCGAGTGCGTCAAGCTGGGCCGTCATAGCCGCCAGTGGCGTTAGTGGTAGAGCAGTTTCATAAGCCCAGACGTTGGCCGTGCCTAACGGGACCGCTCCGAGTGCCGTCATCGAGCCGACCGGCAAACCTTGGATGATCGCCGAGAGCGTGCCGTCTCCGCCGCAACCGAAGATGGCCGCTGCTCCAACATCGTGCGCCCTGCGAGCGGTCTCGGATGCCTCGGCGGGCGTGCGCGTCGCCACGATGTGCGCGCTGCGGTTCGCCTGATCGCAGGCAGCGTTACACATCGAGGCGAACGATCGAGGGTGCAAGGTTCTGCGCGAATTGGGATTGAGCACGAAGACAATGTCATCGGGCTGGATCTGTGTTGACAGTTGCATCTGTGCAACATACGCCCAATCCAACCTACGCGGCACGCGGATTCGGACGCTGTGATCCCACCTCCTGATTGGGCTGTGGTCCACGGGCCGCCTCAGTCGCTCCCCGACAGCAGCCCCGGAGGGCGACCGCTTGGGATAAGATTGTCTCGATTGGAGCGGGGGCAGTATGGCAGAGCAGAAGGGCCTCGGTTGGGTACGGCTCGATCACTTCGCCATTGCCGCTGAGGATCCGAAGGCGGCGTCTCAGTTCTGGGGCAAGCTGTTTGGGCTGGAGCTGGACCACTGGACGGTCTCGAACGAGGGTGGCTTTCGCGTATCGCAGTTTCACTTTCCCAAACGGCAAGTGGGGCTGGAGGTCATTGGGCCGTTCGACGACTCGTCGTTTGTGCAGAAGTTCATCGACGAGCGTGGACCGGGGATGCACCACATCACGGTCGAGGTTGAGGACGCGGACGCGGCGTGCGAGTACATCCGCGAGGAGATGGGGATCGAGCCCTTGAGCGAGCCGTACACGGACTTCGAGTGGACCCAGTTCTTTATCCACCCGAAGGACACAGGCGGCGTGCTGGTCCAGATCTACTCCTGGCTGCCCGGTCGGCGGCCGGCCGACTGGCCCGACTGAGTCCGATGTCGACCCCCTCAGCGCAAACCATTCCTCAACCGACGTATCGCGATGGCGATTTCGTGCCGACCCGGGATGTTCCGTTCTCGGCTGAGTTGGATGAGATGATCGCGGAGATCCGTGCGGGGAATGCACCGAATATTGGACGGTTCTGCGGGTACTGCTGCGCTCCGATCGGCGAGACGGAGTCGTGTGGGGTCTGTGGGGAGACGACCGAGCGGACGGCTGCGGTGGACAAAATCGACCGCGACCTGGCGCAGATTTATCAAGCCAAGCGCAAGCGCGAGGGTCTGTATGTTCACCTGGCTGCGTGGTCCGGGATTCTGCTGGCGACCGGGCTGACGATCCTGATGATCCTGCTCTTGCCCGGCTGGACGAAGGTGTTTGCGATTATCTTCCTGGTGCTGGGCGGATACTTTGCCGGCGTCTTCTTTGGCAATGTGCTGATCCAGGGCTTTGCCTATCGCGCGGGTCTGAAGATGTTTGCCCAACGCTGGACCGAGTGGCGGGCATCGAGAGCGGCGACACGGAGCGCAGGCTGATCCGCGGAGTTCTGCGCGCCAAAACGATGGTTTGCGCTCTCGATTGGCGCTTGCCCTGATCCCAGCCGCTGCTTATCGTGCAGTCGCACTGCGCAGGCGCGTCGACCCCGTGCAGACACGCGCGAGGAGTGTGAATTGCTGCGTTTCGCGCTGGCGATGGCCAAGCGGGTCCTGGGCGCGATTCGAGATTTGCTCCCGATCTTCGGCGTGATCGTGCTGTTCCAAGTCGTTGTGATCCGGGAGCCGTTTCCCGATGTGGTCAGCGTGGCGATCGGGCTGGTGTGTGTCGTCGTGGGGCTGGCGCTGTTCGTTCAGGGTCTGGAGAGCGGGCTGTTCCCGCTAGGCGAAGCGCTGGCGCAGGGGATGGCTCGGAAGGGGAGCACGACGGCGTTGCTGGCGCTGGCCTTCAGCCTGGGATTCGGCACGACGGTCGCGGAGCCGGCGCTGATCGCGGTGGCGGCGGAGGCGGCTGAAGTCGCGGCGGAGGCGAGGTTCATCGGCTACAGCGATGCTGCCCAGGACCGATACGCGCTTGAGTTGCGCATGGTGGTGGCGGTCGCGGTGGGTCTCGCCATCGTCCTGGGGGTGCTGCGGATTCTGAAGGGTTGGCCGATTCACCGCTTCATCATCGGCGGCTACGTCGTGGTGATGGTGATGACTGTGTTTGCGCCCGAGGAAATCGTGGGCGTGGCCTACGACTCGGGCGGCGTGACGACCAGCACGATCACGGTGCCGTTGATCACGGCGCTGGGCGTGGGACTGGCGACTTCGATTCGCGGGCGTAACCCGATGCTGGACGGATTCGGTCTGATCGCGTTCGCCAGTCTCACACCGATGATCTGTGTGCTGGGCTACGGGATGGTGTCGTGATGCTGGAGGCTCTCGCGCTATTCGGGGAAACGCTGCTGTACACCCTTCGGGACGTATCGCCGATCGTCGCGATCCTCCTGGTGTTCCAGGTAGTGGTGCTACGGCGCAAGCCCGCAAACGTCTGGGGCATCGTCACGGGGTCGGTGATGGTGCTGTTGGGGCTGGCGCTGTTCCTGATCGGACTGGACCAGGCGCTGTTCCCAATCGGGGAGACGATGGCTCGGCAACTGACGGAAGAGGCGCGAACGCTGGCCGGCGCGGTGCGGTGGGAGGACTACTGGCTGGTCTATGTGTTCGCGGCGGCGATTGGGTTTGCGACCACCGTGGCCGAGCCGTCGCTGATCGCTGTGGGTCTGAAGGCGGAGGAGGTATCCGGCGGCGCGGTGAAGGCCTGGGGACTGCGGATCGCCGTGGCGATCGGGGTGGCCGTGGGCGTGTCGCTGGGCTGCTTCCGGATCGTGACGGGCACGGCGCTGCCGTGGTACATCATGGGGGCATACATCGTTGTGATCGTGCAGACGATTTTGAGCAGTCGGATGATTATTCCATTGGCCTACGACTCGGGCGGGGTGACGACCTCGACCGTGACGGTGCCGGTGGTCGCTGCTCTGGGGCTTGGACTGGCCGCCAACGTGCCCGGACGCAGCCCGCTGATCGACGGCTTTGGACTGATCGCGTTCGCCAGTGTCTTCCCGATCATCTCGGTACTAGGCTATGCAATCACTGCCGATTGGGTCGGTCGCTGGCGCAGACGGAAGGAACGTCAGGAGATGGAATCATGAAGATGTCGCTGGTCGTCGCGCTGGTGAGCGACGAGAAGACAACCGATGTGATCGATGCAGCGCGGGAGGGCGGCGCGACCGGCGACACGATCATCAGCGGCGTGCGCGGCGAGGGACTGCAGCCGGAGAAGACCTTTCTGGGGCTGGACCTGACAGCGCAGCGGAACATGGTCCTGTTCCTGGTGGCTGAGCAGCGGGCGAGGGACATCCTGGAGCGCATCGCGGAGGCCGGAGGCATGAATCGCGAGCATGGCGACGGCGTCGCCTTTCAGATCACGATCGAGGATGCGGTCGGCCTCTCGACCCAGTTGCCCATCCTGAAGGAAGAGTTGGAGGGCACCTTATGACCGATCAGAGCGAGAGCGGGGCGTTGCGGGTGTTCGACGTGATGGGATCGGAACTGCACACGATTGACGGGCTGGCGACAGTGGCCGAGGCGATGGCGTCAATGAAGCAGTATCAAATCAGTTCGCTGGTGGTGAACCGGCGGCACGACGACGACGAGCCGGGGATTGTCACCGTAGGCGACATCGCGCGTGAAGTGATCGCGAATAATCGCGCGCCAGAGCGGGTCAATGTCTACGAGATCATGTCGAAGCCGGCGCTGACGGTGCGCTCGGGGATGCTTGGACGCTACGCGGTGCGGCTGCTGACGCAGTTTGGGGTTTCACGAGCGTTGGTGGTCGACGATGAGGGAACGCCTCTGGGTCTGGTCACGCTGCGCGACCTGGTCCTGGGGCTGTCCGCAGCGTAGGCATCCTGCGCACGACACCAGGTCAGGATTGGGTCGGGACGAGGTCAGGATTGGGTCAAGGTCTTTCGCCGGTTGGTGACGAAGTCATGGAGGACGTATTCGCCTAACTCGTCTGGTTGGCTGTAGAAGACTCGGCCGCCGTTGATTCGGGCGACTCGGTCGACGAATTCCTTGAGGTAGTAGCTGCGGTCGAGCATGAAGACGTTGATGACAATGTCTTTCTTCGTGCAGTGACGGACCTCTTTGAGGGTCTCGCGGATGGTGATCGGCGAGGGTGGATAGGCGAAGTAGGAGCGACCCTGCTCAAGGTGGGCGGTGGGTTCGCCGTCGGTGATCATGATGATCTGGCGGGTGCCGACCTTGTGCTTGGCGAGAAGTTGCTGGGCGATCAACAGGGCGTGGTGCATGTTGGTGCCGAGCACCGTCTCGTCCCAGCGGACGTAGGGGAGCTGGTCGGCCTTGAGCTCGCGGGCGTAGGCGCTGAAGCCGATCAGGTAGAGGGAGTCGCGCGGGTATTGCATGCGGATCAGGTTGTTGAGCGCCATGGCGACCTTCTTGGCCGCTTGGAACGATCCGCGCAGGGCCATCGACCAGGAGAGATCGAGCATGACGACGGTGGCGGTCTGGGTCAGGGTCTCGGAGCGGTAGACCTCGAAGTCGTCGGGGGTGAGGCTGACGGGCACCTGGGGGCCGCCTTCCGGCGCTGTCCGCAGGATGGCGTTGGAGATTGTGTCTTTGAGGTTCAGGTGGAAGGGGTCGCCGAATTCGTAGGCCTTGGTGTCGTCGGCGCGATCGCCGTAGCGGCCGGTTTCGGGGACGTTGTGCTTGCCGAAGTTCTGCCGCTTGAGGTTGGCATAGATCTCGGCGAGGGCTTTCTCGCCGATGCGCCGGTTACCGCGCGGGGTCAGTTCCCAGGCGTTGCCCTTCTTCTCGAGGTAGCCGGCCTCTTCGAGTAGTTCGAGCAACTGCTTGAGTTGCTCGAGGATTTCTCGGGCTTCCTCGCCCATCAGCTCTTCGAGCTGGTCGGGATCGATGTCGTCGATGTTGCCGCCGTACTGGACTCGCTCGAGGGCTCGCTCGAGCTCGTCGAGTTGCTGCATGTCGCCCATGAGCGACATTGCGGCCTGAAGATCGATCTCTTCCTGGCCTCGGAAGGGGTACTGGTTGAGCATGTCGCGCATCGGATAAAGCGCTTCGAGGTTCTGCGCGAGCTGGGCCAGTTCCTGGTCCATGCCCATCTCGCCCATAAGCTGCTGCATCATGTCGCCGAGTTGCTGCCGCATTTCGCCGGGCAGCGATGACATCAAGTTCTGCATCTGGGCGGCTTGGCGCTGCATCTGCTCGACCAGTTCGTCCAGCGACTGGGGTGGGTCGTCGCCAAACATGTCACCCCATTTGTCCATGAACTCGTCGAAACGCGGATCCTCGCCGCGACGCTGGCGTTCCAGCATCTCGTTGAGGTCTTGCATCATCTCGCGCATCTGATCCATGTCCTCGGGAGACATGTCGGACATCATCTGGCTCATGTCCTGGAAGAAGCGATTCATCATCGACTGCTTGAGCTGTTCGAGCAGTTCTTCGTACTTCTGGCGCGCTTCGTCGTTCTCGAACTCGTACTCCTGGAGTTCTTTGACCTGTCCGGCGGCGTCCTCGGGCAGTTGTTCGATCTGATCCTGCTTGCGCTCGAGGCGCTGTCTGAGGGCTTCCTTGAGCCGGTCCATTTCGTCTTCGGTGAGCGGCGACCCCTGTTGTTGGCCGCTCTGCTGACCGGCCTCGGGGTCGCCACCCTCACCCGCTTCGCGGGAGCTCCCCCCATCGGGGGGAGCAGATTGATCTAGCTGATCGGTGGGTTGCTGCGGTTCGGGACGGGGGCCGACTTCGTCGAGGCGATCGTCGAGGGTGTCTCGCTCCATGTCTAGGATTTCGTCGAGCTGACGCTGGATGTCGTCAAAGACGGAGGAGAGGTCGAAGCGTTCGAGCTGTTGGCGTCGCTGCTGGCGGAGACGTTGGAGCAGGTCTCGCATGCCGTCGGTGCGGTCTCCGTCGGGGGTGCGGATGCCTCGCTGCATCATGTTTCGCAGCGCTTGCTGGAGGTCGCCGAAGGAGAGCAGGTCGTCGGAGAGGGACTGGAGGACGTCGTCGGCGTCGAGCGGGGCAATGTCCTGCGTGCCATCCCATTGCGAGTATCGGAATCGGGTGGGCATGGGCACTTCCTTTGGCCACTTCTTTGCTCCCCCTCTCCAGGGGAGCTATCGCGGAGCGACTGAGGGGGTCCCTCGGACGCCCTGGCGCCCCCCTCTGCCTTCGGCATCTCCCCCCAACGGGGGAGAAATTGAAGGAGGCGTCATCTCCCTCACTTCGCGGAGGGAGATCGGGATCGGACGCAGTCTAGGCGCGGTAGAAGATGCTGCCGCCGACGACGTCCTTGTTTAGCCTCTTGTTGAGGTGCAGGCCTTCGAGGAGGAACTCGACGGCGGCTGCGAGTGAAGCGGCGTCCTCGCCGACGTTGAGCGGCTGGAGCGCTTCGTCGAGGCCTTCGACTCGGCCCACGATGGCTGCGTAGTCGCCGGCCCTGAGGGCTTCGCCGACCTCGACTGACAGTCCCGATTTGAACTGGGTGATGAGCGGCTCGAGGGCGCCGAGCTCGAAGTAGCGTCCGAAGACGACGGCGATTGCCCCGGCGATGAGCTTTTCGATCACCTTTTCGTCGGCGCCTTCGTCGACGGTTTCCAGCTCCATCTTGCCCTGTAGGGCGGGGGCGAGGTGCCAGAGGTCGCAGATGCGTGGGGCGACCTGGTCCTCGCCGGCGAGGATGGCTCGGCGCATGGCGTTGGCAGTGAGGGTTTCGAATCCGGAGATCGAGGCTCGCACCGAAACGCCTGAGCGTTGGGAGACGTCGGGGCTTCGCCGCGCGAGGCGGACGATCTCGGCGACGATCTCGGCCATGTAGTCGGGCGTGTTGATGTTGCGTCCCGGAGCGGCCATCGGCGCAGACTCCTGCGCGACGATTTCCAGCTCGGTCTCCAGCTCGGAGGGGTAATGGGTTCGGATCTGGGCGCCGTAGCGGTCCTTGAGCGGGGTGATGATCCGGCCGCGGTTGGTGTAGTCCTCGGGGTTGGCGGAGGCGACGATCAGGACATCCAGCGGGAGGCGGACGCGGAAGCCGCGGATCTGGACGTCTCGCTCTTCCATGATGTTGAGCAGTCCGACCTGGATGCGTTCGGCCAGGTCGGGCAGCTCGTTGATGCAGAAGATGCCTCGGTTGGTGCGTGGGATCAGGCCGAAGTGGATTGTCAGTTCGTCGGAGAGGTACCGTCCCTCGGCGACTTTGATCGGGTCGACTTCGCCGATCAAGTCGGCGATCGTGATGTCGGGGGTGGCCAGCTTTTCGCCGTAGCGGTCGCTGCGCGGGACCCAACGAATTGGGGCGTCGTCACCGAGTTCTTCGGCCTTCTGGCGACCCTCGAGCGAGATCGGAGCCAGGGGTTCCTCGTAGATTTCCACGCCTTCGAGCGCGGGAATCTCGTCGTCGAGGAGTTCGGTGAGGGCTCGGATCATGCGGCTCTTGGCCTGTCCACGCTCCCCGAGAAAAATCACGTCCTGCTCGGCGAGGAGGGCGTTCTCCAGTGCGGGGACGACCGTGTCTTCATAGCCGTGGATTTCGGGGAAGAGTGGTCCGCCGGCCTCGAGCCGCTTGATCAGGTTGTGTCGTATCTCTTCTCGAACGGTTCGAGGTTGGTACCCGGAGTCCTTTAGTTGCCCGACGGTGGCCGGTTTTTCGCTCACATCGACTCCTGTCCGCTGTCGACCGCCTCGCTCGAAATCGGTCGGCGCCACATCACTGTGTTGAGCGCGAGGCATCATAGAATGCCCGCAGCACTTCATCGCGCACGAAGCGCGTAAGCGGTCGCATCTGGCCGCCGTGACTGAGTGTAGCGGGTACCTTCGCGCGGACCTCTCCGATCAGGGATGCTTGCACACCCACGTTGGACAACTCGGCTAGGGCGCGATCAGCAGCTTCTGGCGAGACTGCGGACAGCAACGTGCCCGACCCGAGCAGTCCCAGCGGGTCCAGCCCTCGCTCATCGCAAACGGTCAACGTCTCAGGCAACCAGATGATGCCCTCGAATGCGAGCGCCGCCTCCAGCCCAGCCGCTTCGGCGAGCTCTAACGATGCAGTCGCAATGCCGCCTTCCGTTACGTCGTGCATGGCGTGCACGCCATCCAGATCGCGCAGGGCGCGGGCGGCGGTGGCAATGTTGATGCCAGGCCTTTGGAGCAACCGGGGGTAGCCAAGGATCGCCGTACCCTCGACTGCAGCCGCCCCAGCCTGGACGATCACATCACCCGGCTGGGCGCCGTCGGAGCGGATGATCTTGCCAAGCGTTGCGGTGCCGATCAACGTGCACGAAACGACAGTGCGCTCAACTGCGTCCGTGATCTCCGTGTGCCCGCCGATCAGGCTGATACCCGATTCCCTGCATGCCGAGCTGAGATCATCCAATAGAGAACCGACCTGATCGGCTGATGCGCCGACCGGGGCGAGCACCGTGGCCAGCATCCAGGCCGGTTCCGCGCCGACCGCGAAGATGTCGTTGGCGTTGACCGCCACCGCCAGCGCACCTGCGTCGGCGTCGCTAAACGTGATCGGATCGGTGGCGGCGACCAGGGCTCGATCTCCCCATTCGATGATCGCTGCGTCTGCCCCGACGCCTGGACCCTGAATCACGCGCCGATCCCGAGGGGCATCGAACAAACGAGTCAGCAGGTTGGGTGGCACTTTCCCGATGCCGAGAGGGGTCGAATCCATCGGCTTGCCCCTTTGCCATCAACCTTGATGCGACCTGGTCTGTCCAGCTTCCAGATCGGCAGAGGTTGCATATGCTGATCGGTATGAACGCGACGTTAACAGAGCAACTCGGAGGCCTGGCATGGTCGGAAGACCCGCTGGGGCGCGAGCTACACGCGTTGCGGATCGATTTCGAGGGCCCAGCACCGAGATCGATCTCCCTGCCCAGGCGAGGCCCGATCAGCCTGAGCGATCACGGCGACGCCGACACGCTGGGCGCAGTTCGCGAGGATCTGCTGGAAACGGAACGCACGCTCGGTGGACCTGCGGTGATTCGCTGGCTCTCTCACGAATCCGGCAACATTCATGCCAGTGATGCTCGTCTGATCGATGAGCCGCTGCCTTGGGGCGGCGGTCCTGGTCGGGGCATGCCTCACATCCAAGCCGAACTCGACCGCTGGTCGCGAGCCAACGCTGGCGAGGTCATCCCGAACGTGATGACGCCGCTGAGCTGGTCGGTGATCGCCGACGCGCTGGATCGCGGATTCCACGCGCCGTGGGGCGAGTGGAGCGAGGGCCGCCGATTCGTCGCGCTGTATGACGGATATGTCTATTTCAACATCGGCCTGATGATGGAAATCATTCAGCAGCGATTCGGCCTGACCGGCGCCCATTTTCTTGAAGCCGTTGGCGGCCCTGAAGCGGCTGAAGTGGTGCGGCCTGGCGGCAACGGTGAGCGCTCAACGAAGATTCAGTGGCGCACCATGATTCGGCAGATTCCGTTTATGCTCCGCTGGCTGCGCGACCAGGACCAACTCCCGAAGGTTTGGCCGGCGGAACGCCGTTCCTGCGAAGACGAGCGCGACCGGCTCAAGGGGATCGATACGAGCGAGCTGTCCGATCGCGATATCTTCCGTGAACTCTCGCGTTCCAGCGCCGAGAGCGAGCGCCAGACCATTTTTCTGATGCGGGCCCAATCGGCGGTCTTCAGCTCCGTACAGGGACTGCTCTGGGCGACCGACCGCTGGCTTGGCCCAAACCGGCGCAACTTGGCGCTGTCGGTGTTGCAGGGTTTGCCCGGCGTCCGCACCCAGGAGGGCAACGTCGCCCTCCGAAGGGTCGCACAGCGGACAGCTCTGAATTCGGAGGCGACCGAGTTTGTCCGCCATGAGGACGCCGCCAGCCTCTGGCCGGCCGTCCACAGCGACCGCCTGCCCAAATCGATCTCATGGCTGCTGCACGAGCTCGACGACTTCATGGCCGAGTACGGCCATCGCGCCGCCGGCGAGTTGGAGGCGGCCGAGCCGCGCTGGGTCGAACAACCCGAGCTGATCCTCGACACCTTCCGCGACTACGTCCTCCATCCCGAGCGCAACAATCCCGACGAAATGCTTCAGCGACAGAGGACTGAGCGGTTGGAGGCTGAGAGAGAAATCCGAGAGAGACTCTACCGTCACCCCCTTGGCCGCATGCGCTGGCTCTTGTTCAACGCTCAGATCACGCAAGCCCGACGGCTGCAGCCACTGCGTGAGAACCCGAAGTTCACGCTGCTCGAGCTTTCGTTGCAACAGCGGCGTCTGTGGAAAATACTGGCTACGCGCTGGATTGACCGCGGCTTGATCAACGACCGCGAAGATATCTTCTTCCTACTCTTTGATGAGCTGGCAACGCTGACTCGAAGGTCAGGCGACTCGGTCATTGCGTCTCGCATGCGCAGCCGGATCCGGCGCCGCCGGCTGCAGTTCGAGCAGTGGAAGGAATCGCAGGCTCCGCCGCTACGCGACCGTTTCGGCGATCCGATCTTCTCTGCCGGCGCGGAACTGGTCGAAGGACTAGTCGTCGAGACCAAGTTCCAAGCATCGACCCCAGAGACGGAGCCGATAGCCGGCTTGCCGCTCACGCTTAGCGGCATCGCTGCATCGACGGGTGAGGCCGAGGGCCGGGCCCACGTCGCCGATTCCGCAGTTAAGGGCCGGGAGTTGGCTCCCGGCCAGATTCTAGTCGCCCGCTTCACTGACCCCGGCTGGACGCCAATCTTCCCGCTCGCCGCTGCGGTCGTGACCGAGATTGGCGGCGTACTCAGCCACGGAGCAATCGTGGCCAGGGAATTCGGCATCCCGGCGGTGGTTAATGTGCAGAAGGCGACGCAGCAGATTTGCAGCGGAGACCTGCTGCGTGTCGACGGATCGAGCGGGCAGGTCACGATCGTGGAGAGAGCATAGCTGGCTCTCCTCGGAAAGCGCCGGACCTGCCGAGCAGGCCCTCGCTGGAGGGCGGGGATTAGTCGTTTCTTGCCACGCGAATGGCGTCAAACTATCCCAGCCGTGGCGACGGCTCGAGCAGCGACTTCGTCTGGGCGTCGACAAGTAGTGGCATGTAATCCCAGCCGGCGAGCAGCAGTGGATCGATTCCGCGGAGCGCGGTCGTCACCAGCTCGCGGTCGAGACTGTTGGCGAGGGTGATCATTGCGGCGATGCAGAAGCCGTTCGCGGGTCCGGTCGCATCTTCCGCCTCGCGCAGAGATCGGCGCAGGAGTCGCCGAACCGCGCGCCCATCAATCACCGAGGTCGGCGGAGCGCAGATGACGATTGGCTCTTCGACACCATCGAGCCGCTGGATTCGCCAGGTGTCTTCGCCCTTAACGGTGGTTCCCGTCCCGTCTTTCCGGATGCCATTAGCGACAAGGACGAGGAAGTCGACCATCTGGGTGATTGTTTGCTCGTCCTCGGGCAGGCGGTGGATGTTGGAGGAGTCGAGCTGGTATTCGCCCATGACCTGATTGGTGAAGCGCGCCCATTGCTGCGAGAGTCCGCCGAGGACGCTCATGTAGGAGCCGTCGCTGCCGGTCTTGCGGACGGCGACGTCGACCTTGAATGTCACTTCGCCCTGCTGACCGGCGTCCAGTTCGCGGGCTGCGTCGGCGACCAGGCCGGCGGCGTTGTCGGGGTCTTCAGGTAACGCGGCTCCGGGTGGGACCCAGAGGGCGACGTCGCGAGCGCCGTAGGCGTGGAGGCGTTCCTCCAGCTCCACTTTGCGAACCAGCGTTGAGCTGTCCTCCTGGAGCGCAAGGAGGTCGAACAGGGGACAGGCGCAAATGATCCCTTCAGCATCGTTCGTTCGAAACATTGTTGTCAGAGAGTTTGTCGCGGGCGGTTCAAACGCAACCTCCGACGTTCCATTAGCGACCAGCGCGTCGCGAGTCATCGTGGCTGCAAGCAAGGTCAACTGTTGCCGAGGATCCATGGATGGCAGCGTATAGCAGGCCCGATTCGCCGCCAGTCGTCCAACAGTGCAACAGACCCTTCTGTCGGGCCGTTCGTATGGGTCGCTATCCCGCCGGAGCAACAGGTGAGCGGTCTAATCCGGCACGAGCATCTGTGCAGAATTCATGGTGAGTTCCGCGGCAAGAACAGGTATGACGGATGCGGGTTAGACGGGCAACCAGACACTGATTGCGGTGCCTTGGCCTAACTTGCTCTCGGCCGCGATTCGTCCGCCGTGCGCCCTGACAATCTCTCGCGAGATCGCCAGGCCCAACCCCGCTCCTGGTCCTGTTCTTGATTCGGGCTGCCAGAATCGGTCGAAGAGGCGGGCCAGATTCTCTTGGGAAATGCCCTCTCCGGTGTCGGCGACGGTGATTTCGAGACCCTCGACCTTGCTTTGGGCGGTGACCGTGACTGAGCCCTCGGAGGTGTGGCGTAGGGCGTTGTCGAGGAGGTTGTTGAGCACCTGTACGACGCGGTCGTAGTCGGCTTCGATGGTCGGGGCGTTCGATGAGATGTCCAGGCGCAACTCGGTGCCCTGCTCGCCGGCTCGGTTGGCGAACATCGCCTCGACGTAGCTGAATAGCTCCTCCAGGTCGATTCTTGATTTCTGCAGTCGTGACTCGCCCGCTTCCAAGCGGGAGAGGTCCAGCAGCTGCTCGATCATGCGCAGCATTCGCTGGGTTTCATCGTGGACGACTTCGAGCGAGGATGCCTGGCGCTCGGGGTCGGTGATGGTGCCGTCGCGCAGGGCTTCAACGAAGCCGCGGATTGATGTGAGCGGGGTGCGCAGCTCGTGAGAGACGTCGGCGATGAAGCCTCGCATTGCTCGTTCGTTGTCAGAGACGCGGTCGGCCATGGCGTTGAAGGCGGCGGCGAGGTCGCGGACCTGGGTCGGTCCGGTCGAGGCGGCGCGCATGTCGTACTGGTCGGGACCGAAGCGTCGCACGATGCCAGTCAGGGATTCCAGGGGACGCATGAGCTGTCTCGACATGATCATCGCCAGGAGGACGGCAACGGCTAGTCCAGCGAGGCCGGCAATCAGCAGTCGGCCGAGGAACTGGCCGAGCAAGGCGTCGCGGCGCTCCTCGCCGAATGTGACGGCCATCAAGAGGCCGCTGTCGCCTCGTCCGGCGGCTTCCGGCGGGACGAGGACTCGAACCAATAGCGGCCGCCATTCGCCGGCGATGTGGAGTCTGGAGTCGTTCCACTCTCTGCCGCCGCCGTTGCGCGCAATTTGCACATAATCGACGCCGATGCTGTCGTCGGTGATGCCGTGCTCCAGGGCGAATCCCGGAATGATGATGCCCTCGCCGTCGGTCAGAAACACTATGAGACCGGCGTGCTCGGCCTGCTCTCGGATCAGGGTGACCAATTCGTCGCGGTCGGAGACGCCGGCTTGACTGAGGATTCGCACGATTTGGACGCTCAGCGAGTTGCCG
Organism: Dehalococcoidia bacterium; assembly: GCA_034428415.1. Lineage (GTDB taxonomy): Bacteria > Chloroflexota > Dehalococcoidia > Bin125 > Bin125 > Bin125. Next base: position 19,494 of record DAOUHS010000133.1, read on the forward strand.
GCGGTGCGGAGTTCGGAGCGGTCGAGGTCGTCGCGGAATCCACCAAAGAGTGAAGCGAGAACAACGCCGGGCACAATCAGCATGACCAGAACTAGTCCGGCGAAGGCGGCGAAGAGTCGGATGCCGTATCCGCCGCGCACGGTCGTTATTCCGATCGCATTGGCGATGTCTCAATGAGCTTGTAGCCGACTCCTCGCACGGTCTCGATTGCGATGCCAGGGTCGAGGCCGTCGGGGGAGAGCTTTCGTCGGAGCTGGTTGACGTGGACGTCGACGGTTCTGGTCTCTCCGAAGTACTCGTAGCCCCAGACCTGTTCGAGGAGCTGCTCTCGGGTGAGCACGATGCCGCAGTACTCGGCCAGCTGCCTGAGCAGTTCGAATTCCTTGTTGCGCAGTTTGAGTTGCCTGCCGGAGAGCATCGCTTCGTGGCGATCCCAGTCGACGCGCAGCGGGCCGACGTCGACTCGGCCGCGGGAGGCGGCATCGAGGCCGCGTCCGTCGGGAGATGATGCTCGCCGGAGGATGGCTTTGACGCGGGCGGTTAACTCTCGTGGATGGAACGGTTTGCCCAGATAGTCATCGGCGCCGAGTTCGAGGCCGACGATTCGATCGACGTCCTCCGAGCGTGCGGTGAGCATCAGGATCGGCACGTTGCGAATCATTCGGGCGTCGGCTCGCAGTTCTCGCGTGACCTCGTAGCCGGATTTCTTGGGCAGCATGAGGTCGAGGACGATCAGGTCTGGTGACTCCTCGCGGGCAACCGAAAGGGCGGATTCGCCGTCGTCGGCGGTGATCACGCAGAAGCCTTCGCGCTCCAGGTAGAGCGAGCAGAGTTCGCGGATGTTGGCTTCGTCATCGACGACGAGGATGGTCTGTCCGCTGCTGTCAATCGGCGTCACTAGAGACCGCCCCTTCGCTTCGTCCCTCATTGTCAATGTCGAGGGTACGCAGCGACATCAGGCCCAAGTGAGGCTCCGGTCAGCGTTGAGTAAAGCGGGATGAAGTGTCGCGGGAGCGCGGCCGGCTAGCGGGGCATGCGCGGTCGGCGGACCTTGACCATCGCGCGGCGGCGGCGGCGAGCGGCTCGGCGCTCGGCCTGACGCTGCTTCTCGCGATTACTGATGAACCGGCGACGCCGCCTTGATTCCTGCAGCACGCCGTCGCGTTGCACCATCTTGTTGAAGCGTCGGATGAGAGCTTCGGGGCTCTCCTGCTCTTTGCGGCTCACCAGTAGCATGGGCGCTCAGTTCCTCTGGCCGTTCGTTTCGTCGATTTCTTGCAATCTCAGGGTCTAGCGTAGCAGGACTACACGTTCGACGACGAAAGGTGCCTAGCCTTCTGCCGCGACTAGTCGAAGCGCTCGGTCACTCTACAGGGGTCGGACGGATGACTCGCACAACGTTGCGTTATCGGCGTGACCAGACGGACCGCCGTGTAAGCAGCATGACCGCGAACGAGGCAAGCAGCGCTACGCCCACAGCGACAACCGGCCAGTTGGGCTGGCGTTCCTCCCGCGTCAGGCCGCCCGTTCCCGTCCTGGGCGAACGCTGTTGAACCTTCGGCGCTGAGTCTTCTGGCTCAAGAGAAGCCGAATCGGTTGGCGATTCGTGAGTTTCCTCCAAGGGGTCCCGCCCTTGAGAATCCTCGGGAACATTCGGGAACTCGAGACCAGCTTGATTCTCGTGATCGTCCATCACCTGCGGAGCCACTTCCAGCCGAAAGTCGACCGCGCAGCGATTCCCTTGCCGATAGGCCGGGTGACCGTTGACATAGAAGACGGCCTCGCAGAGGCCTTCCTGGAGTAACTCAGCATCGACCTAAGGGACCCATTTGCCACTGTCCCCAGAAACCAGATCCAGACCGGTGATCTCGCCGTTGACCTCGATCGCGATCTTGGCGCCTTGCGGAGCGGGCTCACCGTTGATCGTGGCCCTGCCGGCGACGCTGAACTCGCGCTCGAGTTCGTCCGCCGCACCGAACGCCATGCTCGGGTACGCCACAGTGAGGGCCAAGATCAACCACCATTGGGACGGGACCATCCGCTGGCAGCGCTCCGACATAGATCTCACAACCGCCTCACACCCGGCCGTCGGTCCGCCGACTGATCAACAGGGCTGCCAGGGCGGCGACCAGGGTCAGAGCCGCCGTCACAGCCGCAGTGCGAGCCCAAGCGGCGTGCCCGTCCTCCTGGAGAATGCCGCCGGACCCGGTTTGAGGAGGGTCGGGCCGCACAAACTCTTCGGACTGAACTAGCGTGCCGTCGTCGACTTGCTCTTCCTGCTCCTCCTCGGTCGCGTCTCTGGCGACTTCGGGCTCCGCGTCAGCAGCAGATTCCGTGGATGGGGCGCCCGGCTGGTCGGCCGTTGTGTCGGTGGGCGCATCGGACTCGGAGTCCGTCGCGGTTTGTCCTCCGGGACTGATCAGCGCCAGGCGCACGCGCATCGTGCAGGTGTCCCAGGCCGTCTCTGATCGCAAGTCATTAATCACGAAGGTCACGTTGCAGTTGCCGTCGTCAAACACCTCCGAATTGACGTCGAGGATCCACGCGCCGGCCGCGTTGACAACGGTCTCGCCGACCACTTCGCCTTTCGCCAACGCTACGATGGTCGAGCCCGGTCGGACCGGTTCTCCGTCGATCGTTACGTCTCCCAGAAAGGAGAAAAACCGATGAACTTCAGGGTCCTGCGCCTCAACCGAGGACCAGCCGACCGCGAAGAGCAACAGCGCCACTAGGGCGGCGGCAACTCGTCGCCGAGCACTTGCGACCTGCATCAACCCATCTTCTCGACACGCATTGTTTGCACTTTGCGCCGTGCGCAAGTGCGTAAGCAACCGAAGTATCACGGTCGGAGCGGGGCGTTTACCCAAGCACAACAATCGCCTGGGGTGAGGCAGACGGGTCAGCAGTCGGATGTCAGACGGCGGGTGTTCAGGCGCTGCTGCCGATCGTGGAGAGCGCAGCGGGGGAAATCCCCGCCGGCTCTGCATCCTCGGCCAGATCGAAAGGTCCCGGCAGGTCAAGTTCCTCTGCCATCTCGCGGACCGCCGGTAACACTTCTTCGCCCATCAATCGCAGGGAGCGCATCGAGTCCTCGTGTGACATCGAGCCGTCGCCGTCCCAGAAACAGATGCTTCCTGGTCGAATGAACTCGAGCACATGGCGAATCTTGGGAATCACCGTCTTCGGCGTTCCCGAAATGATGCTGTAAGACTCTTCCAGCCCGCGGTACGTATCGTCGGTATCGGCGAAACCTTCGGCGGCGTCAAGCGTGAGGCGCTTGTAGTCATCCGGATTAACCTCGCTTGTACCGCGCGACTCCTCGACATGCCGAACTCCGGCCGTCGGCAACAAGCGCCGGCGATCGATCATGCCTGGTAGATTCTGGATGTGGCGCTTAACATCGCCGCGCGAACCTTCAAGGAAGATGTTGCCGGGACCGGTCAGGTACTTGCGACCGACCTCTTCGGCCAGTTCCTCGGTCTCGTCGACGTGGACTTTCCAGAGGTAGCCACGATGCTGCGGGCCAGCCTCATAACCGAACTCCGAGGCGACCTTGTCGTAGTAGGCAAACGAATCGCGGGTCGGCGTGAGGCGCGTGGCCAACATCACGTAGGGGTAGCGCCGCTCGGCCGCCCAGGCGACCGTACGCTGAGAAACCGCGCCGGGAATCCAGATCGGCGGATGGGGCTTCTGCAGCGGCTTCGACCACGGATTCACATAGCGATAGTCGTAGTGTTCGCCCTCCCAGCGGAAGGGTCCGGCGTCGGTCCAGGCCTTGACGACCAGGTCGTGCGCCTCTTGGTAGCGCTCCCAGTTGTACGGAGACTGCGCATTGTGCGCCAGCGACTCTCGGCCGGTCCCCCGCACCCAGCCGGTGATCAGTCGTCCGCCGGAGATCATGTCGATCTGGGCCAACGTCTCGGCCAGCCAAAGCGGATCGTCCCAGATGGGCAGGATGTTGCCGAGCAGGCAGATCTTGGCGCGCTGAGTGATCCGAGCCAAGATGGCCGCCTCGACATTGAGTACGGAACCCATACAGAACGGTGTCGAGTGATGCTCATTCAGGACGATGCCGTCGAACCCGGCCTCCTCGGCCGCCACCGCCTCGTCGAGGTAGCGGTGATAGAGGTTCGCCCCCAGGATTGGATCATATTCGTCGTTGGAGGAGTCGAGGTCGGTCAAGCGGCGTCCAGTCCGCCCCCACCAGGACGCATCGGGATCCTGATACGGGCGCTCCGTGAACCACGAAATGAACATCATCGGCTCCCAACGCCGGTCAGCAAGTCAGATTCAGTGCAAGGTACTGCACGGGGCCCCGAGCCTCGGGAATCGGTGCCGTGCAGCTCGAACGGGGGTATCCGCCAAGAGGACGGACCGCCATTCCAAACGTGAAGCCCCGCGTTCGCGAGGTCGCAATTGTACTCTGCACGGAGCTTGACTTCTGCCTGAGTGGCACGCCCGGAGGGACTCGAACCCCCGACCCCCAGGTCCGAAGCCTGGTGCTCTTTCCGCTGAGCTACGGGCGCACGATGTCAGCTTACCCGCCTAGCCTGCCGGTTGCGGATTCGACAATGGCTCAACGATCACCTAGCCAACACGCACGATCTTCCCGAGGCGCCATGGGGACCGAGCCCTCGTCTGCGGTTTGGGACGTGGTCGCCCGTGTCGATTCCGGAGAACTAGCCACGGCCGCCGCGCTCTTGCACAATCTTCATCCCGCCGACCAGGCCGACGCCCTGGCCTCGCTGGACCGTGGTGAACGCCGCCGCTTGCTCGATCGGATCGACTCGCACACTCTGGCGGAGTTGCTCCCCTTCCTCACACCCGAGGAACTCGAACACGTGGCGCCCGACGTCGCCCTCCCCCAATTGACCGCGGCGCTTGACGAAACGCCGGCGCAACTCGGCGCCGATGTGTTGCATGCCATCCCTGAGGACGATGCCGAACTCGTGCTGGGTCACCTGCCCAAGGCGGAGCTGGTCAGCCCTTTGCTGGAGCACGACGACGACTCCGCCGGCGGCATTATGGCGCCCGAACTGATGCTGCTCGGACCGCATCTCGCCGCCGAACGCGCGCTCACGCTGTTGCGCGCCGCCGCTCCTGCCCCGACCGTACGCGACACGGTCTACATCGTCGATACCGACGGCGTGTTGCTGGGATCGATCGGACTGCACTCGCTGGTCTTCGCACCGCCGATGACCGCCCTGCGCGACCTGATGGAGCCGATCGGACCGACCGTCACGACTGATATGGATCAGGAAGACGCACTTAACATTCTTCAACGCTTCGGTTTGCACGCTCTCCCGGTACTGGACGCCGATGGTCACCTCGTCGGCGTCACGACGTCCAATGACCTGCTCGACATTGCCCAACAAGAGGCGACCGAAGACATGTATCGTCTGGTCGGCTTGGTCGACGACGAAGCGCTCACCGCGCCGGTCGCCACCGCCCTTAGGCGGCGCTTGCCTTGGCTGGTGCTCAATCTCGCGACCGCGTTTGCCGCCGCCGCCGTGGTTGCCGCCTTCGAGAATACGCTCGCCCAGGTCGCAGCGCTGGCGATCTTCCTGCCGATCATCGCCGGACAGGGCGGCAACGCCGGCATGCAGGTAACCACACTCGCTGTGCGAGCGATGGCACTCGGCGAATTCGATCGCCATTTCACCCGGCTCGTCTTGCCGCGAGAAGTGATCATAGGGATCGCATCCGGGATCGCGTTCGGTCTGCTCGTCGGAGCGGTCGGCTGGCTCTGGCAGGACAACCCGTGGCTGGGCCTGGCGGTCGGCGCGGCCATGTTGGGCACGATGATCGTGGCCGGTCTGTTCGGACTGCTGATTCCGTTGATTCTGCGCACGCTCAATGCCGACCCGGCGCTGGCAGCGAGCATCTTCGTGACCACCGCGACCGACATGCTTGGCTTTCTTTTCTTCCTCGGCTTGGCGGCGCTTTTGATCGATCGCATCGCTTGAAGTGCTTGACATTTCGCCGACGATGTCGGTGATACTCTGATTTGGCGCGGTGGGCGTCGCCTAGAGGCCTAAGGCGCCAGGTTGTGGCCCTGGTATTCGTGGGTTCGAATCCCACCGTCCACCCCACCAACGCTGTCCAATCGGAAACTAACTGCGAGAATTCCTATGACGCAGAGCGCCGCCTCGCCACGAATCATCTCGGCTGGCCGGCTGCTGCTCATCGCATTGCTGACCGTGATCGCTGCAGGCCTGCTGACCACGTCCTGCGGCGGGGATGACGACGAGGAACGTCTCGCCGCGCAGAGACTGTTCCGCAACTATCTGATTCAGTCCGATCGCACGGCCATCTCGGATGTCCGCGTCCAGGCGATGGTTGACGAGTTGCCGCCGGGCTTCCCCGAACACGACGCGCTTGAACTGCTCGGCTCGGCCTTCACCGACACCGAGACCAGGCTCGAACTGATCGTCGGCTGGCAAACAACTGACGAGCGAGCCGACGACATCTACAACTGGTACCGCTCGAAACTCGACACCGATCCATGGCGCATAACCGCCGATCCTCAACGCGCGGGCGTCGATTTCATCACGTTCCGCGACGCCGACAATCCTGCTTTCAGAGGGGAACTCCGCATCGCCCAGGAAGGCGATCGGGCCATCGTCGTCCTTATCGCGGTTGAGACCCTCTCCAGCGACGGCGGAGCTTAGGGAAGAAGCAACTCACCCGGTCGAATAGCCCGCAGCCAGAAACTGGCGAACTGCCAGCGACCGGGGTCCCACGCTGTTGCGATCCGCGGCCATATCAATCGCCAGAGCTGGCCATCCCACTGCCAGATCTGACCGATCAGGTTAGGATTGAGCGTTTCCAGTTCGCTCAAGGTCTCGAGCGCGTCTACACTGCCGCCGATCCAGGCAACCTGATTGAATCCCTGGGCTAACCGGATTGTCGCGGGCTCGCTCAGTTCGCCGCCGGCTGGAATAAAGAAGTCCGCCGTCGGTCGATCCAGCAGGTCCAGTCGGAGCACATCGCCCTTCCTGACCAGTTCCAGCCGGCCGGTCCGGTCGACTGCGCTCGCGGAAACCAGCGGTGACCATCCTTCCCAACGCGCCTCCAGGGCGTTCCAACGCCAGACGGTCTTCACTGATTGCAGAATCGGGGACATTGCTTCCGCGATCGGCAACTCCGGTCCGGTCCAGGCGATATGGCTGATGCCTGCTCCTAGTTTGACCCGCTGGGACGGCAAGAATATCGGTGAGAACTCCGATGTATCGCCTGTCGGCATCATCGCCAGCGCGCGAATCGGAGCATTGGGCAGTTCGGCAGTGCGGGCCGTCCAGTTCCCGGCATGATCGGCCCGCTGACTCCTCGCGATTCGGTCCCAGCGCGTCTCGTGCAGCTGATAAATCTCGACATAGGAGCCGGGTGTGGCGATCCCGCTGAACGTCGAGTTGAAGCTCTTCGCGCCAATCACTCTGACAGTGTGTCCTTGGATGGTCGGATAGTTGAGCAGGCCGTTGGGACCTTGATCGCGATCGCGAATATCGTTCGGCGACCTGCCGTCCGCGCCAAGGTCGATATCAAGTCCGTTTCGCGAGTACCTATTGCGTGACAACAAGTTGTCCTGAGCACCGTCGCCAACTACAGAGATGGCCGCCTCGTCTGCATCGGCGATGTGGTTCAGTTGGACCTGGGCACGCAGAGTGCGGTCCCCTAACCGTATGCCCCACTGCATCCCCTCGTCGCTGTCGAACCTCACGCGCCGCGCGGCTCCCGCGCCGATGGCGTTGAAACCTATACGCGGCTCTTCCGTGTTGGCCAGCCGAATCCCGTACTCGGCGCCGCACAGGTGGTTGCCAAGCGGCTCGTCACCACCGCCAATCACGACCTCGGTGCCCCCACGCACGTCGATCGCGGCAATAGTGGGAGCTTGGCGAGACCCTGCAATCACGTTGCGGGTCAGACTGACTCTCGTGGTTGTGGCATCATCGACCAGGACGCCGTACTCTCCGGCTGCGATGTAGTTGTTCCGTACCAGGATCACGGCCGCCCCAGCAATGATCGATACGCCCCGTTCTTCATTCGGGCGGATCAACGCCTGCGGCAGGTCCGATACATGAGGCTTGGAGAGTCCAGGTGCAGGCACCAGACCGATCCAGTTGTTCTCGATCGATGCCTCGCGGGCGCCCTGCTCCACGGCGACCCCGACCCGATTAGCCGCGATGACATTGAGCATCCGCGCGCCGATCTTCGCTCCGGATGACCGCGGGCCAAGGAAGAGCCCAACATCGTTACGAGCTGCTGCGCCGTCTCGCCGTACGCCGATTCGATTGCCGTCTACCCGGACTTCCTGCCGTGTCTCGCGCAGCTCGACGCCGGCGACCTTGCTGTACCCAATCGTGTTGTCGTGAATCGTCGCCTGTGCGGAATCGACGATCAGAATGCCGTCATCGTTCGGGGCGGACGAGCCGTCGAGCGTGATGCCGATGACATTTCCCGCGATCTCGACGTTGATCGTGCCCCCACCACCGACCACTATGCCGTGCCCGGTTCGCTCGGGCACACTGTTGCCGGCGACTCGATTGTCGCTGACCACGGAGCCGCTGGCACCGCCGATCACCGCGACGCCGCTTAACCGATTGGCCGATGCCCTTCCGTCGCCACGCAGACCGATCCAGTTACCCTCGATGCTGGCTCGACTCGCTTCGGGGCCGATCACGCCGACGCCGTATCGCCGGAATCCCACGATCCCCAGACCTCGAACGACGCCGCGCGAGGCGACTATTTCCAAACCGGCGGAGTCTCCAGCATCAGTGCCATCGATCCAGACGGCCGGCTTGACGTCCGGCGACGCCTGCCCGACGGACGCGTCAATGGTGATGCCGTCGTCCTCCAATGCCGGCAGTGGGGATCGGGGCCGGATCGTCATGGCCGACTCGAAGCGAATCACGTCGTCACCAACCGACTCATTGGCTGCGACGATGGCCTGGCGCAGTGTGCCCACGCCGCTATCCGCAGGCGATGAGACGACCCACGCTGAAGTCGGTTGCGCCGAAGCCATTATCCAGGCGATCGCCAACGCCGCGAACGCAACCGCAACGGCTATCCAACACTTCACGGGTTCACTCTAGGGCGGAATCGAACTACCGACGCGCGACATTCTGAAGCAAGGCGCCCGAACTAAGGACCAGCAGAAAGTTGTCACCTGGTTTCAGCTCAAAGTCAACAGCACCGGGCACGTCGGCCGTGAACCAGGCCTGCCATCCGCCGCTGGTCGTTCGCTTCCACGCGGCCGAGACTACGTGCCTGACCTCCGCAACGGCCACGCTCACTGTCGTCTCTTGGCCTCGCCAGATCAGGTCGTTCCAGCTCGCTCGCAACGGCACACCGTCGCCGAGTAGGTCGGCGATGACGCCGTTCGAGTTGACCTGCGCCTTGGCGATGAGCCAGGCTTGGGCCAGCGTCGCCTGCGGCTGCGGCAGGCCATCGACATGCTCCAGATCGAAGATCGCTTTGGCAACACCGTTCTGGGTCACGCTCACTTCGGGATACGCTTGCGCCGCCGCCTCGGAGATCAACAAGGGACGCCAGCGAACCTTGTACGAGCCCGCGACCGGCTGGCCCAGCTCATCGACGACTTCGGCTTCCAGACGATAGCGGGTCGAAGCCGAGAACTCCTCGATCAGTACTTCTTCGACATCGGCCAGCGACAATCGCGCGCGCAGGTACATTGCAGTCGGCGGTCCGGTCACCGTGACCTCGAGCGCATCGCTTAGTATCTGTTCGCCCTTTGTCCAAACGGCGGTCAGGCTTCTCAATCCCAACCTCGCCGATCTGGCATCGAGATGCGCGCGCGCGCTTCCCGACCCATCGGTCACCAGGCTCTCCCCGTCCCCGTCGGAAGCTACGACCAACCCGCCCTCGGGTGAGAAACGAATCCGCTCGCGCGGCACGCCCTGACCGCGCTCATCCAGTAGCAACGCCTGTAGGGTTCCAGTTGCCGAGATCGTCCCGACTTCGATCGCCGTACCGGATATGGGGACTAGTCTCAGGGTCTTCGGTTCTCCGTAGAGCTGAAGCGCAAGGGTCACTGATGCGGAACCACTGGTCGCGCGGATCCGCACGTCGCCCGGTTCAGACGAGAGCCAGGCTCGCGCCTCACCGCCGAGAGATGTCCGGACGGTCAAGCGAGTCAGCGAGGACTCGGTCTCGCTGCGCAGCAAAGCGCCCAAGGGCGCCGAGAGAAACTCAAACGTCACGTTCGCCGAGGGTGCTCCAATCCCAGTCTCATCAGAGGCGACGACCTTGATCAAGTGCTGGTCGGCGGCTCTCAGCCGCGCCTGCTCCGCGGGCTGGTCTACCCGAACGGTCGCTGTCTCTCCAACAAACCGAACGGTCACGGTATCGACCAACGAACCAACCTGTGCCGTTACAACCGAGGCACCTGTGCGTCCGTCGGCCACTAGCCTGACCGATGCCCCGAGGGTGTTGTTGCCCACATCGTTCAACGGTGCAGTGATCTCGGATGGGCCACTTCCGGCCAAGAACGCCCCAATCTCTGCCGACAGCTTGACGCGAGTTTCGTCGGCCACGGCATCGGCTGGAATCCTCACCGTGATTCTCGATTCTCCACCTTTGGCGGGAATCTCCCTCGGAAAGGCAGTGACCGAGAGCACTCGTTGAGACGATGCTTCGATACTTCCGCTCCACGCGAGGCCCGCCGATATGGACAAGACCAGCAAAATTGACAGCACGGTGAATCGTAGGACTGGCCGCACGCTGCATCGACCATTCAGCCGGATCATCACGATTTCAGTGTACGCATCGGCCTGTGCCGTGCCGTCGGGTTGGCGTAACGCGTCTTCTAATACGTCGGCAGTTTTACGGTCACTTCACGCGCCGTCCTACACTTGCCTACGACTGCTTCCCAGCCTGCTTGATGGCACTTTGAGAAAGGCTTCTTCATGTCGATTCATGAGTCCTGGCCAGATGCTCCAACCCCGCTGGCCGACGGCGAGTGGCAAGTCACCATCTGGGATGTATCCGACACCGGCGTCCTTTCAATCACGCTCAACCGACCCGAACGACTGAACGCACTTTCGTTTCGTCTTCTGCGGGAACTCCAGGCACTGGTCGACTTCGCCGCTGCGCGCCCGGACATTCGCGTCGTCACGCTGCGCGGCGCCGGTCAGCAGGCATTCTGCTCCGGCGACGATCTCTACGGCATGGAGCCGACACCCGGCATCGACTCTTCGATCACCGTCCACCACCCATTCTTAATCTCGCTGCGCGAGCTGAAAAAGCCGGTCGTGGCGCTGATCAACGGTTGGGCCCTGGGACACGGCTGGGAGATCGCCTGCGCCTGCGACATTCGCCTCTGCGCCGACAACATCGAAGTCGGCGATCACCGGGCTCAGCGCGCGATCGGCATGAACGGCGGCACGACCTGGTTCGCGCCGCGGATCATGGGCCGCGGACGGGCCCTCGAACTGCTCATGACCGGCCGCCACATGTTCGCCGAGGAAGCGCTGCAGACGGGCTGGGCCAACCGAGTCTGGCCGCTCGAGAACTTCGACCGCGAGGCCGCCGACTACATCGACAACCTGACCAGGCTGCCGACGCTAAACATCTCGGCCTTCAAGGAGATGATCGACTACTCCGCCGAGCACTCGCTCAAAGACAGCCTCGCCCACGAAGTCCAGGTCTCCGACCGCTACCGCTACACCGACGACGCTGACGAGGGCCGCCGAAGCTGGCGAGAGAAGCGGCCGTCGGTGTTCAGGGGCTACTAGCGGCGGACTGATATCCTGCCTCGCAAACACCGCCAACCAGGAGTGACCCAGGAGCAACCATGCCCAAGACCTACATTCTCGGTGGATACCAGTCCGACTTTGCGCGCAACTGGCGCAAGGAGGAGCACAACCTGCGCGACGTCATGGCTGAAGCCGTCCATGGAGCGCTTGACGCAGTCTCGATGGAGCCCGGTGACATCGACACTGCTCATGTCGGCAACTTCGCCGGCGAGCTTTACTCCAAGCAGGGGCAAATGGGCGGCTTCTTTGCCGAGATCAGCCCCGACTTCGGCGGACTGCCGACCTCTCGCCACGAGGCAGCCTGCGCCTCGGGCAGCGTCTCGATCCTGATGGCCTCGGCTGAGATTGAGGCCGAACGCTACGGCACCGCGCTGATTCTCGGTGTCGAGCAGATGAAGACCGTCAGCCCGGTCGAGGGCGGCGATTTCCTCGGTACCGCCGGCTGGTACGAACTCGAGGCGGAAGGCGTCGAGCTCCCATTCCCCAAGCTCTTCGGCCGCCTCGGCGATGTCTACGACGAGCGCTACGGCCTCGAAGCGGGCCACCTCCAGCGCCTGGCCGAACTCAACTACGAGAACGCCCAGCGCAATCCCGTCGCGCAGACTCGCAAGTGGCTCGGCGACGTTCCATCAGACCTTTCGGAAGGCAAGTATGTCGCTCCGATCACGGGCCGGCTACTGCTACGTGACTGCTCGCAGATCACCGATGGGGCTGCCGCACTGGTCCTGGCCAACGAGGAGCGAGCCGCAGAGTGGGCGGAGGCCCGCGGCTTCGACCTCGCCGACGTGCCCACGATTCAGGGCTGGGGACACCACACCGCGGCGCTGACTTTCGACGAGAAGATCGCCCAGGCCCAGGGCGACGAATACGTCTTGCCGCACACGCGCCGCGCGATCACGGACGCCTATGAGCGCGCCGGCATTGACGGCCACGAGGACCTCGACGTGATTGAGACCCACGACTGCTTCACGACCAGCCACTACATGGCGATCGACCACTTCGGCATCACTGAGCCGGGCAAGTGCTACGAGGCGATCGAGGACGGCCGGATCGACTTCAATGGTGAGATCCCGATGAACCCGTCGGGCGGTCTGATCGGCGGCGGCCATCCGGTCGGCGCGACAGGGGTGCGCCAGGCCCTTGACGCCTGGAAGCAGGTCACCGGCAATGCCGGCGACTACCAGGTTGAAGGCGCCAACCGAGCGGCCACGCTCAACATCGGCGGCTCTGGCACGACTTCCGTCTCACTGGTGATCGGCCGCTAGCACAAGAGACCTCCCCCTCTGGGGGAGGTCTTGCTTTCTACCCAATCACGCCTTCAGCCGACAACTCGGCCAGCTCATCCTCCGACAAGCCCAGCCGCTCCTGTAACACCTCGCCGGAATGCTCACCGAGCTCAGGAGCATCGCGGAGCACACTTGCTGGCTGACCGTGCAGCAACACAGGATGCGTCAGTGTCTGGGTCGGGCCAAAGTGCCGATGATCGTGGCTGATCAGGTAGTCGTTGGCGATCACCGCCGGATCGGTGGGAAGATCACTGATTTGCTGCACGCGCGTGAAGATCAGGTTCGGCTCCGTCAGCAGTCGTTGTTCCCATTCCTGGCGAGGCGCTGAGCCGAATCGCTCCTCCAGTATCGCGATCAAGGCCTGGCAATGCTCACCCATCGCCGACAGCGTCATGAAGCGCTGATCGTCAACGATCTCCTCCAGCCCGACTGCTCGACAGAACGAAGCCCAATCCCGTTCAGCCTCAAGGATGCCTAGCATCAGCCATTTGTCGTCACTGCAGCGATAGAGGTTCCAGAGCGGATTGGCCGCCTTCGACCGGTCGAAGCGTGGCCACAGGTCGAGGCCCTGCATCATCCCCACGCTGATCCCCCAGAACTGCAGCCACATCGTCGCCATGATGTGGGAAACCTCGATCCGCTGGCCCTTCCCACCGTTCAGTTCCCGCCCGGCCATTGCCGCGAGTACGCCGTACGCCAGACAGGTCGCGCCCATCACATCGGCAATGCCAAGTGTGTTCCAGTTGGGTGGATCGTCGGGACCGCCGCCCGAATACATGAACCCACCACGAGCCTGACCGACGGCATCGAGCGCCGGCAACTGCGCCTCGTCGCCCTTGAATCCATAACCGGCGGTTGCCGCATGAATCAACCCCGGGTTGATCTCCATCAACGCCTCGGTCGTCAGACCCAGCTTCGCGAACGTTCCCGGACGATAGTTTTCGATAAACACATCGGTATCGACGATGAGTTCGCGGAACAGTTCTCGCCCCCGCTCGGACTTCAGATCGAGGGCCAATGATCGCTTGTTGCGATTGACGGCCTCGAACAGCGCCGAGTGTCCGTCGGGCATCATGTTGGGAATCCCGGCCACCGACTCGACGAATCTGGCGGCGTCGGGACGGCTTGGCGATTCGATTTTGATCACGTCGGCCCCGAGATCGCCCAGCATCATGCCGCCGATCGGCCCAAAGCCCCAGGTCGAGCACTCCAGCACCTTGATGCCGTCAAGCGGGCCAGCCATGGTGTGATCCTCTCGCGCGGTAGCTGATGATGCTCAGCGACTAGAGCACAACGTGTTCCTGGTGCTCGCCAAAGACATCTCGCATCGTGTTCATGATCTCGCCCAGCGTGCAGTAGCTGCGCACGGCGTCGAGCATTTGCGGCATTGAGTTCGCCCGAGGATCCCGACAGACATTCGCCAGAGCCTGCAATGCAGACTCCGCCCGATCTTGATCACGTTCGGCTCGTGTCCGTCGCAGACGCTCGAGATGACGCGCCTCGCCCTGCGGGTCCATCTTCAGAATCGGAATCTCTAGCGGCTCTTCGATCTCGAAATCGTTGACGCCAACAATCGTCCGTTCGCCACGCTCGATTTCTCGCTGGAAGCGTGCCGAGGCATCAGCAATCTCCTTCTGGAAAAAACCGGTCTCAATCGATGAAATCACGCCGCCGAGCGCGTCGATCTGATCGAAGTACTGGTACACCTCGCGCTCGAGGTCGTTGGTCAGTTGCTCGATGAAGTAGGAGCCGCCGAGCGGGTCGACCGTGTTGATCGCGCCCGACTCGTGCATGATCACCTGCTGGGTGCGGACTGCGAGCCGGGCTGCCTTCTCGGACGGCAGCGCCAGCGCTTCATCCATCGCGTCGGTGTGCAACGATTGCGTCCCGCCGAGTACAGCGGCGAGCGCTTGGATCGTGACCCGAAGCAGATTGACCTCCGGCTGCACGTCGGTCAGCGATACTCCGGCGGTCTGGGTGTGGAAGCGCATCCACCACGAGCGTGGATTCTCGGCGCCCAAGGTCTCGCGCATCTCGCGCGCCCAGATCCGGCGCGCTGCGCGAAACTTGGCTATCTCCTCAAAGAAATCGTTGTGCGAGTTGAAAAAAAACGACAGCCGAGGCGCGAACTCGTCGACGTGCATTCCGCGGTCCTTCGCCCAGCGGACGTATTCGAGCCCGTCGGCGAGTGTGAACGCCAATTCCTGCGCCGCCGTCGAGCCTGCCTCACGGATGTGGTAGCCCGAGACCGAGATTGAGTTCCAGCGCGGCATGTACTCCGCCGCAAACTCCACCGTGTCAGTCACCAGCCGCATCGATGGACGCGGCGGGAAGACGAACTCGTTCTGTGCGATGTATTCCTTCAGGATGTCGTTTTGCAGCGTGCCGCCCAGCTTCGAACGATCGATTCCGCGCTGTTCAGCCGCGGCGATATACATCGCCCAGATCGGTGCCGCTGGCGAGTTGATCGTCATCGATGTCGTGATCTGATCGAGCGGCAATTGGTCGAGCAAGATTTCCATGTCGGCCAGCGACGACACGCCGACCCCGCACTTACCGAATTCGCCCGCCGCCAAATCGTCGTCGTGGTCGTAGCCCATCAGCGTGGGCATGTCGAAGGCGATCGAGAGGCCGGTTTGCCCGTCATCGAGCAAACGCCTAAATCGCGAGTTCGTTTCTTCCGCCGAGCCAAAGCCGGCAAACATGCGGATGGTCCACGGACGTCCGCGATAACCGGTTGGATGGACGCCGCGCGTGAACGGATACGCGCCTGGCAATCCCAGGTCGCGTTCGACGTCCCAGCCTGCGTCGTCCAGCGTGGTCGCGTCGTACAGTCGCTCGATAGGCCTGGACGACACGGTCATGAACGGTCCCGGCCGCTCGCGTCCCTCGGAGTCCACCCGAGCATCCCACTCCGACCGAGATTTGCGCAGAGCATCAATGGTCGCCGAATCAAGCATCGCCAACTCCCACCTGGAACCGCTCGCTATCGGTCGAGTATACGAAGGCCGCACCTATCACAGGTCTGCCGCTCCGGCATCCGAGTCGGAACCGACGTGGCACAAGTCTCGCCTGTTGGCCATGTCCCCAAGACCCGAAGGAGAATGGGGGCGCTTGGTCGTTGGGGACGGGAAGTCGTTGTTCATCACCGTCGGCTTCAATCGCGACGAGCTAGGTTCGCAAACAGTTCCTGATACTCCGATTCGTTCATTGGCGGCCCGACAAAGCCAGGACACGCTAGATCACGCACGATCTTCGGCGGTAACCCTTCCTCCTGTTCCAGTCGGAATGGATAATCTCGGCATCCATTCGGCCTGGCCTCATACGCTCCGCAGCGCAGGTCGCCTCCGAGCAGGACACAGGCGTCGTCGACCTGATGGATCAGCACCATCGACACCCTTTCGTCCAGGATGTCCGAGACATCGACCTCAGCTGCCAGACGACTGATCTCTTCTTCGCCGAGGTCGACGCGGTATGGATTGTGGCAGCACATGGCGCCGCATTCGTCGGCCAGACAGCGAAACGAAGGCGTTCCGGGCCGTACGACAGGATCGTCTGCCCGTCGTGGCGAGTAGGTCATGGGCAGCGAGTTCTTAGAGGCCCGCGGCAGCCGTGTCGAGGAGCTGAATTCTCATCTCCTCACGCGACCAGGGCGATCCTTCCTCGGCCAGCAGCTCACGTAGGCGCTCTTCGTAGAAAAACTCGTCGCCCTCGGCCGGCTCCAGCTCGTCCAGCCAGCTTGCGCTGTCGGAGTACTTGGCGAAGAACGGCTTGCCTACCCATTCGGGATCGCGTCCCTGGAGGAATCGCAGCACGATTAGTTTCTCGCCTCGGAACTCCGAGACACCCAAGATTTGTACTTTGCCGGGGCCCGCGGACATCGACGGTCCACGCACGGTCCTGGCTACGCCGGAGACTCGCTGGTAGGCGCCGCGGAAGATCTCCTGGCAATCGACCAGTGGGATCTCGAAGTACCGCTTAGCGCCGGTGTCTCGCGCCACGAATAGGTAGTAGGGCACACAGCCGGCCTGGGTCTGTTCGGCCCACATGTCGGCCAACAGCTGGGAATCGGCGTTGATGTGGTTCAGCAGCGGCGTTTGCGTCCGAATCTGCGCGCCAGTTTCGCGGATGCGTTTGACCGCTTCCAGGGCGACCGGTGTGCGCAGCTCGGCAGGATGATTGAAATGGGCCATCAAGGCGAGCTGCATCCCGGCGTCGGTGACTTGGCGGAACAGGTCAAGCAAGTCCTGGGCGTCGTCGTCGTAGACGAAGCGGTGCGGCCAGTAGGCGATCGCCTTGGAGCCGATCCGCACCGTGCGCAGCTTGTGTCCGGCGTCGGCTTTGGTGAGCGGCTCGATGTACTCGCGCAGGGTCTTGGTCTTCATAATCAGCGGGTCGCCGCCGGTGAAGAGGATGTCGGAGATCTCGTGGTGCTCGGCCAGGTAGCCGCGCAGCAACTCGCCTTCGCGCATTGCGAACTTCTTGCCTTCGAGCCCGACGAACTGCGGCCAGCGGAAGCAGAAGGTGCAATAGGCGTGGCAGGTCTGACCCTGGGAGGGAAAAAACAGCGCCGTCTCGCGGTACTTGTGTTGCATGCCCGGCAGCGGCTGGCCCTGATAGCTCGGCATGTTGTGTTCCATCTGACCGGCCGGATGCGGATTCAGCGTCATTCGGATCTCGTCCGCCACCACCTTCAGCTCCCGCGAGTTCTTGCCCGAGTCGATCGCCGCCGCCATCTTGTCGAAGTCGGCCGGCGCCAACATGTCCTTCTGCGGGAATGTCAACCGGAACATTCCGTCGTTCAGCGCGTCGGACCAGTCGATCAAGTGATCAACCACATAGCGGTTGGATTTGAAGGGAAGCACCCGGCCGACGACATTGATGTTGTAGACCACCTCGTCGGGTAGCGCCTGGATCTGGTTGAGTTGCTCAAAGTTATGTAGGTTGATTGCCTGGTAGCGCTCGGATCCGAAGTCCTGCGTTTCCAGGTTGACCACGTCGTATTGATTGCTCACCATGTGTTCACTCCTCATCCCCGTTGCCACGCGAACGCGACCGCCGACGGTGCGCGCGGCTCTTTGCTGGTCATGTTCGCTCAGTCTCCATTCTAGAGAACAGCGAACGGCCACGATTTCGCGCGAGTCAAGTCCGCGCCTGTAATCATCAACCGCCCCCTCGGGTCAGGGTGATCAGACCGATCTCCGGCCTACAGGCGAGGCGCATCGGGACGTGCGCGGTTCCGAATCCCCGGCTCACCACGACCTGAGCGCCGCCCACTTCGAACACGCCGGCGGGGTGACGACGCGAGACCAGGCTAGAGCGGCGCAGCGGCGCGCCCCACCCAGGGATGCGAATCTGCCCACCGTGGGTATGTCCGCTGAGCACGACCGACGGCCCTCCCTCAGCGCGGCTCGGCAGACGGAGCGCGGCGTCGGGCGCGTGGGTGAGCAGCATCGAGAAGCCGCCAGGGGGCGGTACCGCCGACTCCAGCCGAGCCATCCGGACCGAGTCGTCGCCAGCGCCACCGAGACGCACCAGCTCATCGCCGATCTCGATCGAGCGCCAGTCGTTACGCAGCACGACGATGCCGGCCGACTCCAGGCGATCGACGAACGGCTTGGGACTGACGAAACGGCGAGGGGATCCCAGGGCGCGGTCGATGTTGAATGAGAGCCACTCGTCGAAGGTGCGGACCGGCTGGCAGTAATCGTGCGCGCCCAGCGTCGCGTAGACGCCGAAGGGCGCTTTGAGTTGTGTCAGCGCGTCACCGGCTGAGTCCCAGCCGGCCGAGGTCTCGACGTAGTCTCCAGTGCAGCAGACCAAGTCGTATTCGAGCGGCCAGATCCGCTCGACAAACCGGCCAACGGAATCGCCGTCGGCGGGAAAGTGCGTGTCCGAGATATGCAGGATCCGCAGCCCCTCGAGGCCTGGCGGCAGATCGGGAACTTGTAGACGATGTTGGGTGACCTCGACCGCGGTCGATTCCCACCAGGAGTACAGCGCCGTGCCGACGCCGATCGCGCCGAGCCAGGCGGCCAGCTTGGAGAAGCTCAACGACGTCAGACGAGAATCTCGTCGACCGCTGCGAAGTCCTCGGCCGAAAGCTCCCAACTCAACGTCGCGGCGACGTTGGCTTCGATCTGCTCCGGCTTGGTCGCGCCTGCGATGACCGACGAGACTGCCTGGTCCGACGCCAACCAACTCAGGGCGAGGTCGAGAATCGTGTGTCCGTTGTCTTCGGCGAATCTCGTCAGACCATCCAGCTTGTCCCAGTTGGCGTCCGAGGTCAGTGCGTCAATCCTGGCGGGCATCGCCTGTGCCCAGGCTGCCAGACGGGTGCCTTCCGGCAGGTCTGCGTTGCGGGTGTACTTGCCGGTCAGGAATCCGGAAGCCAGTGGGAAAAACGGCAGCTGACCGAGGCCGAACTCGCGGCAGGCCGGCATGATCTCTGGCTCCACCTTGCGCTCCAGCAGACTCCACTCGTTTTGCGCTGAGACGAAGCGGACATAGCCCTTTGAACGGGCCGTCCAGTCGGCGTCGGCGATCTGCCACCCAGTGAAGTTTGAATGTCCGATGTAGCGAACGATCCCTCGATGCACGAGGTCGGAGAGCGCGTCGAGTGTCTCCTCGATCGGCGTATGCGGGTCCGGCTGGTGCATCTGGTAGACGTCGATGTAGTCCGTGCCCAGTCGCTTGAGCGAGCGCTCGACGGCCTTCTCGATGTAGTGCCGCGAGCCGCCGCGCGTGAATGGACCCTCTCCCACCGGCATCGCGAACTTGGTCGCAATCAGGACATCTTCGCGTCGCGAACCGAGCGCTCGGCCGAGAAATTCCTCAGAGTGACCGCCGCCGTAGATGTCGGCCGTGTCGAAGAAATTGATCCCCGCGTCCAGCGCGGCGTCGACGACCGTTTTGGAGCCCTCGTAGTCCAGACGCATGCCGAAGTTATTCGTCCCCAGGCCGGCAAGTGAGACCTGCAGTCCGGAGTTTCCCAGCCGTCGGTACTTCACCTGGTGCTCCATTCCATGGCGTCCATCTGCGACGCGATGCACGCAGCTTATGTTACGACCAGTACAGTCAATACATGTCTCCGACCTCGCGAGTGGGATCGATGGCGTTGGCTCTACTGGTGTCGGCCGCGGCGCTTATCGCCTTCGCCACTCCGATTGGAGCCGAGGACGGCGTGCCCATACCGGCGCCGGCCGGGACCACGTGGACCATCGTCGCCGGCTACAACACCGGTACCCACGCATGGCACGACCGTTGCGACCCACATGCTCTGGACATCACGCGGACCGATGCATCGACTGATTGGACGCCTGTTCTTGCCCCGGTCAACGGCATCGTGGAGTGGTTCGACTACAACGGCGTCGTGATCGTCGATCGCAACGGCTACGGACATCTGCTTGTCCACATCGAGCCGGCGGGAGACCTATGGCGGGGCAAGCGGGTCAAGATCGGCGACCAGCTGGGACGGGTCTTCCCCGTCGGTTACGACGCCAACGGTGGGATCGCCCACATTCACTATGCGATACACGAGACGAGTGGTGGCGGACAGCTGGACTGCAGCGTTCCCTTCGCCGGCGCCTACGCCATCGAGGGACGAGAACTCCACTGGTCGGACGAGTACAACCTGCACTTTGGAGTGGAGTTCGTCTCGACCAACACACCCGACTGGACAGCCGGCCCTGGCATTCCTTCGGAACACGAGTCTAGTGACGGGGATGCGCCTACCGGCGACGAGCGGGCGTCCGTTCCGGAGCCCGAGCCGGAACCGGTCTGGACGATTCCCGCCGATGCTCCCGTCGGCGGCTGGCGCACGATCGGCGTGCAACGCAGGACATCGGTCGCCGGGCTCTATTCGCTTCTCCAGGCTCCGCTCAGCGAGCTGGTGGTTCACGACGCTCAGCGCGATACGTACGGGCGCTTCGATCCCACTGATCCTGACTCCTCCGACGTGGCCGTTCGGTCGCTGCAGGCCGGAGAGGCGGTTTGGGCGCTCGTCGAGCCCAGCGCGCGCTGGCTGCCCGCTCCTCCGGCGGAGCCGCAGCAGGTCACGATCAGAATGCGCAGCGGAGCGAACCTGATCTCGTGGCAGGGACCCGATCGGCAGGTTGCCGAGGCGTTACGCAACGTGGCGCACCTGAGCCGTGCCTACCGCTTTGACCCGTACAGCGGTTCCTGGCAGTTCTGGTCGCCCGAGGCGCCCGACTTCGTCAATAGCCTGGGGACGCTGCGGAGCGGCGACGCTCTCTACGTCGTCGTCCGCGTCGGATCGATCTGGACTCAGTTGCCCTGAGCGCTAGCGCTGGAGCCAGCCGAACTGTTGCTTTCGACGCTGGGCGCCCGGGGCGATCTCGACGTTGATCAGCGTTGAGCCTTCCTGGGCGAAGGAGTCGTCCAGCGCGGCTTCAAGCTCTTCCGGGCTTCGGCAGTAGTAGCCCTTGCCTCCGAAGGCCTCGATGATCATCTCGTAGTGCGCCATCGGCGTCAGCTGGCCCGGGTTGAGCCGGCCCGACTCGTACTCGTCGGGCAGCTCCGGTGCGCCTCCGCCGATGCCGTTGTTGTTGAAAATGATCCAGGTGATCGGCAGCTTCTGGCGGACGGCCGTCTCGACCTCGGTCGGACCGAAGCCGAAGGCTGCGTCGCCTTCGAGCGCGATTACGCGCTTGCCGGGGTTGACGACCTGCGCGGCGAGGGCGAAGCCCGGGCCGACGCCCATCGTGCCCCAGGTGCCGGCGTCAAGACGTTTGCGCGGCTCATACGACTGGATGACCTGGCGTGCGATCGCCATCGTGTTTTCACCTTCGGTGACGAACACGGCGTCGCGCGGCATGCGGTCGTTGATTTCCTTCAGCGGTCGGTAGTAGTTCATCGGCGCCTCGTCCGACGAGGCCCACTCGGCCTGCTCGGCCGCCTTGCGCTCGAGCTCCGCGTTGATCGAGGCGATCCACTCGGTTGCGTCCTCGAACTGCCACGGATTCTCGTCCAGATACGAGTTCATCTGGCCCATCACGGCCTTGCCGTCGCCGACGAGTGCGACTTCGGTCGGAACGTTTGTGCCGATCTCCTCCGGCTCGATGTCGAGCTGGATGATCCGCACGTCCTCCTTGAACCTCGGCGGGCGGCCGAAGTGCAGGATCCAGTTCAGACGCGCGCCCAGCAGGACGACGAGGTCCGCGTTCTTGAGCACGTGCGTGCGTGCCGCGGCCGCGTTGTTCGGCGCGTCGGCCGGGACGACGCCGGCGCCCATCGGCGTGGCGAGCCAGGGGATGCCGGTTTTGTCGACGAACTCCTGGACCTCCTGCTCAGCCTTGGACCAGGCCATGCCCTTGCCCACGATGACGAGCGGGTTCGAGGCCGTTTTGAGCGCCTCGATCGCCGCCTCGACCGATTCCTCGGAGACCATCGGACGCTGCGGTTCTTCGATTCGCGGCGCCCATTGGACCTCAGCCTCGTCCACCACCGCGTCGATGATGTCGCCGGGCAGATCGAGGTAAACAGGACCGGGGCGGCCGTTGACGGCGGCTCGGGTGGCCTGGGCGATCAGCCGTGGGATCAGGCGCACGTCGCGGGCCTGGTCGGACCACTTGACGAACGGCCTGGCCGCCTCGACCTGCGGGGCGTCCTGGAAGTCGCCCATCTGCGACAGGCCGATGTTGGCCGCGCCGCCGAGCAAGATCATCGGCCAGCAGTTGGCCTGGGCGTTGCCCAGCGCCGAGATCACGTTGGTCATGCCCGGTCCGGAGACGACCAGCGCGGCGGAGAGGTGACCGCGCATGTAGGAAGCGGCCTGTGCCGCGTAGCCGGCGGCCTGCTCGTGCCGCACGCTGATAAACGGCTTGCCTTCTTGCTGCCAGGCGATCGAAATCGGGACCACGGGGACCCCGACCAAGCCAAACATTTCCTCAACGCCCTGGGTCGCCAGCGACTTGGCGACAATCTGCGCCCCACTCAGTTCTGCCACGGGAAGTCTCCTCTAGTGATGTTGCTCACACTTTGCGCAGACTACACCACGGCCTGGGCGGCCCTCCCGCTGTCCCGAGGGGACCTCTCCCCCCTCGCGGGGGGAGAGCGGGGATGGGGCTAGGTCCGGGTGCGGATGCGCCAGATGCCGAGGCCGAGGGCGAGGCCGGCGAGCACGAGGACTGTGCCGATTAGCGCTGCCGTGGAGGGACCGGACTCGGCCAGACCGCCGCTGCCCGAGTCCGGGTAGGTGACTTCGATCTGCTCGTCTTCGATCGACTCCTCTTCCATCATCTCGTCTTCCGCCATCATCTGCCCGTCTGCGACTTCCTCCTCCGACAGTTCGTCGTCGCCCTCCGACATCGTCGCGTTGTCGTCAGGCGCGATCGGGGTCAACGTGATCTCGGCCAGGGTCGAGCCGAGGCGCGTGACCTCGGCCGCCACCGGCTCGCCGTTGACCGTGAACTGGAGTTGGTGCAGGGTGTCGGCGCTGGTTTCGATCTGCACGAACCAGCTACCATCGGCGCCGACCGTCGTGGCGCCCTGCTCTTCGCCGTTCTCGTCGTAGACGGTGATCGTGTCGCCGGGCTGGCCCTCGCCGTAGACCTGGAACGGGGGCTTGACCTGGGCTGACGTGGAGGCGCTCCAGAGCGCCAGAGCGAGGACGGCCAGGGCGGCCATGATGATCATGCGCGCCGTCAGGCGCCCGGTGATGAGGGTCATCGATCGATCCTTCCGTGGGGCGGTCGTGAGATCGCCGGGATTGATTACGGGATCGATCTTGAATCAGGCGAGCACTGATCGCCAGCCGATAATTGGTTCGCGATCAACAGTGGTTACGTTGGGGCAACGAACGGGGCGGGGCCTGGCGGCCCCGCCCCGTTGAGCAGGTTGGGCTCGGTTGCGGGCTCGGCGGAGGCCGGCGATGGCGAGTGCCGGCCCTTGCGCTAGTTGCCGAGGTAGAGCACGTCGCCACTGGTCACAGTGAAGTCGCTGGAACCGGGCACGATCGCGCCGTTGACATTGGCGTAGAGCTCCCAGCTGCCGTTGTTGGACCGCCAAATCGCGCTGGCGCGCCCCGCGAGGAGGGCGCTCAGGGTGCTCGCAGTAGTGTCCGGACCCCTGTAGCTGACCAGACCAAAGGTGTCGCTCAGGTCGCTCAGCCTCGGGCCGGCTTCCATGTCCTCGGTCCTGCCGACGGAGCTCACAATCACAACGATGCCGGAAACGCCACTGTCATCGGCGACCGCGCTGACGACCGAGCGGCCCTCGCCGACGACCAAGTACTTGCTGGCCGCCTCGCCGCCCTCGGTCTCGACATCAGTCTCGGAGGCGCCGATGTGGGCGAGACCGGTGCCCGGGGTCACGGAGAAGTCCACCGTGGTCCCGTCCGCGACAGGGTTGCCGTCCTCGTCCTGCAGCGTGGCGGTGACGGTGATGATCTCTCCGGGGCTGGACCCAGCGGCCGGAGCGGCGGCCAGTTCGATGGAACTCGTGGGGCCGACGACGGTCACGTCTACCGATTGTTCGGTGTCGGCGTCGTCGTTTAGACGCACCTTGAGCGTGTAGACGCCGCGTTCGGCCTTGAGGTTGGCCACACTGGTCGACGAGACCGTCACGATCACCGCTGTGGGAACATCGTCGCCGTCGCCCTCGACATCTTGCTGTTGGATGTCAGATACGTTGAGGTACTGCGCCGGGTTGCCCTCGGCGTTGACGATCGAGGCCGTGATCGAGGCGGCGTCGAGGTGAGCGGTGTTGCCGTCGGCGTCCACGGCGGTCACCTCAATCTCGATCTCGTCGCCGTTCTGGCCGAGCCGATCGTTGGGCTCGCCCAGGCTGATCGTTTCGGCGTCTCCGGTGAAGACCAGATCGAGGGATTCAGTACTTTGACTGCCGGACGGACCAATTACGGTCGCGCGAACGGTAATCGTCCCGGGCGTGTCTGACCTCACCGCGAACACCTGCAGCGCGCCAACTTCTTCTTGGCGTCCTACATCGACAAACGTCTTGCTGTTATGTTCGTGGTTTTTGTTGGCGCCATCGCCGACGGTCGCCCCGGCGGCGATGACAGTCACCTGATCCACATCGGCGGGGTTCGCAGGCGCACCCAGCGAGTTCGAGGCCGTAACGGCGAGGTAGATCGTCGATCCGGCCCTCTTGGTCGTCTTGTCGGGAGTCGCGCCGGCATTTGTCGACGGCGCGCCGTCCTTGACGTTCGCCGGCGCCAACGCGGCCGAGGCCAGTCCGACGCCGGGGTTGCCGACGGTCAGCGTGGCTGAGCTCGTACCGGCTGTGAAGATGTTGCCTCGAGCGGGGTATGAGGCGGTGACTACGTAATCGCCGGCTGGCGCTCCCGTGGTCGAAAGCATTGCGGTGAGCGGGAGCGGGGTCGCGCCCAACGTGAGGGCAAAACCTGTGCGCTGGCTGGTCGTGTCATCTGCTGGGTTCTCAGTGCCCTGGTCATCGAAGAAGTACAGACCGGTGCTGGGAACGCTGAGCGCCACAGGAAACGAATCACCAGAGCGGTCAACGGCTTTCGCAATGACCGTGACGGTCACGTCTGTTCCCGCCTGGACGGTGTTGTCGGAGTCGTCGAACGTGATCTCGACTGAGGCGGCGGGGATGACTTCGAACTTGTACATGAGGTCGTCGAACTCGCCATCGGTGTTTTGGTCATTCGTCAGCGCGACCTTGCCGATCGCATTGGCCGTCACGACCGTGTCTGCATTCGCTTCGATCGTGAACACGTCCGGGTCACCGGGTGGGTTCGCATTGATGTCGCCGTAGCTACCGCCGCCACTCAGTCTGACAATCCCACTTGCGGAAACCGTTAGTTCAGCACCCAAGTTCGTGCGAGAATCTCCAATCACACAGGA
>DAOUHS010000134.1:0-9011 GCA_034428415.1 Dehalococcoidia bacterium
GATCTGGCCGCTCTCGAGGAGTCGGTGGGCGATTCGTCCGGCGATGATCGCGGCGTCTCGCAAATGGTCTTCGTCGAACGACCAGAGCGATGCTGCCACGCTCGGCAAGTTGCGCAGGTAGCCCTGCATGGCGGCCATCACGGTACCTGAGTGGAGGATGTCGCGCCCGACGTTGGGTCCGGGATTGACACCGGAGACGATCATGTCGATGTGACGCGGGGCGAGGTGTCGGATGCCGTGGAGAACGGCGTCTGTCGGCGTTCCGTTGACCTGCCAGGCGTCGACGCCGTCGAGTCGGGAGAAGGCGCGTTCGGACTCCAGATCCTGCCGAATCGTGAACGCCGCGGACATGCCCGATTGGTTGAAGGCTGGGGCGACGACCATGACGTCGGCAAATTCCAGTGCGGCCTCGGCCAGATGCCAGAGACCGGGGGCTTCGATGCCGTCGTCGTTGGTGGCGAGGACCAGGGGTCGTTCAGACATGGCGGGAGCGTATCAGCCGTCCTGTTGGGCGGCCGATCGCCATTCGGAGACTGACGGTATGCCGGCCAACGATTGCGCTTGCTGAACGCTGCGAAGTGTCGCGCTGGCGACGGCCTCGGCAGCCATTGTTCCGGTGAGCGTGAGCATCGCGGGCATGCTGGTGACGTCAATGTCGCCGGTGGCGAGGGTGAAGATGGTGTCACCGTCACCGGGGGTGAAGACGGGATCGATCGTTCTGGCCAGACCGGCCGAGCCCATGATCGAGACTCGTTTGGCGGTCCCCTTGTGCAGTCTGGCGTTCGTGGCGATCACGGCGAGGGTGGTGTTCGTGCCCGGTGTGTCGCTGCTGAAGTTCGGACGCGATTGTTGGAGTTCTTCGAATTCGGCGACCGTGCGGTTGAGCAGGGCCTGGGAGGACCTGGACATCTCGCCCGATACGTCGGCGCGAGCGCCGGCGACCAGTTGGCCGGTCGAGGGGTTGACGATGTCTCCGACCGAATTGGTTGCGACCAGGGCACCGACGACCAGGCCGGACTCGTGGACCAGCGAGGCCGTGCCGACGCCGCCTTTCAGTAAGGTGTCCGGACGCCCGGCCTTGGCGACTGTGCAGCCGGTGCCGACGCCGACGGATCCCTGCTCCACGGGTCCGCTCGAGGCGGTGGACGACGCTGTGTATCCGTCGTCGCCGGCTGGATGTACGACTTTGCCGATCACGAGATCGAAGACGACCGCACCCATCACCAGCGGCAGGGGCGCCAGCCCTGCCATCAGCGGCAGGCCTACCCCGGACTCCTGCAGGTAGCGCCGGACTCCTTCGGCAGTGTTGAGGCCGATCGTGCTTCCTCCGGTCAGGAGGACGGCGTGCACTTCTTGAATCGAGTTCTCGGCGACGGTGAGGTCGGTGTCGAGTGTTCCCGGGGCGCCGCCCGGCTGGAACACTCCGGGCGTTGCGCCGGTCCGAACCAAGACAGCGGTGCAGCCGGTCGCGTTCTCGAGATCGGTGTAGTGACCGACTTCGATACCGGGCACATCGGTGATGGCGTCGTGCGGGCCTGGATCAGTCATCGATCACGACAGGGGGCTTGGGTCGTTTGTCCCAATGGAGCTGGAACACATCGGGTCGGGCGTAGTGTCCGGCTGAGTCGACCCAGCGCTTGGATTCGATCGTGTTCTCGAGGTCGATTTCGGCGTAGATGATTGTTTCTTCATCGGTGACCGGCTCGACCAGGTACTTGCCTCCGGGCGCGATGATCGCCGAGCCGCCCGAGGCGTGCCAGAACGGTTCCTCGCCGAGCGGCGTGCCGGCGGGTAGCAGTTCGGGCGACATCGTCTCGCGGGCGACGATCACGTAGCAGGCGTTTTCGTAGGCGAGATGTCGAGTGGCGGCGTCGATGATCGGATGAAGCATTTCCCACCCGGGCCAGACCGAGGCGTGGACCTGGATGCCGAGCGTCGAGAGGGCGTAGCGAGCGGGGGCCATCTGGTGCTCGTAGCAGATCAGGCCTCCGAGACGGCCGGCGTCGGTGTCGTAGACGTCCAGGTCGGAGCCGTCGCCGTAGCCCCAGACCAGCCGCTCGGTGAGGGTTGGGACGAGTTTGCGGTGCTTACCCAGCAGTGCGCCGTCGGGGCCGATGTAGGCGAGGGTGTTGTAGATCGTTCCGGCCTGTGGCGCGCGCTCGTTGACTCCGATCACGACGTGGGCGTTGGCGTCGGCGGCGGCCTGTGCGATTCGGTTCCAGTCGTCGCCGGGAATCGCGATGCTGTTTTCGAAGGTGTGCTGGTAGAGGGTCGAGAACGCCTGCCGATTGGTCGATTGGCCGTGGTAGTAGGGGTAGGAGGGAATCCAGGTCTCGGGGAAGACGATCAAGGTCGCGCCTTCGCGGGCAGCTTCCTCGATGGCGGCGACCGCCTTGTCAACTCCCTGTTCGCGGGTCAGTCCGGGCGAGCGTTGAACGGCGGCGGCGAGGTAGGTCATGGTTTGCTTCGTCTCAGCGGGGATCGAGCGACCAGAGGCCGTAGCCGCCGGTTACGGGGACGACCGTGCCGGTGATGTAGCTGGCTGCGTCGGAGAGGAGGAAGGCGACGGCGCCAGCGACTTCGTCGTCTGCGCCGAGCCGACGCATGGCGGTGTGTGCCTCGACGCGTTCGCGATACCAGCTGGGCATCGGCTCGGTGAGTGGCGTGTCGATGAAGGCGGGCGCGACGCAGTTCACGCGGATCGGTGCGGTGAGTGAATGCGACCATTCGGCGGCGAGCGTCTTGGTCATTGCTTCGACGGCGGCGCGGGTCATTGAGTAGGCGGCCTGTCTCGGCAGACCGAACTCGGCGCCGACGCTGGAGATGGTCACGATCGATCCTTCACGATCGGCGTCGATCAGGCGCGCGGCGAAGTTTCGGGTGAGAAAGAACGTGCCTCGCTGGTTGATGTTCTGGATGTGGTCGTAGTCGTCGGGCGTGATCCGCTCGCCTCGCTGGAGGATCGGTGAGATGCCGGCGACGTTGACGAGCCCGGTCAGCGGGCCGATCGTGTCCTCGACGTCGGCGAGCAGGGATTCGTGATCCTCGATGGCGGCGACGTCGGCGCGGAAGGCCCAGGCCTGGCCTCCGTTGTCTCGGATTCCCTGCGCCACGTCCTCGACCTGAGCGACGGTCCGCGCGGTGACCGCCACTTTCGCGCCCATCTTGGCGATCAGCTCGGCAGCAGCCCGTCCGATGCCGCGTCCGGCACCAGAGATGAGGACGACCTGATCGTCGAGACTGAACGGGGACTGGCTCATGTTGACCGCCTCCCAATTGGTTTGCCTAGCGACGATCCGGTTGCGAATCCTCGAGCGCGACCGTGTCGCGGACGTGAAGATACAGCCAGATCAGGTCGCGGGCCGCGGCGGTGATCTTGTCGATGGCGTCGATGAAGACTTCCAGCTGCGGTTCATGCACCGCGAGCGTGTGCGTGAGCAGCACTCGGCGGCGCTGATTGAGGACGACGAGGGCGACCTGGTCGGGGTTCATGGCGCGCTCGGGCAGCCAGTCCATCTTGTGGGTCAAGGCTGTGGATTGCTTGAGTCCGTCCGCTAGCTCGAGCAGGACTCCCTGGTCGACTTTCTGTACCCGCTCGATGCCGTTGGAGATCGCGAGGACCGCCCCGGCGAACTGGCGCCACTCCCTTTTCGGGATATCGCCGCGCGCAGCATCGACGTCGGCGAGGGTAGGTAGCTGGAGATCGCGCAGGAGCTCGTCGGAGGTGCGGCCGGCGGTGAGAATGCGGAAGGCTGCAACCGATGGAGCGTTGAGTTCGAAGTTGGTGAAGGTACTCAAGAGCGGCTGCTCATGCCGGCGTCGGAGCGCGACGTAGAGCGCCATCAGGTCCTGGGCTGCGTTGAGGTATTCCTCGACGATGCGCATGCCGATCACTTTGCGGTCGTCGGGATCGGCGAGAGCCTGGGAGCGGAAGAGCGCTTCGGCGACGGTGCGGTGGGCCTTGGCTCCGAACCTCGCGTAGTTGTCGAGGAATGCGGTCTCAATCGCTTCGAGGGAGCGGTCCCAGCAGGGCGCGCAGACTCGGGTGCGCGGGTCGGAATGGGCCAGATCGAACTCGTCGCCGCATTCGTCGCAGTTGGCGATGGCGACGTCATGTCGAGTGTCAGAATCTGCCCGATACGGCTGTCGGGGATAGGGCTCGGAGGGTTGTTGCCTGCTCATGTGGGCTTGAGGGTACTGCGAGCGCTGCCCGGTCGTAGCGGGCGTGTCGACTTCACCATCCGCGTTCGCTGGCGGACCGGCTGGCACTTTGGGCAGAAATGCGTGGCTCGTCCTCCCACGACGATTCGGCGGATCGTTGAGCTGCAGTTGTCGCAGGGTTCGTCGGTTCGGCGGAAGACCCGGACGAAGTACTGTTGCTCGCCTTCGGCGCCGTCGACGTCGGTGTAGTCACGGAAGGACGCGCCTCCGTGCTCGACGCCGTCGCGCAGGGTTTGCTGGATGGCAGCGTGTAAGGCGCGTCGCTCGGCTGGACGTAGTGAGCCGGCTGGCGCTTCAGGATTGAGATGCGAGAGGAAGAGCGCTTCGTCGGCGTAGATGTTGCCGATGCCGGCGATGTTGCGCTGATCGAGCAAGGCAGCCTTGATTGGCTGTTGGCGGCCTCGCAAGGCGTGCCACATCGCCTCGGGCGTGAAGTCGTCGGAAAGCGGCTCGGGGCCCAGCTCGGGCAGTGCTTCCTGCATCCGCTCAACCAGGTCGATGGTGCCGAACTTGCGGACGTCGACGAATCGGAGTTGGTCGCCGTGGTCGAGATCGAAGACGGCTCGGATGAAGGGTTCCTCCTCGTGCCCGCTGCGGCGGAAGCGGAGGGAACCGGTCATGCGCAGATGAACGACCACCACCTGGCCGCTATCGAGGTTGAGGGCGAGGTACTTGCCGCGTCTGTCGACCGTCGTGAACGCGCAGCCATTGAGCTGAGCGCTGATCTCGAAGTCGGAGCGGCCGCGCAGCAGTCGCTCGGCGCCAGGCATGACGTTGAAGCCGAGGATTTGGCGTCCGGCAAGGAGCGGTTGGAGCTGTCGGCGGACGGTTTCGACCTCGGGCAGCTCGGGCATGTCGCCGACTTAGTTGCGCAGCTCGTATGCGTTGGACAGCAACTGGCGATCGAACCATTCGCTGCCTTTGCCCTCGGAGACCCACTCGTATAAGGCGGCCTTGAAGATGCCTTCCATCGCTGCGACTGAAGCGATGGCGATGCCGCCGAGGATGACGCCGACGATGATCGCGGCGACGGGCGCGATGAAGATCAGGATGACAACAGGGATGGCAACGATTAGCGCGGCCAGGATGTAGATGATGAAGAAAGAGAAGCTGGCGGTAAGCTGCTCGCCCCAGCTTCGTCGGAGTAGTCCGCCCGAGCGTCGGATGGCAGTGATTGGTCCGACCCGCTCAACGACCAGGACCGGGATGACGAAGAACGTGATGTAGGCCCAGGCGGTCTGGAGCAGCGAGACGAGGATGATCGCGACTATGCGCATGACTCCGTGGCTGTTCTCGCGGGCCATGCTCTGCAGCGCCTGGAGGATCAGTCCGACGGTGCCGGTGATGATTGTCCAGCCGAGGATTGCGAGCCACATGCCTCGGACGGCTCGGATGCCGGACATGACATTGGGGTCGCCGCCTTCGAGTCGCTCGCGAGCGGCGGCGACCAGCGCGGCGTTGAAGAAGATGACCATGAAGAGGCCGCCGAAGTAGGCGACCAGAGTGATGGCTAGATCGACGGCACTGAACTCGGCCTCGCCGGTGCTGCCGAGGCGATCGAAGGTTCCGACCGCGCCGAAGACGCCGGCCGCGACCGCACCGACGATGATTGCGCCGATCGTGCCCATGATTGGGAAGAAGATCAGCTCGCGGTCGAGCTGGAGGACTTTCCAGGACAGCTTGGTGATCTGCCAGGTGTTACCGATGGTGCGGAACATTCGGCTCTTCCCTTCATGTGTCGTGCGGCCCGAGCAGGTCCCCGCGTAAAGCAGAGACTGAAAGCTGTTCGAGCGCTATCAGTTGGTCTCGAGCGGCTCGAGATCGCGCCAGTTTGGTGCGCTCTTGACTTCAATCTGCAGCGGGACGACGAGGTTGAGCGAGGCGGGCATGATTTCGTGCAGGAGCGATGCCAACTGGTCAACTTCTTCGTCGGGGACTTCGAAGATCAACTCGTCGTGAACCTGGAGCAGCATTCGCGATCGCAGCTCCTGCTTGCGTAGCGCGGCGTCCACCTCGATCATTGCGCGCTTCATTACGTCGGCGGCGGTTCCCTGGACGGGCATGTTGACCGCCATTCGCTCGGCCGCGTTGCGACGCTGGAAGTTGCGGGAGTTGATCTCGGGCAGGTATCGACGGCGGCCCATCAGGGTCTCGGCGTAGCCGCGTTCGTGGGTGGTCTCCTTGGTCTCGTCGATCCACTGTGCGACGCGCTCGAAGCGGCCGAAATAGGCGTCGATGAAGGCCTGGGCGTCTTTCCGCTCCATCCCGCTGCGCTGGGAGAGTCCATGGGCGGAGAGGCCGTAGATCACGCCGAAGTTCATCATCTTGGCGACGCGGCGCATCTCCGGATGGACGTCGTCGATTGAGACGCCGTAGGCGCCTGAGGCTGTCGCGGCATGGATGTCCTCGCCATTGCGGAAGGCGGCGATCAGGCCCTGGTCCTCGGAGAGATGGGCGAGAACACGCAACTCGATTTGCGAATAGTCGGCGGAGACGAAGCTGACATCGGCTTCGGGGGATAAGTCTTCCCATGGTTTCGCCACGAATGCCGCGCGGATCTGGCGGCCCTGCTCGGTGCGGACGGGAATGTTCTGGAGGTTTGGCGACTCGGACGAGAGTCGGCCGGTTGCAGCGACGGTCTGGTTGTAGTCGGTGTGGACTCGACCGGTGGACTCGTGCACTTCGTTGGGCAGCGATTCGACGTAGGTGCTGCGCAGCTTGGTCAACTCTCGCCATTGGAGAACGCGACTGACGATCGGGTGGGCGTCGACGAGTCGTTCCATCTGCTGGGCGTCGGTGGAGTAGCCCTGTGACGTCTTGCGGGTCTTGGGCAGTTCGAGTTGGTCGAACAACACTCCGCTGAGCTGCTTGGGCGAGCCGATGTTGAACTCGTGCCCGGCGTCCTCAAACACCTGGGTCGTGACCGTTGCGATTTCTGTGTTGAGTTGGTCGTCGAGGTCCTGGAGAATGTCGGTATCGAGCGTGACGCCTGCCAGCTCCATGTCGACGAGAATAGGGATCAGGGGCAGTTCAAGCTCTCGATAGAGCTTGTCGAGTACATCGTTTTCGGCGAGCTGGGGCAGCAGCAGGTTGGCCAGTCGGAGCGTGATGTCGGCGTCGGCGGCGGCGTACTTACCCGATTCCTCGGCCGAGACATCGAGCATTGTGACTTGCTTTCGGCCCTTGCCAATCAGGTCTTCGATTGGCGTCATCTGGATGCCGAGTTCGCTCATCGCCAGTGACTTCAGTCCGATGTGGGACTTGTTCAGGACGAAGGCGGCGACCATCGTGTCGTCGTGCAGGCCGCGCAAGTTGATTCCGTGTCGGCGCAGCACCTTCATGTCGAACTTGGCGTTGTGCAGCAGCTTGGGGATGAGCGAGTTCTCGAGTACGGGTCGCAATGCTGATTTGACCAACTCGTGATCGAGTTGGGGTTCTTCGCCTCGGTGTCCGACCGGTACGTAGCAGCCCTGGCCTTCCGCGTCCGAGAGCGCGTAGCCGGCGATCTCGCAGTCGATGGTGTCGGTGGAGGAGGTCTCCAGGTCGACGGCGAGCAGTGGCGCGTTGGCGGCGCGCTCGACCCATTCCTGTAGCTTGGCTTCGTCGGTGACGAGGTCGTAGTCCTCGACCGAGGGCTGCTCCATGACGGGTTCGTCCTCGTCGTCGAGGCCGGGAATCTGGTCCACCAGCGTGCGGAACTCGAGCTCCTGGAACTTGGCCAGGACTGCCTCGCGGTCGAACTCCGTCACGTCGGCAGCGGCGACGTCGAGTGCCACCGGCGCATCGTGGCGGATGGTGGCGAGTTCCTTGCTCATGAAGGCGTTGGCCTGATCGGCGAGTAGTTTCTTCTGCGTGCCGGCCGGCTTGACCTCTTCGATGTGCTCGTAGATCTGCTCGACCGTGCCGTACTGGTTGAGCAACTTGACCGCGCCGACCTTGCCGACGCCCTTGACGCCCGGGATGTTGTCGGACTTGTCACCGACCAGAGCTTTGAAGTCGATGATCTGAATTGGATCGACCTCGTACCTGCCCCGTACGGCAGCCGGACCGTCGTAGGCGGTGTATTCGCTCTTGTAGGGGTTGTAGAGGTAGACCGAGATGTCGTCGGTGACCAGCTGGAGGAGGTCGCTGTCCAGCGTGCAGATCCAGGTGTCGAAGCCTTGCGCGACAGCCTGGTCGGCGATGGTGCCGAGGACGTCGTCAGCCTCGAAGCCGGGCTCCTGGTAGATCGGGACGGAGAACGCCTCGGCGATTTCGCGGCAACGCTCAATCTGCGAGGGCAAGTCTTCGGGCATCGGATCGCGGTGGGCCTTGTAGTTCGGGTCGATCTCGCGCCGGAAGACGGTGGTGTCGTCTACGTCGAAGGCGAAGGCCGCGTGGGTCGGCTCTAAGGTGCGAAAAATGTGTAGCAGTGTCGCCGTGAAGCCGCGGACCGCTCCGGTCGGTTCGCCGCCGGTCGTGCGGAGGTTGGCGCGCTGCATTGCGAAGTAGGCGCGGAAGATCAGAGCGTAGGCGTCGAAGATGACGATCCGCTTGGGCTGCTCAGACGCGTCGCTGTCAGGCGCCGAGAGCGTTGTCATTTCGGATTGTTGTTCGGTTTCGGCAGTGTTGGTTGACATGAATCGAGTATAGAAAGCAGGCCGACCCGCACGGGCCAGAGCCGGGTTTGAGTTACGCTGGACTAGCTGACTCGCGAGGAAGGTTGGAGAGCCTACGGTGCCGTCTGATCGGATTCTGGTCCGCGGCGCGCGGGAGCACAATCTCAAGGACATCGACGTCGAATTGCCCCG
>DAOUHS010000135.1:0-4292 GCA_034428415.1 Dehalococcoidia bacterium
CAGCCGAATGGCCGGAGCCGTCAGCGCCCTGGAACGCGATCTCATGGCGGTCCGTACCGGACGGGCGCACACGTCGCTCGTCGATCAGCTACGCGTCGACTACTACGGCACCACCATGGCGCTCAACCAACTGGCGACGATTTCCACCCCGGAGGCTCGGTTGATTGCGATCCAACCCTGGGACCGCAATGCGTTCGACCCAATCACGAAGGCGATTCAGACCTCCGATATCGGTATCAATCCCCAGTCTGACGGCATATTGATCCGTCTCGCACTACCCGAACTGACCGAGGATCGACGACGTGACCTGGTCAAACTGGTCCACCAGAAAGCGGAAACGGCGCGCGTCGCCATCCGCAACGTGCGCCGACACATTCACGACGATCTGCGCCACTTGCAGCGCGACGGCGACCTCTCGCAGGATGAAGAGCATCGGGCAGAATCCCAACTCGACACGCTGACCAGCCAGTTCATCGCTAAAGTTGATGCTGCGGGCAGTCAGAAGGAGCGCGAGCTCCTCGAGGTCTAGTACGTGTCAATCACATCCGCTTCCACCATCACCCTGCCAGCCAAACAGCATCCCATGCCCGCCCGGACCAACGGCGTCCACCTCGTCGATCCGACCGAGGTCCCCAATCATGTCGCGGTGATCATGGACGGAAACGGCCGCTGGGCCGCCCAGCGAGGCCTGCGTCCCACCGACGGCCACCGCGCCGGCACCGAAAACATCCGCGCCGCTATCGAAGCCTTCGCCGAGCGCGGCGTCCGTTGCCTCACCCTCTTCGCATTCTCCACCGAAAACTGGAAGCGCCCCCGGCCGGAAGTCCGCGGCCTGATGCGCATCCTCTCCTCCACCATCGACCGCGAGGTCCAGCCCCTGCACGAGGCCGGAGTCAGATTGCGCTACATCGGCAGACTCGAAGCGCTCGACGCCAGACTCCGCCGCAAAATCGATGAAGCGATCACGCTCACACAGCACAACGACCGGATGACCGTCTGCGTCGCCTTCAACTACGGCTCACGAGCCGAGTTGGTCGACGCCGTGCGCAGAATGGTCGCCGATGGTGTTGACCCGGACGACGTCAGCGAGCGCATGCTCTCCGACTACCTCTACACCCGCGAACTCCCCGACCCGGACCTGATTATCCGTACCGGCGGCGACCACCGGGTCTCCAACTTCCTGCTCTGGCAGGCCGCCTACGCCGAGTACGTCTTCTCCGACACCTACTGGCCCGACTTCTGCGAGCAAGACGTCGATCAAGCCCTAGCCGCCTACGCCCAGCGAACCAGAAACTTCGGCGGACGCCCCGCCAATGGCGACTAGCCAATCTCGACGCGAGCGCCTGATGGACGGAGGCCTTGGACTCCGACTCGCCAGCGCCGCCGTCGGCATGCCGATCATCATCGCCGCCATCCTGATCGGCGGCCCGCTCTTCGCAGCCCTGATGGCCCTCAGCCTGGCCATCGCACTCGGCGAGATCGCAGTCATCGTCAAGCTCGACCTGCGCAGCGCACTGTTCATCGTCACCGTCGCCGCGATCGGCGCAGTCATCGGAGTCGCCACCCAACCGAGCCTCCCGCTCCTCTGGCCGCTCCTCGCCGCCGCACTCGCGATCGCCGCTGTCGCCACCATCTCCGCCGTACGATCCATCCCCGAGCCCGATCCAGCCCAGCTCAAGCCAATCCTCCTCGGCGCAGTCTCGATGCTCGCCGCCCTCCCCTACCTC
The DNA here is from genome assembly GCA_034428415.1 of Dehalococcoidia bacterium. Taxonomy (GTDB): domain Bacteria; phylum Chloroflexota; class Dehalococcoidia; order Bin125; family Bin125; genus Bin125. The sequence goes on from DAOUHS010000135.1 coordinate 1,728, forward strand.
GCCATCCCCGGGGCCAGCTTCGTCCTCGTCCGAGCCTCCGACCAGGGCACCGACTGGGTGCTCCTCGCCGTTCTCGCAGTGATGTCCACCGACGCCGCCGCCTACGCCGGAGGACGCCTCCTCGGCCGTCACCAACTCGCCCCGTCCGTCTCACCCAATAAAACCATCGAGGGCGCCATCGCCGGCTGGCTCGGAGGCTTCGGCGCCACCATCGCCCTCGACCAGATCCTCAATCTCGACGTCCAGATCTGGCCCCTCGTCTTACTCGCCATCATCCTGCCAATCCTCTCCCAGCTCGGAGACCTCGTCGAGTCCCTCTTCAAGCGAGCCATGGACGTCAAGGACTCCTCCAACCTCATCCCCGGACACGGCGGCGTCCTCGATCGCCTCGACTCACTCCTCTTCGGCCTGCCCGTCGTATTCTTCTTCTTGCAATGGACGACGTGAACACTAACCACGATGCTCCAATCAATCTCGTGCTGCTCGGCTCAACCGGCAGCATCGGCCGACAGACCCTCGACGTCGTCCGAGCCATGCCCAAGCGCTTCAACCTCCTCGGACTCGCCGCCGGACGCAATCTCGACGCGCTCGAAGTCCAGGCCCACGAGTTCCAACCGAAGTACATCTGGGCCGCCTCCGACGACAAGCCGCGACTAACCCGGATCAGCCAAGACACCGGCGCCTCGGTCACGCCAATGGATGACATGGCCGCCGACCCCGACGGTGATGTCCTCGTCGTCGGCACCGCCGGACGCGCCGGTCTCGAGCCCACGCTCACCGCGCTCGAACGCGGCGGCGCCGTCGCCCTGGCCAACAAGGAAGTCGTCGTCATGGCCGGACAACTCGTCCGCGACGCCGTCGACCACGGCGGCGGACAACTCCGCCCGGTCGACTCCGAGCACTCCGCCATCTGGCAATGTCTCTGGGGTGAAGACGGCAACCAGATCCGCCGAATCCTCCTGACCGCCTCGGGCGGAGCCCTGCGCCACCTCCCAGCCGACGAACTCACCAACGTCACGCCCGAGCAAGCGCTCAACCACCCGACCTGGAACATGGGCGACAAGATCACGATCGACAGCGCCACCTTGATGAACAAGGGCATGGAGACCATCGAAGCCAAGTGGCTCTTCGACGTCCCCTACGAGCGAGTCGAAATCGTCCAGCACGCCGAGTCCATCGTCCATTCCCTCGTCGAGTTCGGCGACGGCTCTGTCAAAGCCCAGCTCGGCTACCCCGACATGAAACTCCCCATCCAGCTCGCGCTCTCCTATCCGCAGCGCCTCGAGCCAACCGTCGAGCCGCTCGACCTCGCCTCCGTCGGAACCCTCAACTTCTCCCGACCCGACCTCGACCGCTATCCCTGCCTCAAACTCGCCCAGCAAGCAGGACGAGCCGGAGGCACTTATCCCGCCGTGATGGCCGCCGCCGACGAGGTCGCCGTCGAGGCCTTCCTCGAACGCCGCATCGCCTTCACCGAAATCGCCGACTACGTCAATCAGGCCATGGACGCGCATCGCAACACAATGCATCCGGACATCGAAGCCATAGACGCCGCCGACGCCTGGGCTCGTGGATTCACCACCGGTCGAATCGCCGCAGCCGTCTAGTCCCAATCACCTCCCCCTCCCTGCCACGCTCCGTCAACTCCGTTACACCAACAGAACACCAGTACGTATACCATTGTCCGCCTACAACAACACAAGAACAGGAGTTCCGGACAATGTCGATCAGCAACCAAGCCATGACCAGCACCGCCAACCCGCCCTTGGCCTACACCAAAGAGGCCATCCGCGGGCACCTCCAACACCACGCCACCAACGGGCCCGCCTACGTCCAGATCCAGGCGACCAAGGCCCTGGCCCGCATGATCGGCCTCTACGACGAAGCCAAAGACGCCGCCCGCAAAACCAAAGACGCCGCCCTCGAGAAGACCAAGGACGCAGTCCACCCAATCACCAAGAAGCTCAACACGCTCATGCAGCAAGCCGGCATCACCGAACTCTCCGACTTCTCCTGCTACAGCCGCAAGAAGCGAGACGAGCCAGCCGATGAGGACGAAGAGGAAGCCAATTCAGACGATGCAGAGCCCTTGTAATCCTTCGCCCCCCGCTGCCCGCGGGGAGCTGCCGCAGGCGGAGCGGGCCGACATCCTTCACCCCCTCCATCACCTTCGCGGTTTTTTTCCCACCCAGCGACAGCAAGAACTCTACGCGGAGCTCGAAGCCGCTCCCCACCCCGATCACGCGCGCGCCGCTCGCACCTCGATGGTCAACGAGTGGCACGACAAAGATCGATCCTGATCCGTCCCAGCATGGCCATCGATCGCCGCCAACTAGCCGCCCGGCGACCAACCGTAGATCTGCTGCAGGCTCCCGCCCATCAGCGCCGCCCGGTCCTCCTCGGACAGCGTCTCGGTGACCCGAAACGCCTCGACGCCCTGCTCAAACGTGAGCAGGTTGGTCGCGCGCGTCCAATCGGTGCCCCACATGCAGCGCTCGATGCCGTAGGCCTCGAAGATGCGGCCCAGCGGCGCCCAGATGTCGGGGTAGGGAAACGGCTCGTGCG
>DAOUHS010000136.1:0-14660 GCA_034428415.1 Dehalococcoidia bacterium
GCGCTGTCGGCGTCAATCCTGACTTCGACCACAAACGAATCCGCAGCGGTCTCTTTGGGACCGAACATGTGGAACTCGACTCTACCCTGCGTACAGGCAACCGCGAACTCGAGGACGCCGTAACTGGCGGCCGGCTCAACGATGAAGTAGCTGACTGCCGAATACGCATGGACGCGCTATGTAAGCCAGGATGAGTAGTGGAGCGGGCCTTGAAGGGGAGACCGGACACCATCCAACGGTACGTAGGTCTGGGTCGGGAGTCTGGAAGTTTCTATGGTCTCCGAGTTCGTCGACCACTCGGGAATGTCGTCTGAGCAGGCCACAGCCGCGACTGCGCAAAGCAGCAGAAGCGAAGACCAGGCGATCAACGCAGCTCTCGGGTGCGTCAATCGATCGCTCGGTAGCATTGGCCGAATCCTGTTCGCATGAATGGGAGAGGAGGCGACTATCCCTTTCAGGGACTTGCGGAGGCGGCGCGGGACCCCCTCAGCCTTCGGCAGCTCCCCCTGCAAGGGAGAGCGAACAGTATGGTTGACGGCTCCCCCTGCAAGGGGGAGCGGGGAACGGGAGATGCGCTCGGAGTTGAGTTGCGGCAACTCCGTGAACAGGCCCTGCTACTAGCCGCGAGGCAGACCCAGACCCCGCGTCGCGATGATGTTGCGCTGGATCTCGCTGGTGCCGGCGGCGATCGTGCCGCTGACGGCGCTGACGTAGCTGCGGCTGAGTCGTCCCTGGAGGGCGGCATACGGGCCATCCGACCAGACGTTGCCGCGCAGGCCGAGCAGGTCCATGCCGGTCTTGGCGATCCGCTGACCCAGCTCGGAGCCAAACAGCTTCGACATCGACGCCTCGTGGTTTGCGACCACGCCATGCTCCTGCATGTAGGCGATCCGGTACGCCATCATCGTGCCGATTTCGACCTCGATGTGTCGTTCGGCGAGTTCATAGCGAGCATTCGGTCGCTCATCGACCAGGTGGCTGTTCTCCTGCGCGAAACCAGTGATCTCTTCGACGGTACGGCGACCGCCGGCGAAGGCGCCGATTCCGCTGCGCTCGAAGTCGAGCGCGACCGCGAGGTGGTACCAGCCACGGTTCTCTTCACCCACAACATTGGTCTGCGGGATGCGGACATCCTCGAAGAAGACCTCGTTGAACCCGTGGCCGTCAGCCATGTTAATCAGTGGTCGGACGGTGACGCCGGGCGTGTCCATGCGCATCATGAACATCGTGATGCCCTTGTGCTTGGGCGCGTCGGGATCGGTGCGCGCGGCGAGCCATCCCCAGTCGGAGACATGGGCGCCCGAGGTCCAGATTTTCTGGCCATTGATCACATAGTCGTCGCCGTCCTTGACGGCACGGGTCTGGAGTGAAGCCAGGTCGGAGCCGGAGCCGGGCTCGGAGTAAAGCGTGCACCACCAAGTCTCCGCGTCGGCGATACCGGCCAGGTGCTCTTCCTTCTGGTCGTCGGTGCCGTAGAGCATCAACGACGGACCCACCCACTGGACGCCCATGTTGCTGCCGCCGCCGGGGGCGCGGTGATAGGCCATTTCTTCGGCCATGATCATCTGCTGGGAGTGGGGCGCTTCGAGCCCGCCGTGCTCCTCCGGCCAAGCCATGGTCAGCCAGCGGCGCTTGGCCATCTCGGACTGGAAGCTGCGAGTCAGCTTCATCGTCTCCTGCTCGTAGCCTTCGCCGCCCGACCCGGTGCCCCAGTCGTCGGGCAGGTTGTCGGAAATGAAGGTCTGCACTTCATTGCGGAAGTCGACGATGGTTTGGTCTTCGCGATAGTCCATGCTGAACCCCTTCTGCAGGTCATCTGCGGCTCGTGCAATCGGATCAAGTCTAACGCCTGATTGGTCCTGGAACGCGGCGCCGACGGGCTGATCGGCTGGTAAGGTGACTCTGAGCGGGGTGAGCGGACGAACCGGGCATGGGCCATGTGCCGCGACTAGCGAAACTGGTGCTGAGTGCGCTGCTGCCCGCGCTGATGATCGCCGCGGCGCTGATCCTGAGCGGCTGCATTTTCGGCGGCGAATCGGAACGCGACCTGTCGCAGTACTTCCCGCCACCGCCGGAGGAAGAGACCGGAGACGCGCAGGGTCAGGAAGCGGTGGCCGACGCTGCCGCTGCCGCAGCCGGAGAGGGGACCGACGCGGCCGCCTACACGCCGCCGGCGGAGGAACTCGAGAACGTTGAAGTCGCGCCGCCGAGCGCCCGGTTCGCGGTGCAAAGCTTCTTCCATCTGCTCGCGACCGGCGATCTGCGCAAGGCCTGGGAGCGTACGTCGACCGAGACCAAGGAACGGATCTCGGCCGAGGCCTTCGAGCAGCGCTACCAGGACGTCTGGGCCGAGGCCACGATTGGCGGGTTCAGCTGGGAGGTGATCCCGCAGGACGATGAAGACGCATCGTCTCATGAGGTGATCCTGCGCTACCAGACGACGTTCTTCGGCGAGATCGAAGAGATCGCGCAGGCGCGAACGCTGCGACAGCCGCACTGGGTGGTGGACTGGACACCCGATCTCATGTTCAGCGGACTGGGCTCGCCGGGCTATCTGATCAGGGCGCTGATCGAGACTCCGGCGCGCGGCCAGATCCTGGATCGCAACGGAGTCGTCCTTGCCGGCGAGGCCGAGATCGTGATCGTCGGCGTGGACTGGGATTCGATCACGGACGAGGAATTCGTTATCAGGTTCTTTACCGATCGTCTGGAGCTTGCCGAGGAAGAGGTCCGCGCCATCATCTACCAGGATTTGCCCTCGTATCAGTTCATCCCGGTAGCAGTCCTGCCGCTCGACACGTCGCCTGAGGTGATTGCCGAGTTTGAGCAACTCGCCTCGCAGGGGATCCTGATCGCTCGCCAAACGCGGCGCTTTTATCCGTTCGGCGACACGGCTGCCCACGTGATCGGCTACCTGCAGGAGATCAACCCGGAGGAGCTGGCGGAGTGGTTCGTCGAGGGCTATCGGGCCGGCGACTGGGTCGGCCGCGACGGGATCGAGCAATCCTTCGAACGCATCCTCGCAGGTCGACGTGGTGGCAGCCTCCTGATCGTTGACGGGATCGGTCGCCCGGTGAGAGAGATCATCAGCCGACCGGCGATTCCCGGAGCCGACATCCGTCTGACGCTCGATGTTCGCGTGCAAGAGCTAGCCGAGGAGGCGCTCGGGGAACAGCCTGGAGCAGTGGTCGCGATTGATCCGCGCAACGGACACATCTGGGCGATGGCCTCGTATCCGCGCATCGACTACAACACCATCGTTGACGGTGTCACGCAAGAGGAGTACGAGACCTACTTTTTCGACGAGCGGCAGCCATTCATCAATCGTGCGGCCGAACAGCTTTACGCGCCTGGATCCACCTTCAAGGTCGTGACCTTGGCCGCTGCGCTCGAAGGCGGCGGCTACGAGATCACCGACCGCATCTCCTGTCCGGCGCATTGGATGGAGGTCGGTGACCTGGCGCTGCGCAACTGGAAGGACGAAGACCAGGGGCGGATCGCGCTGTCACAGGCGCTGGCGGAATCCTGCAACACCGTCTTTTACGATGTGGGACTGAACCTGGACCGGTTGGACCCTGAACTGCTGCCAGCGGTGGCGGGCGGGTTCGGCTTCGGTCAGCCGACCGGGCTCCTGGGCTTGAACGAGGAGAGCGGCGTCAACCCCGGACCAAAGTGGAAGGCGGAGCAGTTCAACGAGGGCTGGTTTACCGGCGACACGATCAACATGAGCATTGGTCAGGGGTTTGTCGCGGTCACGGTCTTACAGATGGCCAACGCCTACGCGGCGCTCGCGACCAACGGCGTGCTCGGCACGCCAATCATTGCGCTCTCCGTTGAGCCGAGCGGTAGGCCGCCAACGATCACCGAGCGCCGCTCGATCAGCGTCTTGCCCGTCTCGGCAGACACTCTTGAACAGCTGCAGGCCGCGCTGCGTACGACCGTCTCGCAGCCCTACGGGACGGGCTTCTACGTGTTCCGCGGCAGCGTGTTGCGCATCGCAGGGAAGTCGGGAACGGCGGAGGATCAGGTGGTTGACGCCGAGACGCTAGCTGCCGTCGACGAAGAGGAGATAGAACAGGCTGAAGAAGAAATCGAAGTGGAGCTGGCCAGCGAACGGACAGAGGAAGTTGAGGATCAACAGGCGCAAGAGGAAGACGAGGTCACCATCGGCCCTTACACGACACACGCCTGGTTCTCGGCCTGGGCGAATTTCGAAGACCCTCGATTGGTCGTGACTCTGGTACTTGACGACGGCCAGTCCGGCTCCGACGATGCTGGGCCAATCGTACAACGCATTCTCGAAGGCGCGATTCTCAACAACTGGGTACCGTAAACGAATGCGACGCTCGCGATTCCGCCGCCTGGTCCAGCGCGCCCTGGACGAGATCCCAGAGGAGCTCGCCGATCGCATGGAGAATGTGGTCGTCCTGCTGCGCAATCAGCCGACCCAGGAGGAGCTAGAGTCGCTCGGTCTGGGACCGCGGCAGACGCTGCTGGGGTTGTACGTGGGACGTCCGCTGACGAGTCGCGGTTGGTACGGGGAGACGCTGCCCGACCGGATCATGATCTATCAGCAACCGATCGAGAACATCTGCCGCAGCGAAGAGGAAGTGGTTGAGCAAGTGCGCGAGACCGTTTTGCACGAGGTCGCACACCATTTCGGCATCGACGACGACCGTCTGGACGTGATCGGCATCGCACCTCCGCCCCGGAACCACATACGTGGAGCGATCAATCTGACCGAGCGCCGCACGCCTTATCTCGAGTAGCGCCGCAGCAGCCTGTGGACGGCTTCGGGGAGCAACTCGTCGGTGCGAGACATCGCCTCTTCGACCGACATGCCCGGCGGGGTTGAGGCTTCACTGTCCAGCAATCCCGGCAGGTTCGCCGAACCCTCGACCAAACCGGCGACAGCCAGACATGGCACGTTTGCCTGCTTCGCGAGCGCGGCCACTCCGGCGACCGTCTTGCCATAGGCGGACTGAGTGTCGAGACGCCCTTCGCCCGTGATCACCAGGTCGGCCTTCGCAATCCGATCGGCCAGTTGGACCGCCTCGGACACGGCAGCGAAGCCGGACTGCAACGTTGCGCCGCAGAAGGCCATCAGTCCGGCCGCGAGACCCCCGGCGGCTCCGGCGCCGGGCACGCCCGCGATTGACGCATCGAGATCGCGCTCGAGGATCCCAGCGAAGTTGTCCAGCGCTCGGTCGAGTTGAGCGACGCAGGCAGGGTCGGCGCCCTTCTGTGGTCCGTAGACCGCGCTCGCGCCATTCGGTCCGAGCAACGGGTTCTGCACGTCGCAGAGGACGGTCATTTCAACGACGTCGATCCGCCGGTCGACCCGGTCCATGCGTATCCGCGCCAGGTTCGCCAGCGCCGCGCCTCCCGGAGGCAAGCGATTGCCATGCTCGTCGAGCATCGCGGCGCCGAGCGCCTCAGCCATGCCCGCGCCGCCGTCGTTGGTGGCGCTGCCGCCTACGCCGAGCAAGATGCGTTTCACGCCAGCATCGAGCGCGTGCTTGACCAGTTGGCCGGTGCCGTATGTTGAGGCTCGGCGCGGATCCAGTTCATCGGCGCGCAGTAACGTCAGTCCGGAAGCAGCAGCCATTTCAATCACGGCGGTGCAGCCATCGTCGATGCGGCCCCAGCGTGCGTCGACCGGTGATCCCAGCGGGCCGTCGACTCGCGCGATTGATGTCCGCCCGCTGGCCGCATGGACGATCGCTTCGACCGTCCCCGGGCCGCCGTCAGCCATCGGGGCGCTGTCAATCTCGGCGTCGGGAAAGACAACTTCAGTGCCGCGTCGGATCGCGATGGCGGATTCAACTGCCGTCAGGCTGCCCTTGAATTCCTGCGGCGCAACCACGATGCGCATCGTTCAGTCGCCCGTGCCAATCCCCACAATCCGCAGGATTCCGATTATCAGAATGGCCACGACCGCGAGTAGCAGCGCGAGCCTGATGCGCCGATAGACGGACAATAGGTTACCCAGGCTCAAGAGCCCGCGCATGTACAGGACGGTGATCAGCACCGCCAGGATCAGAATGCCAACGAGGATGGTCACGGCTCTATCGTACGCGCCGCCGAGCGATCCACGGTCGAGCACCGAACCCACAGATCACGCAGACGATTTGGCGTCCATGTGAGGCAGTCGGGCCGGCACAGCGGGGACAGACGGAGCTTCCTCTGCGTGGTCGGGGCGAAGACACCGTGGAAGCGGAAAGCGGCTGAAGCATCAGCGGCAGTTGTGCGCCGCGGGCGATTGGGCCGGAGGCTGAACCGGATACGCTGCTCGACATCGTCGCATCCTGTACGTACGTGCTGTTAAGTCACAAGTTAGGACGCACGTGCCGCGTTGTCAATTGTCTCCACTCATTGGATGACACCGGGATCGGGACGCTTCTCGGGCGCTACCGCTGATCCTCTGGACGGTCGAGCCAGTCGACGAAGTCGCGCATTTTTTCGTTGAGCGTGTCATAGCGTCCACGGTCGGCGGCGACGAGGATGCTGACGAATAGGATTGCCAGACCGATCTCTACCATGTCAGCCCTCCGTTGCCACTGCTTGTCAGTATCGTAGTTTGGCATGAGCGCCCGTGCATCCTCCGATCAAGCTGCCAACGCCCCAACGGTGGCGACGCTGACGTTGGGCTGCAAGCTGAACCAGGCCGAGACCCAGCAGATGGCGCGTGAGCTGCAACACCGGGGTTGCCTGACTATCGTTCGACCCGCTCAGGCAGACGCTTTCCTGATCAACACCTGCACGATCACCCATGTCGCCGATCGCAAGGCCCGACGCCTGATCCGACTCGTGAACAAGCTCTCGCCACAAGCCCCGGTGGTGGTTACCGGTTGCTACGCCGAGCGAGATGCCGCGGCGCTGGCCCGGCTCAGCAACGTCGAGGTGCTGCCCAATAGCCGCAAACACGATGCCGCCTTAACGGTGTTGTCCGCATTGGACGAGGTCGAGCCGACCTCTGCGAGTTCGACCGAGTCGGTCGGTCGAACCCGCGCATTCATCAAGATCTAGGAAGGCTGCGACGACGTCTGCGCCTTTTGCATCGTGCCCTATGTGCGCGGTCGAGAACGCGCGGTACCCATCGAGGAGGTTGTCGAATCGGCGCAGGAACGGGTCAAAGAGGGAGTGCAGGAAATTGTTCTGACCGGCACGCAACCGGGCGCATACGGCCGCGATCGCTCGGACGGCACAACGGCCGCCGCGTTGATCGAAGCGTTGCTCTCGCGGACCGACGCTCCGCGGATTCACTATTCCTCGATCCAGCCGCAGGACATCACGCCGCAATTCCTGGCCTGTTGGGAGGACGCGCGGATGTGCCGCCACTTTCACCTGGCGCTGCAGAGCGGATCAGATGCCGTCCTCACGCGGATGCGGCGTCGATATTCGGCAGCCCGATTCTGTGAGGCGGTCCAGGCGATCCGCTCGGCCGTGCCGGGCGCGTCGATCACCACGGACATCATCGCCGGCTTCCCCGGTGAGACCGAGAGCGACCATGAAGCAACGCTATCGCTGATGCATGAGGTCCGATTCACGGACGTGCACGTCTTCCCCTACTCGCGCCGACCGCAGACTTCAGCCTCGTTGTTGGACGACGACGTACCGCCCGACGTCAAGCGCTTGCGCGCAGCCGAGTTGCGGGCGCTGGGTGAACGGCATCGTCGGGACGCGCTGGAAACGCAGGTTGGCTGCATTGACTCAGTGTTGTTTGAACAGGCAGAGAGGGGACTCACCGACACCTATCTGCCGGTCCGAGTCGAGTCGAGCGAAGACCTGACGAATCAACTCCGGAGCGTGCGAATCCTGTCCTTCGAGGAAGCGACGCTGGTCGGCGAGTTGGTGTGATGACGACGGACGCGCCGGATCCCTTGCCTCCGCCGGAGAACCTGTTGCAGACGATCGAGGCGCTGTTGCTGGTGGCGGAAACCCCGCCCAGCGTTCGCACGCTGGCCAGCGTGACCAACGTGACGGAATCTCAGATCGAGGTGATCCTTGGGGAGTTCGAGGCGGACTCCAATCGAGGCATCCGGCTGCGACGGCACGAAAGCGGCATCGCACTGGTCTCGGCGCCTGAGGCCGCGCCCTACGTCGAACGGCTGCTAGGCCTGAGCACGCCCGTCCGGCTGTCGAAGGCCGCGCTGGAAACGCTGGCGGTGATCGCCTATCACCAACCGGTGACCCGTGACCAGATCGAGCGGGTCCGCGGCGTTGGGGCATCCGGCGTGATTCGCTCGTTGCGCGCCCGCGAACTGATCGCACCCAGCGGTCGGCTTGATACGACCGGCAAGCCCTTGTTGTGGAGCGTGACCCCTCGCTTCCTCGACCACTTCGGTCTGTCCGCGCTAGACCAACTTCCACCACTGGATGAACTCGATCCGCCTGGGCAGCAGGCGATCTTGCCGCTTGAATCAGACCAAGAGGAATGACCTTCGTCACCGTCCTGACCGTGGAGCTGGTGATCTTTGAGTCCGCCTCGCTGAAGAACAAGCGAGCGGTGGTTCGTCAGGTCATCCAACGCACGCGCAACAAGTTCCCGGTGGCCGGGTCCGAGGTGGATAGTCAGAACAATCCATCCCGAGCGGTCCTAGCCTTCGCTGCCATCTCGTCGGACTCGCAGGTTTCCCACGCCACGGCACAGCGCGTCTTGGCATTCGTCGAGGACCTGCGCCTGGACTGTCAGGTCGGTGAAGTCGGTACTGAAACGATCTCGTTCTAGCCGATCTGCTCGGCCCAGAGGTCATGGCCGAGGGACTCCCCAATACGGACGATCGGCATGTCGCCGGGATCTGCTTGACCCAGCGCGAAGACCAGACCGTCGACCTCTGCCGCTTCCCGGTAAGTGCGACCCGCGATGATCGGTTCGCCATCCTCGGTCGTCTGACCGGCTTCTGACTCAACCAGCATCTTGAGTTCTCTGCCTACCTGCCGCTCGTTCCTCGTCGCCGACACATCCGCCAGCAGGGCCATCAGTTCTTCGTGGCGGCGCTGCTTGATCGATTCGGCGATCTGTTCGGTCATGTCTGCCGCCGGTGTGCCGTTCTGCGGCGAGTAGGTGAACGCGCCTGCACGGTCGAATGCAGATTCGGCGGCGAAGTCGAGCAGCTCGCCAAACTCGGACTCGGTCTCGCCCGGGAAACCGACGATGAACGTGGTTCGAATCGCGATATCCGGCATCGCCCCGCGTAGACGCTCGAGCGTGCTCTGGACCATGCCTATGTTGTGCGGACGCTTCATCCGCTTGAGCACGCTGGGCGAACCGTGTTGCAGAGGAATATCGAGGTAGTTGCAGATTTGCGGCGTCTGGGACATCACTTCGACCAGAGCCGGCGTAATGAAGCCCGGATAGGCGTACATCAGGCGTAGCCAGTCCGCTCCAGAGTCGGCGGCGAGACGTTCGAGCAAATGGGCAAGCCCGTTGGCGTCGCCCCACTCAGCGCCGTAGGCGGTGCTGTCCTGAGCAACAAGCACAATCTCCCGCGCGCCTCGTTGGACGAGTTCCTGCGCTTCTCGAAGCAAAGCGTCCGGCTGCGCGCTGCGGAACTGGCGCCCCTTGATTCCCGGGATGTTGCAAAACGTGCAGGGCCGGGCGCAGCCATCGGAGATCTTGAGGTACGCCGACGGACCAACGCCCAGCGAGGTCTCCGGGATATCCCGCTCAGGCTCAACCGCCCCAGTGTGCGCGAGGATCTCTTGCCAGGCTTCAACTCCGAAAGCAGCGTCGATCCCGTCGATCTCGATCACTTGTTCCCGCTCGATTTGTGACCAACAGCCGGTCACGATCACCTGCTGATCGGCCGTCCGTTCGGCGCCGAGGATTTCGGCGGCCTGCCGCGACTCCTCGCGTGCGTCGTCGATGAATCCACAGGTATTGAGAATCACCAGATCGGCGTTGCGTCGATCGTCAACAACGCGGTGTCCGGCCCGTTCGAGCGTCCGGGCGATCCGGTCGGAATCGGTCGTGTTCTTGGGGCAGCCGAGCGTGACGATTCGGTAGCGCATCAGTTATTGCCGGCAGTGCTGTCGGGGCGAGGTCCGCGGCTCACTACGAGCATGATCACGGCGTCTTCTGTCGGTTCCGCGCCGGCGGGCGGCGACTGCACCAAGACCGTACCGACCGGCGAATCGTCATAGATCGAGAGCACCACGAACGGCGCATTGAGCAGCTTGACGTAGTTGACCGCTTCACGAGAGCTGTAGATCTGCAGATCGGGCAGCGGGTCGAAGGTGACATTCGCCGGAGTTGCAGAGCCGGCCGACTCCACTGCCGTGCTGACGTCGTCGATGCCTGGAATATCTCGTGCGGGCTCGACCGGTTCAACCTCGTCGCGCAGGCTGACCACGGCGACGACAGCAGCGATGATGACCAGAATCACGACCGCGGCCGCCAGCCAGGGGCCCAGATTGACGCGCGATGGACGAAGTTCTTCTCGCGGGCCCTCGGAGCGCTCGGCGGCTTGGAACGACTCGATGGTTTCGTCGCTCAGTTCAAGGCCTGCCCCCGGCGCGCTGGGTGCGAACGGGAACCGCTCCAGTAGCGGGCCTTCGTCGAGCCCAAGGTATTGCGCGTACGAGCTGAGGAATCCGCGAGCGAACGGCGCCGCTGGCATCTGCCCCCAATCTTCTTCTTCGAGTGCGTCCAGGTAGTGTCGAGCGATGCGCGTGGCCTGGTGCGCTTGGGCGATGGAGCGGCCGCGGCGAATCCTTGCCTGGCGCAGTTCGTCGCCGATGCCGGTGTAGCGGAAGTCCCCGCGCATCATGATCAGCCGTCCGGCAGCACCGCCGTCTTGAGGACGGACGGCTCTTCGCGTGAGGTGTACGCCTGGTCGGCCGAAGACAGCGAAAAACGATGCGAAACGATGCGGTCAACCGCGTCCAGCGTGGGCAGGAGGGCCGCAGTGCGGCGGAACTGGTCGGGCGTCGCATTCTGGGTGCCGGTCAGAGAGACCTCGCGGTAGTGAAGGTCATTGACATCCACGATCGCCGACGACTCGGGAGGGAATCCGGCGAACAGGTTGACACTGCTCTGGCGTCCGGCGACCTGCAGCGCGGTCTCCGTCAATCCGTTCAATCCGACCGAGACGATGACGATATCGCAGCCATTGCCTTCGGTCGCTTCATCGACGACCGCGCGCAGCTCATCGACGTCACCGCCACAGACGTGAGTGGCGCCGATCTCGGCGGCGGCTTCACGCCGCACTGCGACTGGTTCGGCGACCACGATCTGGCCCGCGCCCAGTGCTCGGGCGAGCAGTACATGAAGCAGGCCCATCGGTCCCGCTCCGAGCACGGCGACGCCGGCCCCGGCGCGGAAGCGGCAGGACTCCAACGAGTTGAGCACGCAGGCGGTCGGCTCGGTCAGCGCCGCGCGGCCCCAGTCGGCGCCTGCGGCCAGCTTGACCGCGTGACCCTGGGCGACCAGGGAGGCGGGCAAGAGCACCTGCTCGGCCAAGCCACCGTGTTCGTCGTAACCCAGCGTTTGTCGAGAGGTGCAACGATTGCGCAGGCCTCGTCGGCAGAATGCGCAGCCGCCGCAGGCGATGATCGGGTAGACGGCAACGCGGTCGCCGAGACTGAGGTCGTTGACCCCTTCTCCGAGCAAGATCACGGTTCCTGCGAACTCGTGGCCCGGGACGACGCCGGGTTTGGCGTACTTCTCACCACGGTAAACGCGAAGGTCCGAGGCGCAGACGCTGGCTGCTCCGACTTCAATCACGACCTCGCCGGGACCGGGTTCGGGCGACGGCAGATCGCCGACCCGTATGTCACCGGGGCGATCGAAGATCAGAGCTCGCATGTATGCGCCTGTTTAGAGATGCGCGCTGGAGCCGAGCGCCCTACGGCGTACGCGCCGGCTCGGGAGGTCGGGTGCGAGGGCGCAGCGTCTCATCGGGATTTCGCGACGTGTGGTACTGCCTGAGCAGCCGCGACTTCCGGCGAGCCGCCGTGTTGGCGTGAATCACACCACGCTGGGCGGCCCGGTCCAGGGCGCTCACGGCGCGCTGGATCGCGCTGTCTGCGTCGTTCCATTCCTGACTGTCGACGGCGTCGTCGATCGCGTCCAGCGCGTCGCGCACGCTGCTGCGGGCGTTGGTGCGGATTGGCTTATTCCGCATACGCCGCTTCTGGCTCTGGCGGAGATACTTGATGGCAGCAGCCTTGTTGGCCACGACAACCCTTCTTTCTCGGTCCAACTCATCGTATCAGTCGATTGGTCTACGTCCATCGCGTCCCCGCGGGTCATCGGGAATCCCGAGGCGGAGCGCCGCCTCAACGTGCATGATTCATTGCAGTTTGCGACAGTGGACAGGTGAGTCTGAACCCACCGACCTCATTACGCGGACGCCTCTTCGGCAGCCGCAGCGGCATCATCGGTGCCGTCCTGCTGATCGGCATCTCGTTCCTCGGCTCTCGCTTGCTGGGGTTAGCCAGAACCGCAGTCATCGCCGACCAGTACGGCGCATCAGTGGAGCTCGACGCCTTTTGGGTAGCGATGCGGCTGCCCGACCTCGTCTTCCAACTCCTGGCCGGCGCCACCCTGGCCTCCGCCTTCATTCCCGTCTACGCCCGAGTCCTCCAGAACCGCGGTGAGCGCTCCGCCTGGCGACTGGCCAGCATCGTCCTCAACTGGGTGCTGCTCGGCACCATCGCCCTTGCGGTCGCCGTGTTCTTCGCCGCCGAGTGGATCGTCCCCGCCCTCGCCCCCGGTCTCGGCGAGGACTCAGGTATCCAGGACGAGATCATCAAAGACGCCGTCTTCCTCACCAGGGTGCTGCTTCTCTCCCCAATCCTCTTCGCCGTCAGCGGCATGCTGACCGGCATTCTGCACGCCCGCCGACACTTCCTCCTGCCCGCCATCTCGCCTATGCTCTACAACCTCGCAATCATCCTCGGCGCACTCCTCCTGCCCGAACAGTTGGGCGTCGAGGCGCTCGTGATCGGAGTAGTCGCCGGCTCCGGGCTACACCTGATGATCCAGCTACCCGCCCTCTCGACGGCCCTGCGCCGCTCAGGCGGAGGACTCGGCCTGCACCTAAACCTGGGCGACCTCGAGGCCAGGGAGGTGTTGCGCCTGATGGCGCCTCGCACATTCGGCCTCGCTGCAGCCCAGATCAACCTGATCGTGCTGACCTTCTTTGGATCCCTGGTCGGCGACTCCTCGATCTCCGCCCTCAACTTCGCTTGGCTCCTTTTGATGTTCCCCGTCGGCCTGTTCGGCATGTCGCTCGCGACCGCCGTCTTCCCCAGCCTGGCCGAGCGCGCCGCCCTCGCCGGACCAACCGCCGTCAACGCCATGGTCTCGCAGACGCTCCGATTCACCCTCTTCCTCGCCATCCCGGCCTCGGTCGGAATGCTCCTGTTACGAGACTCGATCGTCACCACTTTGCTCGAGCACGGCGCATTCGACGCCGTCGCCACCCAGCTCGTCAGCGACGCCCTGCTCTTCTATTCGATCGCCATCTTCGCCCACGCCGCCATCGAGATCGTCTCGCGCGGCTTCTACGTCCTCGGCGATACCCGCACACCGGTCGCGCTCGCCATCTCGTCCATGCTGCTCAACATCATCCTCTCAGCAGTGCTCGTCGGACCACTGGAGCTCAAGGGCCTGGCCCTGGCCCTCTCAATCTCCGCAATCGCCGAGTTCGCCCTGCTCACCCTGCTGCTCAACGGCAGACTGAGCCGTCAGTTGCTGACCCGCAGCCTCTGGTGGTCCACGGCCAGGACGCTGGTCGCCACCGCGATCATGGGACAGCTCGTCTGGCTGCTGATCGAAGTGCTCTTCGGCCTCGACGTCGCCAGGGACTCCTGGATCACGCTCGCCCTCTGCGTCTCCGGCGGCGGAGTCGTCTACTTCGTCCTCAGCCTGCTCATGCGCCAGGACGAAGCCGAAGCCCTGATCCTGCGTGTCGAGTCTGTGGCCTCGCGTGCACTGCGCCGCTAACGCTCCGGGGCCGACCGACCACCTCTGATAGAGTTGACCTTGTTCCGGCGCAGCCAATTCAGCGCCGATGGGCTCACAAGCACCCACCGACCGACACTCCAGAAACACCACTCCAGAAACGCATTGCGAGAAACCATGGCCTTGCAGGATCGCTCGATCGTTTGCCGCGACTGCGGACGCGATTTCGTCTTCACCTCCGGTGAGCAAGAGTTCTACCAGTCCAAGGGACTGCAGAACGACCCGGTGCGCTGCCCGGAATGCCGCTCCGTGCGCAAGTCGATCCGCACCTCGCCCGAGGCCGAAGCCGGTTACGTCCGCTACGGCGGAGCCGCCTCATTCGGCGGACGCACCCCGCGACAGATGCACCCGGCCGCCTGCGCCATGTGCGGCGACATGATTGAAGTCCCGTTCCTCCCGCGAGGCGATCGCCCGGTCTTCTGCACCACGGTCAAGCGAATCATGACCCTTGGCTATCAGATGGACGAGATCCAACAGCGCTGGGGGATTCACCCGTGCCAGGTCGAGGGCATCAACCAGGACCTGCGCCGCGGACTGATCCCGCCCAAGCCCGGTGTTGAATTGCCCGATTTTGAGCGCACCCGCTCGTAACCAAGCCCACGCTCCCAGAAGGTCGACATGGCAGACTCGGTGGCGCAACGCTGGATGCGCCTGATGGGCGGGCAGGGCCGACCCACCGCCCGCCGCC
>DAOUHS010000137.1:0-13654 GCA_034428415.1 Dehalococcoidia bacterium
TCGCCTGCTCAGACGGATCGCCGCGGCGGAACACCACATCAATGACCGACGCTCCCTCGCCCTCCTGGGCAGACTCGTGCAGGCGCTCAAAGAACCGAGCCGCCTGCTGAGACTTTTGCATTGGCGCAATCACGACATCCGCGCGCGAAGCGATCGATTCGACGATGTCCCAGGACTCGGCAGCGTCGAGATCCAGGGCCAGTGATTCCTTGCCCTGGTTGTAGAGCAGGTGTCGCAGCGCGCGTTCGGTGCCGGGCTTGCCATCGACCCACGGTCCAATCCGTCGAATCCTGTCACCGTTGGCCGATTCAATCCGAACGACGCGAGCGCCGAGATCCGCGAGGTAACGTCCGGCAATGATCGTCGGCTCGTCGGACAGGTCGATGACGACGGCGCCGTCGAGTGGTCTTCCTGATGGCATTGGAGATCTCCCGCAAACTTGGAACTAGAACATGGCAATCGGATTGATTGGCGACGCCGTCCCGCCGACCAGGCGCAGCGGCGCAATCGTCAACAGGAACTCCCAGCGGTTGCGCTCGGCGCAGGCCTCTCCGAGCGGACCGAGGCGGGCGTTGTCGATCAGGTGGACACCCATGTAGGTGATGATGATGTGGTGAATCGGTAGCGGTGACCCCTCGACGTTCGACGGCACCATGTCCGAGACGCCGTCGCAGCCGAGGATGGCGACTTCGCGCTCTCGGATCCAGGGAAGCGTCTCCATCAGCAGACCGGCCATCCCGCTGAACGGCGGCCAGGCGCCTTCCGCTTCGCGCCGAGAGTCGCGGCCGGTGCGGACGAGCAGGATATCGCCCGATCGGACCGTGACTCCCTGCGCGGCTTCCGCCGCCTCAAGGTCGGCGACCGAAATGCCCTCGCCGAGCTCCAGCCAATCGACGCCCTTCGACCGGGCGACATCGAGCAGCACACCGCGAGTGGAGATGCCCTGCTCGAGACCCATGATCGAGTTCTTGGCCGCGCCGGTCGAGAGCACATCGGCGGCGGGGAAGCCGTTGTACATCTTGCCCTGGTCGAGGATGTGGCAGAGCGCGTCGATGTGCGTGTTGGCCATCCCGTGCGGCGAAATCATGAATCCGTCGCCGGTGGCCTCGAGACCGCGAAGTGCGCCTTCTCCGCTGACGTCGCCGGCGCCGGTCATGAAGTGCATCACCGGGGTCGGGTTATCGGCGGCCGGCGTCTTGGCCAGTTCGAGCGCGCAGCTCACGGTCACACCATCCGAGACCAGTGCCGCCGCGGCGGCCGAGACCTCGGGCGTGATGTAGTTCAGCGCGCCGCGCTCATCGTCGGGGCCCCAGCGTCCCCAGTTGGAGAGTTGCTGCGCCAGTGCATCGACATCGGCGCGGGTTCCGGTTTGCGTGGCCATGGTCAAGGTCCTTTCCAGGCAGCGCTCGCTGCGTTCCTGCGGGTTAGGTGATCGGCAGGCAGTATGCCAGAGCGCAGACCATCGGGTATGCGGCGGATACAGTGACCTTCGGTCGCCTGTTCCGATTCGAGCAGACCGAGACTGCGCCATCGCGATGTGGACGGCGCTCAGCGGGCATGGGAGGCTTCAGGAGGAAGACTCCGCGTGTTCCCCGCGCTCCTCGGATTTCACCGCAGGACCTTCTACGGCTGGTACATCGTCGCCGGCGGCATTGTCATCAACATGCTCATGGGCGGGTTGATCATGCACGCCTTTCATTTCTACGTGGCCGAACTCAAGGCTGAGTTCCTCTGGCCGGCCACCATATTTGGTCTCGCCTTCATGATCACCCGGATCGAGTCCGGTGTTCTCGGGCCGTTGCAGGGTTGGCTCATCGATCGCTTCGGCCCGCAAACGATGATGCGCATCGGAATCGCCTCGACCACGATTGGCCTGCTCGCCTTCTCTCAGCTCTGGAGTCAGGGCACGTTCATCGCCTTCTACTTCATCGTCGCCATTGGAGCCTCGGTCGGCGGATTCATGACCGTGTCTGTCGCCGTCGTGACCTGGTTCGAGCGCAAGCGCTCCCGTGCGTTGGGCTACATGTCGACTGGATTTGCCCTTGGAGGCTTCTTGGCTCTGCCGGTCGGCATCATGATCCAGGAGATTGGCTGGCGCAATGCTGCCCTCCTCTCGGCCATCGTGTTGTTCTGCGTTGGTCAGATACTCGCCACCTTGTTCGTCCGCCGACCCGAGGACCGAGGACAGGTCAAAGACGGCGTGGGCAACGCAGTCGATGACGACTCGGCCACCGGCGGGACACGATCCCAGCCGCCAGCGAACCCGCATCGTCACCGAGACTTCACGGTCCGAGAGGCGCTCCGGACTCGCGCGTTCTGGGGATTGGCATTGGCCCACGGAGCGCCGCTGTTGGTGGTCTCCGGCGTCTTCGTCCATTTCACGCTGCTCGTCACCGAGGTTGAAGGACTCAACCTGACCCACGCCGGGATTGCCTACACGGCGATGAACCTGGCCCAGCTCGTCGGACAACTGGGCATGGGCTATCTCGGCGACCGCTTCTCGAAACGCCTGCTACTCGTGCCTGCGATGTTCGGACACTGCGCCGCGGCGATCATGCTCGCCTTCGCTGGATCGTTCGAGGTGATCCTGCTCGCAGGGGTCATCAACGGTCTGGCGTGGGGTTCGCGTGCCCCACTGATCACTGCTCTGCGAGCCGACTACTTCGGCGCCTCCAACTTCGGCCAAATCATGGGCTGGTCGTCGATCGTCATGTCGACGTTCATGACCGTCGGAGGGTTCCTCTCGTCGGTACTCTTCGACGCGACCGGCAGCTACGGCATCCCCTTCACCGTGCTTGGATTGGGAGCATTGACCGGAGCGATCTGGGTACTGATGGCCGGTCGCCCGCGACTGCCAGGCATCCGCGTGGTAACGGCCACGGGACCGCTGAGCCGGGCCCAGCCGATCGCCATATTCCGACCAAATCGGCAGGCGTCAAGCCCAGTCGCGGGCGAGGCTCCGCAACGGGCCAAGATCAAGCGCTAGTGATCGACCCTTACCCTCCCGCTTGATGCCCAAAATCTTCTACGGCTGGTACATCGTCGGTGCCGGACTGATCATCAACATGCTGATCGGCGGTCTGACCATGAACGCATTCGGCTTCTACGCCGCCGCGCTCAAGGACGAATTCGAATGGTCGGCGACGATCTTCGGAATCGCAGCGGCGGTGACCCGCGTCGAGTCCGGACTGCTCGGACCAATCCAGGGTTGGATGATCGATCGGTTTGGCCCCCGATCGATGATCCGCCTCGGCATCACCACGACCGCGTTGGGCATGATCCTGTTCGGTTTTCTGCAGGATCAGGCGACCTTCATCGGGTTCTACATCCTGCTCTCAATCGGAACCTCGATCGGCGGGTTCATGACCGTCTCCGTCGCCGTCGTGACCTGGTTCGAGCGCAAGCGCTCCCGCGCGATCGGTTTCATGTCGATGGGATTCACATTTGGCGCACTCGTGTCCGCGCTCGTCGGGATCATCATCTTCGGCGTCGGTTGGCGCGAGGCATCAATCGGGACCGGCATCTTCCTGTTCGTCGTTGGCTGGGGACTGTCATTCGTCTTCGTCAGGCATCCCGCGGACAAAGGCCTGGAAGTTGACGGAGGCAGGGATGTCGTCGCCAACGGCGCCGGGCCGAGTGTTCCGCGAGTGAACACGTACCGACATCGAGACTTCACCGCGCGCGAGGCCTTGAGAACCCGGGCATTCTGGGGCCTCGGACTCGCACACGGAGCCCCCCTGATGGTTGTCGGCATGTGGATTGGCCACGGAGTCCTGCATATCGACGAGCTGCCCGGATTTCAGGCCAGCGACGCCGCCGTAGTCGTCACCGTGATGGTCGTCACCCAGTTGGTGGGACAGGGCCTATCCGCCTGGGCGGGAGATCGCTTTCCCAAGCGGCCGCTATTGGTGCTCTGCATGATCGGCCATTCGCTTGCCGGGATCGCCCTAGCCCTAGCGACCGGCTGGTGGATGCTCATGGCCTTCGCCGTACTCAACGGCGTTGCCTGGGGAGCGCGTGGAACCCTGATCACATCACTACGCGCCGACTACTTCGGAGCCTCCCAGTTCGGCCGAATCATGGGCTGGACCTCGATGGTGATGATGCCCTTCATGACGATCGGCATGCTCGGCTCCGGCATCCTCAGAGACTACTTCGGCAGCTACGACCTCGCGTTCATCATCTTCAGCATCGGCGCCGGCACAGGAGTGATCTGGATCCTGATGTCGAACCGACCTCGCTTACCCGGCACTCGCGTCACCTCCGCGCGTGGAGCACTGGCCAGCGCCCAACCGATCGCGATGTTCCGACCAAACCGCCAGGCCGAAGCCATCGTCGCCAGCGAGGCTCCGCAACGCGAGGAAACAAACCACTAACGTTCGGTTGATGCGCTCCCTGCTCAGACCGCGCTCAATCTTCTTCGGCTGGTACATCGTCGCCGCCGGCATGGTCATCAACATGCTGATCGGCGGGTTGGTGTTTCACTCGTTCAGCTTCTATGTCGCCGAGCTCAAGGCCGAGTACCTCTGGTCGGCATCCCTCTTCGCATTCGCCTTCACCCTGACCCGCGTCGAGAGCGGAGTGCTCGGACCAGTCCAGGGCTGGCTGATCGACCGCTTCAGCCCCAAGACCATGATTCGCTGGGGCGTGGCTTCCACGGCTGTGGGCATGGTCGCCTTCAGCAGGTTGTGGGACGAAGGCAGCTTCATCGGCTTCTACTTCCTCATCTCCATCGGCGCCTCTGTCGGCGGCTTCATGACGATCTCGGTCGTCACCGTGACCTGGTTCGAGAGACTGCGCTCACGCGCACTGGGATTCATGGCGATGGGCTTCGGCCTCGGCGGATTCTTCGCACCAGTCGTCGGCACCCTCATCGACGCAGTCGGCTGGCGTTGGACAGCGCTGGGCACGGGCGTCGTGCTCATGGTCGTCGGGCTCGCGTTGTCATCGTTCTTCGTTCGACATCCGCGCGAAAAGGGTATGCAGCCGGATGGTGGCCCGCCCCCGGCGACCCGCGGCGCAAATGGCGCGCTACCCGGCCCCGACAAGCCGACCAACGTCTATCGGCACCGCGACTTCACAGCACGAGAGGCCCTCCGTACCCGCTCCTTCTGGGCACTCGCGCTGGCGCACGGCGCGCCGCTAATGGTGGTCTCGGGGATGATGGTCTACTTCGCCACTCGAGTGCAGGAGATTGAAGGACTCTCCGCCGCCGATGCCGGCTTCGCCTGGCTGGTCATGTCGGCCTGCCAGCTCGTCGGACAGCTCACAATGGGCTACCTCGGAGACCTGATCTCCAAGCGGCTGATCCTTCTGTTCTGCATGGTCGGGCACGGCGCGGCCGGAGTGATCCTCGGAATCGCCGACAGTTACCTGTTGGTCATGCTCTGTTCAGTGATCAACGGTCTGGCCTGGGGCGCGCGAGGACCACTGATCACCGCGCTTCGCGCCGATTACTTCGGCGCCTCCAGCTTCGGCCAGATCATGGGTTGGTCGTCGACCGTGATGATGATCTTCATGGTCGCCGGCTCGCTAATCGTCGGCACGATGCGCGATCTTACCGGAGACTTCACGCTCGGATTCCTCATCGTCGGCATCGGCGCCGGTTCAGGGCTGCTCTGGGTCGCGTTGGCCAACCGGCCCCGACTCGCACAGGCAATGACGGCGGCAACACGTCTGTCTCCGACCGCCGTGCAGCTCATCGCAGTTTCCAGACCAAACCGGCCCGGAGGAGCCTGATCATGCACCCATTGATCTCCCCCGCTAATCGTAAGATCATCTGTGTCGCCGTTAGCACACACGTGCATCGTTGCCGAGGAGCGGCCGAGAAGTTGATAGAGTACATGCGTACTGAATAATGGAAGTGAATCGAGCAAATCGTGCGTCCCTCAACCCATACGACCGCTTCGCGCACAAGATCCAGCTTGCTGAGGCCCGATCGAACCTTCAGACACCCATTGAAAAGACGTGAAGAAACCTGAAAAAAGCTGAAAGAGTTGAAGCCCAATTCCCAGTAAAACACTGGACATCGGCTCTTGCAGGGGACTAGAAAAAATGTTGCTGAAAACTGCTGGCGATCCTCCATTCAGACGACCAGGCGGCAAATGGCCCTAGCGTGAGCTGAGTGCTGCGACGCTTCGCCACCGGTCGCGCGTTCTTTGGCTGGTACATCGTCTCCGGCGGGATCGTCGTACAGCTGCTGCTCGGCGGTCTGGTCATGCACGCGACCGGCTTCTACGTTGCCGCGCTGCAGGATGAGTTCATGTGGTCGGCGACGCTCTTCGGCATCGCACTGGCGATGACTCGAATCGAGGCTGGCGCATTGGGTCCGCTCCAGGGTTGGGCGATCGATCGCTACGGACCACGCATGATGATGCGGTTTGGCCTCGCTTCAACCGCGATCGGCCTGATCCTGTTCGGCTTCATCAACAACCAGGCCACATTCTTCATCTTCTACTTCATTGTCTCGATCGGAGCCGGAGTCGGCGGGTTCATGACCCTAACCGTGGCCGTCGTGCACTGGTTCCAGCGCACCCGAGCCCGCGCCATGGGCTATCTCATGACCGGCTTGGCCTTCGGCAGTTTCATGGCACCCCTGATCTCATTCCTGATCGACGGGGTGGGCTGGCGAGCGACGTCGATCGGCTCAGGAATCTTGCTCTTCGTCGCCGGCCAACTGATCGCTACGCTGATCGTCCGCCCCGCTGATCGAGGCGAATCGCCTGAGCCGGCGCGCGCGGCCACCGTCGCACGACCCGACGCTTCCCCCGCGCCGACCCGACATCGACGCGACTTCACCGCGCGTGAAGCCTTGCGAACGCGCTCATTCTGGGCGCTGTCCTTCGCCCACGGGTCGCCGCTGCTTATGGTCGCCGCGGTCAGCGGTTTCTTCGTCCTCCGGGTAGGTGAAATCGAAGGCCTGGGCCCGGGACACGCAGCGATCGGCATCGTGATCGGGACCTTCTGCCAGATCGCCGCCCAGCTCGTCGGCGGCTACGCCGGCGACATCATCTCCAAACGCGTGATCATCGCAACCTGCCTGGCCGGACACGCCGCGGCAGCCGTCGTGCTCGCAATCGCCGATTCCTTCCCCATGATCATCCTCGGCGCGGTCCTGCACTGGACCGCCTGGGGCGGACGCGGACCGAACATCAACACGCTGCGAGCCGATTACTTCGGTCCCGCCAACATTGGCCAGATCATGGGCTGGGCCTCGGTCGTCATGATGATTTACTCAGCCGGAGGAAGCCTGCTCACGGGCGCCTTGCGAGACTTCAGCGACGGCTGGGCCCTTCCGTTCCTCGTTGCGGGCATCGGAACAGCGAGCGGTCTGGTCTGGCTGGCCCTGGCAACTCGGCCGAAGCTACCCCAAGAACCACCTGGTTTTGACGGCCCCACAACGACGATGTCGTACCCTCAACCACGCACTTGAGGAGGTCCCGATGGAATACGACGTCATCATTGTGGGAGCCGGATCATCAGGCGCGGTCATGGCGACGCGGCTAAGCGAGGACCGCTCAAGGTCGGTCCTGTTGCTCGATGCCGGTCCCGACTACCGGACACTCGGCGAACTACCGCCTGACGTAAGCAGCATTCGTGAGCCGTCGGTAACGAATCACGACTGGGGCTTGGACGCCACGTTCGTCCCCGGTCGGGAATCGCCGATGCCGCGCGGCAAGCTGGTTGGCGGTTCGTCGGCGATCAACACCGGCGTCGCGATCCGCGGCGCGCCCGGCGACTACGACGTCTGGGCAGAGATGACCGGCGACCAGCGCTGGGCCTGGTCCGAATGCCTGCCCTACTTCCGCTCGATCGAGGACGACAAGGATGAAGGCGGCGACTTCCACGGTCAGGGTGGCCCTATCCCGGTACGACGCTGGAAGCGCGATGAATTGGAACCTGTCCAGCGCGGCTTCTACGACGCCTGCGTCGCCTACGGCTTCGAAGAGACCAACGACCAGAACGACCCAGAGTCGACCGGTGTCTCGCCGCTGGCGATGAACCGCGACGGCCCTGAACAGATGACCCGCTGGTCGGCCAACATGGGCTTTCTCTCGCAGGCCCGCAACCGCCTCAACCTGACCGTCAGGGGACATTGCCTCGTCGACCGCGTGCTCTTCGAGGGCGGACGTGCGGTCGGACTCTCGGTCGAGTGTGACGGCGAACTGCAGGAGGTACGAGGCAAGCAGGTCGTACTCTCGGCCGGCGCGATCATGAGCCCGGCCATTCTCATGCGCAGTGGCATCGGTCCGGCATCGGAGCTGGCCCAACTGGGCATTCCTTCTGTCGTCGATCTGCCCGGCGTCGGCAAGCACCTGATGGATCATCCAATGACGCCGATGCTGCTCAACCCGACTCCAGGAACGGTCGATCCAGACCGTCCCCTGGCCCAGACCTTGCTCCGCTATACCTCAGAGACAGGCGAGTTCAACGACATGCAGGTCTACCTGCTCGGCCACCTCCTGGTCGGTCCTGAAGCGCGTTTCGGAGCATGGGTCGGCGAGAGTGCTGAGAATCTTGAGGCGGGCTGGGTCTTCGGCATCGCTCCCGGTGTACAGCTGCCGAACTCATACGGTTCAGTCACTCTCGCGAGCGCCGACTACAAGGAACACCCGACCATCGACCTCAAGTTCGATGAGAACGAAGCCGATCGCGTGCGGCTCCGAGAAGGGACGAGGCTCGCCTGGGAGCTGGCCCAGTCCGAAGCAATGGCGCCCTATCACACGGGTGCGCTCGACATCACGCAGGAGATCATCGACGACGACGCCAAGCTGGACGAGTGGATCCACTCCGCCGCAACCAGCATGGCTCACCCGACCTGCACCTGCCCAATGGGCCCCGATCCATCAGATGGCGCCGTCGTCGACAGCGAAGGCCGAGTCTATGGAGTCGAAGGTCTCAGAGTCGTCGACGGCTCGATCATGCCCACCTTGATCCGAGCCAACACCAACTTCACCTGCATGATGATGGGAGAACGAATCGCCGAGTGGATGTCGGCTGAGGGCTAGCTCAGCGCGCCTGAGGCGGCGAGATCTTCGATCTCCTCGTCGCTCATGCCGAGCACGCCTTTGAGAATCTGCTCGTTGTGCTCGCCGTACTGAGGCGCGGGACGAGCAGGTCCTGCCTGGGTTTCAGACAGGATGTATCGCGGGCCCTCGAGCACCGTCTCGCCATGTAGGTCATGCGGCAGGCGTCGGAAGTGTTCGCGGTGAGCAAGCTGAGGATCGTTGGCGGCGTCCTCCGTCGTCGACAGTCGATGGGCTGAGATGCCAATGCCTTGCAGCGTCTCCTCAACCTCGGAGACCGACCGTCGGGCCGTCCAATCGGACAGAGCCGCATCAATCTCCGCCTGATTCCCCTGCCGCTGCGCCAACGACATCGTCGAATCAGCGCCAATGATCTTGGACAGGCTCCGCCATTGCTGATCGTCAGAGACCGCGATCGCACCCCAGGACTCCGTCCGTCCAGCGGGTGGCTGGCGGGGATAGACACCGTGCGGGCACAGCTGCCGATCATCATTGCCGCGCGCCTCAAGCGTCGGACCGCCGTTCAAGGCGTCGATCAGCGCGGGAGCGAGAAGCTGCAAGGTACCTTCCGCTTGCGCCTGGTCGATGAAGACGCCTTCACCAGTCCGACGTCGATGATCGAGCGCGGCCAGCAAGGCAGTCAGCGCGAAGCGGGGCGCGGGATAGTCGGTGTAGGGACCGAACGGTCCCGCCGGAGCCCGATCGGGCCAGCCGGTCAGGTATTGCACCCCCGACATGCCCGCGCCCTGGCTGCCAAACCCGCTGACCTGGTTGTACGGGCCGGTCTGTCCGAGCAATGTGCTGCTCAGCATGATCAGGTCTGGTTTGAACTTCTGCAGATGCGAGTAGTCGAGGTTCCAACGCGCCAGGATGCCAGCTGTGAACGATTCACTGACGATGTCGGCCCACTGCACCAGTCTGCGGAAGATGTCCTGCGCTTCAGGGACGTTGAGGCTCAGCGTGAGCCCCCACTTGCCGGCGTTGACATTGCCGTACAGCCCCGAGTTTTCCACGCCGGGCAAGTCGCCGTGGAACGGACCCACGACGCGAGCGGTGTCGACGCGAATCGGCGATTCGACGCGGATGACCGTCGCGCCGTAGTCGGCCAGCGCACGTCCAACCGTCGGTCCGGCGACGATCCAGCTCAAGTCGAGCACCTTCACCCCGGCCAGCGGTCCCTCGCCGAGGGGCAGTCCGGCGTCATCGGTCATATGACACCGTCCAACCGGAGCGCTTGTAAGTCGTCGCTCGTCAATCCGAGTTCTCCGTAGATTTCCGCATTGTGTTGTCCGAGCCGTGGAGGCGGCCGATTGTTGTTCGCCCGTGGCTCGCCATCAAGGAACAAGTTCAGCGGCGGCCCGGGATACGTCACTCTGCGGCCGTCGTCGTGTTCAATCTCCTGCCAGAACTCACGCGCTTCCAACTGTTTGCTCTTGGCGAGGTCAACGATGGTCAGCACCGGAACAAGCAACAGGTCGTACTTGATCGAGACCTCAAGCATCTCTTCCTTGGTCCGCTTGGCCACTTCCGCGGTCATGATCTGCTGGATTCGGGGAAAGATCTCAGGATCAGCGTCACCGGTCGCCACCCGGTCCGCGTAGGTTCGGAAATTCTCCTCCAGCAGGCTGGGCTCGGCTGCGCCGATGTCGACCAGCCACTGGACCGCATGGTTGGCAAAGTGACCCACAGCCGGGCCAGGCGCCATGTTGAGCACGATGTGCCCGTTTGAAGCCTCGGCCGAGACGCGGAAGCCAATCCCGCGCGCCTTCACTCCACCGGCGAACCGCTCCGGCTCCGACGCGCCCAACTGATAAGCAAGCACCTGTCCGAGGGTCGCCTGCGCCGCCGATACCTGGGCAGAGATATCGACATGTTGCCCAGACCCCGTCTGATGACGAGCATGCAGCGCCAGCATGGAACCGCCCGCCGCATCGCCCGAGGCATGTCCCCAGGACTGTGGCTGCGAGACCCGAATCGGAGGCCGGTCGTCGTCGCCGGTCATCAACAGAGGAGTGCCGGCCGCCCAGATCGCCAGGTCGGAGCCGACGTAGTGCGCTTTGGGCCCGGTCTGGCCGAACGCGCTGATTGACGTGTAGATCAACCGGGGAACCTGCTTGTGCAGTGTTTCGTAGTGCAGTCCCAACTCAGCCATGCGGCCCACATCGGACGACTCAATCAGGAAGTCGGCCGTCTCCAGGAGCCGGAAGAGCAGGTCTCGTCCGCGTGGATCCGCTAGGTCGCAAGTGATGCCTCGCTTCCCTCGCGTGTAGGCAGCCCAGTAGATGGAATCGTCCGGTCGCTCGGCGAAGAACGGCGCCACTCCGCGTCCGGTCGAACCTCCTGGCGGCTCGACCTGGATCACGTCGGCGCCAAGGTCGGCCAGCATCTGGCCGGCCAGAACACCGCGTTCATCGGACAGGTCAACGACGCGATAGGGAGAGAGCATGAGCGGCAGGCTAACCGGACATCCGACTACGACGCAGCCGCCGACGGGAGCGTTGGTCGCCCCGGATTGCAGGAAGGGTGGTTGGAAAACTTTTTCTTCCTGGGGCGGATTCGGGAAAAAACGGTCCAGAGTCCGTCCAGCGCTGGAGATCGTCAATCTCCAGTGGTCGAAAGTGGTTGGGTTTGGAAAGTCCTGGAAGGCGGCGCGACTCCGGGATGCGGGTGCGGTCGATCATGTGGGCGTCGCTTTACTGCTTCCGAGTGCGTTCCAACGGCGTTCTTAGGCAAACATACATTCTTATTGACCGCGAGGTGGGCGAATCGACGGGCTAGGAACAAGAGCGCGTGTTAACTGCGCTGCGGACGACCTTCTCCTGGGGGTCCGGCGAATGCCTGGGCCACTTGGAGGAACTCCTCGGCGGCGCCCAATGTGTAGCTGAGGTCGGTGTCCTTGTAGTGGATCCGCTGGGTCACGACTCGGCAGAAATCGGTGGCAGCGCCCGATATGAGATGAGCGCCATTATCGTCGCCGCGCGTCCAGCCAGCGCCGGACGGCAGAATCAGTTCGACGCGGAGCGGTTCGGTGTTCGGCTCCAGGCCACGGGTCTGATAGGCGAAGGCTCGAGTGATGAAGCCGAGGTGGGCGATGTGCTGCAGCCGATCCGAGTGGACGGGCTCGACGCCTGCGCCATCCAGGGCGTCCAGTCCGTGTGACCAGCACTCCATCAGGCGTGCCGTGGCGAACGAGCGGGCGCTCATCGGTGGTCCGGCCCAGGGCAGTCGATCCCGCCCGTCGCGAGCGCGAAGTGCAACCTCCATCCGATCCCGGGCGGCCCTCCACCAATCCACGAGCTGAGACCGGGTCATATGGCGCGAGCTGTCCTGCAACGCCGAGCGAGTTCCGTCCTCCGAGCGCTCACCGCCTGACATGGTCCGGGCCGCACCGGTCGCCACATTGGTGGCCGACTCATCGACCTCAGCGAGGTGAGCGACTACATCGCGGACCATCCATCCCCGACAGGGCGTGTCGTTCTGCCAGACCTCGTCGGGCAGGTCGGCAAGTTGCCCGTCGAGGTACCGCTGTTCAGCGACGAGGTCATCGATGAGCTGTTGGTAGGGATCGGACATGGGCTCTGCCTTTGACCTCCGCCTTTGGGGGAGGTGTCACGAGGTGACGGAGGGGGCCTCCGCCGCGCAGGTCATTCGCATACGCCGTGCCCCCTCTGCCGCTCCTCGACAGCTCCCCGCAGGAGAACTCTTGACTGTCGTTAGTCGACAACCGGAGTCGCGCCGAGCGGCCGGAGCTCGTCCATTAGCCAGGTCAGGCGTTCCTCGCTCAGCGTTGGCGGCTTGTGACCGTCTCTGGAGCCCGGGTAACCGAAGCTGCTGCGGCCTTCGTTCTGCTGACGGACGTACTGGCCGAGCGAGATGCGGCTGGCGTAGCCGAGGTTGTTGCGGACGTACTTGGGCAGGTCGTCCCAGGTGGTGGCGTGCGCCATTTCTGCGGCGACCTCGAAGTTGACCGCATCGGCCATCTTGTCCCACTCGCCCTTGAGCGAGAGCTCGTGCAGCTGCATGCCTAGCGATTCCATGCCGTGGGCCTGGAAGACGTGGTGATAGGAACGGGTCGAACCATAGAAGGAGATCGCCCGGCGCAAGCCGTCGATCGACTGCTCGACTTCGGACTCGTCTTCGCCGAAGGCCATGAAGCCACCGACCCCAAGGTCGATGTCGTCCAGGCTGCGGCCGGCGCGTTCGGCGCCCTTCTTCACGTTGGGGATCACGGTTTCCATCATCACTTTATGAGTCATGAACCCGTGCGGCCTGAGACCATCGGCGCATGCGCCGGCGACCTGTGCCATCAGCGGACCGACGTTGGCCAGCGAGATCTTGGGCGGGTCGTAGGGAATTGGACCCGGGTCGAACATCGGCGTCATCAGCGTGTAGGTGTAGTTGTCCGAAATGAACTCGGGACGCTCGCCGGTCTGCCAGGAGTGCCAGACGGCGCGCATCATGTTGATGTAGTCCTCCATGCGCTTCGCCGGAGGCGACCAGGTGCCGCCAAAGCGCCGGATGTTGTGACCCTTGACCTGGCTACCCAGGCCAAGATTGATCCGGCCCTTGGACAGCTCCTGCATGTCCCAGGCAGCCTGCGCCATGATCAGCGGCGTGCGCGGAAAGGC
>DAOUHS010000138.1:0-6358 GCA_034428415.1 Dehalococcoidia bacterium
CTGACCGGACATCCAGTGCGCTGCGTGATGCCAGAATCGGTCTCCGTCGAGCGCCGAGACCTGCTCTCCTTCTTCGGAGCAGAAGTGGTCCTCTCGCCCGGCGAGACCGGCTCCAACGGCGCAGTTCGCTTGGCCAAAGAGCTGTACGAGGCCGACCCCTCGGTCTTCATGCCGATGCAGTACGAGAACCCCGCCAACCCCGGCGCGCACTACGAAACGACCGGACCGGAAATCTACCGCGACTGCCCCGAGATCACTCACTTCGTCGCCGGACTCGGCACCGGCGGCACCCTGACCGGCGTCGGCCGCTATCTCAAGGAGCAAGACCCCAACATCAAGATCGTCGCAGCCGCGCCGCATCCCGGCGACCTCGTGCAAGGCTTGCGCTCCCTCGAAGAGGGCTACATCCCGCCGGTCTTGGACGAATCAGTCCTCGACGGAAGGATCATGGTCGATTCCCGAACCTCGTTCGCGGTCGTCAAACGTCTGCTCGAGGAAGAAGGCATCTTCGCCGGCATCTCCTGCGGCGCGGCAATCCGAGCCGCCCAGCGAGCCGCCGAGCGACTCGACAACGGCAACATCGTCGTCCTCCTCGCCGACGGCGGCTGGAAGTACCTCTCAACCGGCCTCTGGAATCGAGACTACGAAGACATCGCCGGAGACGAAGAAATCGAAGGCAAAATCTGGTGGTGACGTTTAAGTCATCCCCATTCCCTCTCTCCCCCCTCGAGGGGGGAGATGCCGAAGGCAGAGGGGGGTGAAAACACCCCGCCAACCACAGCCCACAACCTAGTCCACTGAAAGGACGCACCAACATGGCTGAATACGCACACCCAGAGAAACTCGTCTCGACCGACTGGGTCGCCGACAACCTCGACAACCCAAACGTCGTCCTGATCGAAGTTGACGTCGACACCTCGGCCTACGACGAAGGCCACCCGCCCGGAGCCGTCGCCTGGAACTGGACCTCGCAGCTCCAGGACCAGGTCTCCCGCGATGTCGCCTCGCGTGAGGTCGTCACCGACCTCCTGCGCAGCGCCGGCGCCAACGACGACTCGCAGATCGTTCTCTTCGGCGACAACAACAACTGGTTCGCCGCCTACGCCCTCTGGATGCTCGAGCTCTACGGCGTCACCAACACCGCGCTCATGGACGGCGGTCGAGTCAAGTGGGAGGCCGAGGGTCGCGCCACCACAACCGACGCCCCCGCCGCGGGCTCCGGAAACATCGCCGTCGCCGAGCGCGACGAAGCCCTCCGCGCCAAGCTGCCTGACGTGCTCGCCCACGTCGAGGCCGGCGGCCAGCTCGTCGACGTCCGCTCCCCCGACGAGTTCAACGGCGTGATCATGGCCCCTCCAGGCCTGCCCGAGACCGCACAGCGCAAGGGCCACGTGCCCGGCGCCTCCAACATCCCCTGGGCGACCGCTGTCGCCCCCGACGCCACCTTCAAGTCGGCCGACGAACTCAGCGAGATCTACCAGGCCCAGGGCATCACCGGCGACCAGCCGGTCATCGCCTACTGCCGCATCGGCGAGCGCTCCTCCCACAGCTGGTTCGCGCTGCGCTACCTGCTGGGTATCGACAACACGACAAACTACGACGGCTCCTGGACCGAATACGGCTCCGTCGTCGGAGTCCCAATCGACAACCCCAGCGCCTGACTCCCAGACCTCCCCCTTTGGGTGAGGTGTCACGAAGTGACGGAGGGGGCCGTCGTGCAGGGCGACCCGTGCTGGAAACGAACAATCGCCCGCGGCAGTGCTGCGCAATACGGAGCAGTTGTTGAGCAATGAGGAAACGAGCGTGGCAGCTCTTTGGACGGGCAGTCGCAAACCTGCTCACGATCGTTTGTCTTGGGATTGCCTGCGTTGGTGCGTCCATGCTCGTCATCGGCGTGATCGCGCTGCACTTCGGGCTCCTTGGCCTGTCCCTGGCAATACTGATCACTGCCTACTTCATAGCGACAAAGGCAAGAGCCTATGCAAAAGGCGAAAGTGCTCGATGAGCACGTGGGGACGGCATCATCGTGAAAACCGATCTCGTCTGGAAACGAACCGTCGCCCGAGCCGTCAGCTCCGGCGACGCCTCAACTCTGCCGATCCACTTCTCCGCCTCGGTCTTAACCCGCTACATCGACTCGGGCGCGAAGATCCTGCGCACTAACACCGTCGGCCGACTGCTCCAACGTGGCAAAGCCGTCATTGACTTCGGCATCGTCGAGAGCGACACGGTCATCCACCTTCGCTTCGGCGACATCGGAACGCTCATTCCCGAAAAAGAACGAGACCATTGGCTGGACCACCTCGTCCCGCCTACGGCTAGTCGCCCCTACCTACAAATGACCCTCCAACCCGGAGCCTGCCACGACGACGGCGATCTGCGCGAGTGGACACCCGAATAGCCAGCGGCGGCGATAGAATGTCAGTGCGAGAACAAGTTTGGAGAGACCGCGAGTTCCGAGCGAAGCAGTAGGAGGACGCGGCAAGCCAACGCTCAGATGCACGTTCTTTCCCTCTTGCTGGCGTGAAGCCCATCGAGTCCATGCCTTCGCTCCCAAACATCCTCGAAGTCGCCCGCACAGCCATGAATTCCTCTGTACATAACCTGGAAAAACCCGAACTAATCCGATCGAACCCGATCAAATCCGAACGCTCCCCGGCACAATCTTCAGCCCTGAGCACTGGATCGTGCCTCCGAGGTCAGACTTTTCTTTTTTCTCGTGAACCCGCCCAAGTTGATATCTGTCATAACGAGGCGCGCTAATGTCGGAGAAGTTCCCGCCGCTGCCCACCCCCGACGACGACCAGCGCTACGCCGTCATCTACGCCGATCCGCCCTGGGACTACAAGGGCCAACTCCAGCACGCCGGACCGGGCAGCGGCGACTCCGGCGGCGCGATCCGCCACTATCCCACCGTGACGCTCAGCGACTTGATGGAACTAGACGTCTCGTCGATCACGGCCACAGATTCCCTGCTCTTCATGTGGGCCACCTCGCCTCACCTTGACCAGGCAATCGATCTCGGCAAAGCCTGGGGATTCGCCTGGGCAACCGTCGCCTTCGTCTGGGACAAGCAGCGAGTCAACCCCGGCTTCTACACGATGTCCCAGTGCGAACTCTGCCTGGTCTTCAAGCGCGGACGGATTCCCGCTCCTCGCGGCGCGCGCAATGTGCGGCAACTCCTCTCCGAACGGCGCGAAGAGCATTCGCGCAAGCCCATTGAGGTGCGGCGTAGGATCGAGGAGATGTTCCCGCGCCAGCGCAAGATCGAGCTGTTCGCTCGCGACGCCGACATCCACGGCTGGGATACCTGGGGCACGGAGGTTCCACATCCACAGACAGAGCGCACTTTCTGGGAGGCGGCCGGATCATGAGGCTCGAGTTGCCGCAGGTCCTGATCGACGAGATGATCGCTCACTCACGCGAAGATCTCCCTAACGAATGCTGCGGTGTCATCGGCCGCGCTGCCGACGGTGCCCTGACACTCTGGCGCGCCACCAACGATCAGGCCTCGCCCTGGCGATTCAACATCCCGCCCCAGCAACTCCTACACCTGTACAACGCAATCGACGACGCTGACGGCGATCTGCTCGTGATCTACCACTCCCACGTCGCCTCCGAGGCTCGGCCATCGCCGACCGACCTGAACATCGCCCGCCTGCACAAGGGCGCAACCGAGTGGCCGTACTGGGTGCTGGTCTCATTGGCTGACGAACCACCCTCGGTCAGGGCCTGGCGAATCGACAACGGAGACCAACCGGACACGGTCAAAGCGGCCGAAATCGACCTCGTGATCGCCGGTGACGGTGCCGAACGAAAGCAGCTAGAGATGATCGAGGTCGACGGCCGGCCCCGAGTCCGGGAGACGGAGTTGTAGTGGAGCTGGACGCGTTTCCGTGGGGTTCGCGGACGCTGATCGTCGGGATACTCAATGTCACACCTGACTCGTTCGCGGGCGACGGCGTTGTTGACCTGGAGCACGCTGTGGCGTTGGCAGAGCAGATGGTGCTCGACGGCGCTGACATCATCGACATCGGCGGAGAGTCGACCCGGCCTGGCTTTGCGCCGGTCAGCACAGAGATCGAGTTTGCGCGAGTCGTTCCCGTGGTCGAACGAGCGGTCGCCAGCCTGCCGCTCACCCCAATCTCAGTTGACACGACCAAGCCGGAGGTTGCACTGGCCGCGTTGCAGGTGGGAGCGACCGTACTGAATGACATCAACGGACTGCGAGGCGACCCGGCGCTGGCTGATGTCGCCGCCGCTCGCGATGCCTGGGTGATCGCGATGCACAACCAGCGCCGTCGACCGCAGTCTGCTGATCCGGTTGCATCGGTCCTCGACGGCTTTCGCGAGGCGCTCTCGATTGGGACAAGCCACGGCGTCGATCAGGAGCGGGTGATCCTCGATCCTGGCTTTGGGTTCGGCTGGCAACTGTCGGAAAATGCGGAGATTCTCCGGCGACTGTCTGAGCTCCGAGAGCTGAGACGGCCGATCCTGGTCGGCATGTCACGTAAACGGATGACCGGCCAACAGTTCGGCTGGGACGTGGACCAGCGCCTGGAAGGCTCGGCCGCGGTTACCGCGCTCGCTGTTGCTAACGGCGCGGACCTGGTCCGCGTCCATGACGTAGCCGAGATGTGCCGGGTCGTTCGCATGGCCGACGACATCGTGCGCCGATGACGAACGTCTTCCTCGGCCTGGGTGGGAACATGGGAGATCGACGAGAGATGATGCGCTCCGCGGTCGCCGAACTTCGCGATGTTCTGGACGATCTCCGCGTGTCCTCGCTCTACGAGTCGGCGGCCTGGGGCGTCACCGATCAGCCCGACTTCCTCAACGCAGTCGTAGGAGGCAAAACAACCCTCGAGCCACTCGAGCTATTGGACGCAATACAGGCCATCGAAAACGACTTAGGCCGGGTCCGGGAACAGCACTGGGGCCCACGAGCAATCGACATCGACATCTTGCTCTACGGCCGCCAGGTCATCGACGCCCCCCGACTCCAAATCCCGCATCCCTACATGACCCAGCGCGGATTCGTCCTGCGACCGCTAGCCGATCTCGCCGCCGGCCTGACGCTGCCCGACGGATCACTGGTCGGCGAGCTATTGACAACAATCTCGCAGGACGACCTACGTCGAATCGAAGGTCCGCAGTGGGCAGATTGAAGGCCGGTTCGCGACTAGATGTCGTCCAGCGGTTCGGGCACGAAGTTCAAGCCCTCGAGGTCATCTTCGAGCTCATAGGTCGTCCAGCCGACCCAGAAGATCAGCACGGCAGCAGTGAGGGTGATCACGCCAGCGGGAATGGCAACGGCGGCATAGCTGCGGCGGCGCACGCCGAGCACGAACCAGAGCGCCTGGAACGCCGCAGCGATCATCAGGATCAGACCAGTCAGGCGCGTGCGATCCATGAGCCGAGCATATCGCCGTTGTTAGGCTGGCGGTGTGACGACAGAATCGACCGAATCGACGCCGCTCGGCGAACTTGACGAAGTCCTCGACGACGCCGAAGAGCGTCTGCTGGAACGTCCCCAGGCCATCGAAGAGCCATTGGCCAAGCGCACCCTGTTCCTGCATCGCCGAGTGGTCAACATCTCGCCCAACCGAATCGAGATCAGACCACCGAAGTCGGCAGTCATCGTTCCCCTGTTAGGTGTCGCATTGACCGCCGGACTGCTCGCCTTGCTCGGCACCTCGGTCGATTCCTTCCCCTTCTGGCTAATGGGAATCCTGCTGCTGTTCGCTGTCGTCCTCTTGCCGCTATCAGGAATTTCGTTGGTCTACGCACTAATGGGCGCGAACATCGTCGCCGACCGCGGCGGACAAAACGTCTCAATGAAGCAGCGCTTCCTCGGACTCGGGATCGGGACCAACGAACTCATCCCCTTCTGGAAGGTCCGCGAGTTGTTGGTCGAGGACGAAGGCCGCGAGATCGCGCGAGCCGGCGGCGCACTGCCGGCCGAAGAGTTCGCCCAATGGCAGCTCGTGCTCGTCAAGAAAAGCGGGACCAGGCACGTACTCGGCTCGGTCTCGACGCCGCGCCAGCACGAGGAAGAAGGCTTACAGCAGATCTTCGAAGTCGCGGAGGCCTTCTCCGCATTGACCGAAGCCCCGATCCGCGGACCAATCTGGTAGGGGACGCAGATGACAGATAACGACCAACAATGGCAGGATCAGATCGACGCCGACGTTGAAGCGTCGCTGTCCGATATGCAAACGATCGCCGTGATCGGCCTCTCACCAAAGCCGGAACGCGACTCACACCGCGTCACCGCCTACATGCAGCAACACGGCTGCCGGATCATTCCAATCAATCCAGCCGCCGCGAGCACCGAGATCCTGGGTGAGGCGGTCTA
>DAOUHS010000139.1:0-22491 GCA_034428415.1 Dehalococcoidia bacterium
GTCAAAGAACCAGATCATCGAGTCCCGGGTGAGCATCAACTGATTCTCGGGATCCAGATATGAGGGTCGGTCGAAGTTGGCGTCGGTGACCGGGTAAATCAGCACCTGCATCGCGATGTTGGGACCGTTGCGGTCGCGCGCGCGGAGCGACATGACCGCGGAGAGGTTCCCACCAGCGCTGTCGCCGGCCACGATCAGTGGGACTTCGCCTCCGGCGATCTCGTTCATATGCTCGGCGGCCCACTCGAGCGCGGCGTACGAATCGTCGACCGCGACCGGGTAGCGATGCTCCGGCGCGAGGCGGTAGTCGACGAGCACGACCGCGCACGAGGTTCGCTCGGCCAGTTTGCGGCCCAGCGTGTCCGACTCGTCGATCGAGCCGACGACCCAGCCACCGCCGTGGTAGTAGACGATCACTCCAGCGGCC
Organism: Dehalococcoidia bacterium; assembly: GCA_034428415.1. Lineage (GTDB taxonomy): Bacteria > Chloroflexota > Dehalococcoidia > Bin125 > Bin125 > Bin125. The sequence goes on from DAOUHS010000139.1 coordinate 428, forward strand.
GGCTCGAGCGGCACGAGCACACGGACCTGGAAACTGCCGTCCGGCTGTTCGATCGTATGGTCTTCGACTCGGGCCATTCTGGGAGCCGGCCCGTTCAGTGCGGCCAACTCGGCGCGGTACGCTCGCGCTTCCTCGGGCGTGCCTTCATGCATCGCCTTCGCGTCGGGATCGGAGCCCTTGATCATCTCCTCATAAAAGGTTGCCGTCGCAACATCGAGTGCCATGCGTTACTCCTGTCTACCATCGCGCCCGGTCAAGTCTCGCTGGCGACCGCCGAGCGCTCAACCCCGCAAGGGTACGAGACCCGTCTCCGCCTCCGATCAAGTCTTGAAGGCCGGTGGAATCGCCGCGGCCGCTCCTTGCGGCTCGCCGCAAGGCACAGCCCGCGCCGAGCAGCGCCGACGAACGGCGTCAGCTCGCGGCTGACCCTCCGGTCGCGTCCTTGCCCTGCTACGCCCAACATCGCCACAGCGGAGGTCTGCCTCAAGTGTCATGGTGCTTACTGACATCCCATCTCGCGATTCGCAAACTGCCGCTACGCAAGTGCGCCCGGCGCGCCGTCCACGTACGCTTCGCCGGCTGAGCGCCCAGATCGCCTGCGCCCTCGGGGCGAGTGGATAGGCCTTCAACCACGCGCAACCGTCCAACCCACGACGGTCAACACCTTCGCCGCTGGCGGCGAACGAAAGGAACACCATGCTTGAACTCGGAATCTTCCACAATGGTGCAGTCGACCTCGAAAGCAACGTGGTCAACGGCACTCGGGTCAATGCCGGAACGCTCGACGAGACCAGCGAGAGTTTCCAGCGCGTTCTGGTCAATCAGGTCCGGCAGGGCGTCCTGGCCGAGGAGCTCGGCTTCAACTACTGGTTCATGACCGAACACCACATGCAGCCGGAGGGGGTCGAGTTCAGCCCCAACCCGATCCTCGCCGAGACCGCGATCGCCGCCCAGACGAGCCGCATTCGCTTGGGCCAGATGGCCAACATCCTGCCCTGGCACCACCCGATCCGCCTGGCTGAACAGGGCGCGATGCTCGACGTGATCAGCGGCGGACGGCTCGAATTCGGCGTCGGACGCGGCTATCAGTCGCGCGAGACCGAGGTGCTCGGCGGTGCGCAGGGCGCGACGATCCAGGACCAGGAGCGCAACCGCTCCTTCTTCGAAGAGTGCTTCCAGATCATCAACAAGGCCTGGAGGGAGCACTCGTTCAGCCACACCGGCGAGTTCTTCAACCTGCCGCCCAGCTACACCAAGTGGGGCAACCCCTCGACGATCGCCTATTTCAGCCAGGAGCACGTCGACCGCGACCTCGACAGCGTGCTCGATATTGGCGCGCCGGACATGTACGCCTCGGGCCCGCCCGTCTACGCGACCGGCACCACGCTCAAAGAGATCAGCGTCTATCCCCACCCGATCCAGAAGCCGGTGCCGCCCATGTGGATGCCGGTCACCAGCCCGCGCTCGATTGAGTGGGCCGCCGCCAACGGCGTCAACTGCTACACGATTCCCGAGCCCAACTCGCGGCTCAAGGCCAACGTCGAGCGCTACTACGAAACGCTGGAAAAGAACAAGTGGCCGGACCGCCTCGACCGCGAGGGTCCCTGGAAGTTCGGCTACGACGCGGACGTCAAGCGCGGCTTCTCGCCGGCGCGTTACATCCACATCCTCAAGCCCGGCGACGAGAAGAACGACCTCGAGCGCTACAAGCTCGGCATGGAAGCGGCCTGGCCGTACCTCGGCGCGTTCGGCTTCGGTGGCGTGATCACCGACATCGACGAGCCGCCGCCCCCGCCCGACCGCCCCGTGACCGCCGACCTCTGCATCGACAAGGGCCTCGCCTTCGTTGGCACCCCCGACCAGATCGTCGAACAAATCATGGAGATCAAGGAAACGGTCGGCTACGAGGACTTCATGTTCACGGCCTGGTTCGAGATGGGCGGCTACCGCGGCGAGGAGACCGAGGAGCAGATGCACATGTTCGCCGACCAGTGCATGCCCGCTCTCGCCGACGCCTGCGGCGGTCTCGTGGTCAACCCAGACGTGTCGCCCGGCCTCAGCCCGACCAACGGCGTCTAACCGCCGCGCCAATGAACGCAGCAACCCTCGACGGCGCGGGCAGCCTGCCCGCGCCGGGAGGCTGAGTCGGTAAGCGGAAGGCTGTAGGCATCATGGCAACCACACTTCAGGGGCTCAAGCTGGGCTACATGGGTATGGACTACGGCCTGCTTGGCTATCCCAATCCCAACGACATGCTCCTGCCCGGCCGCACCAGCATGCCTCGCACCTGGTACCGCTGTCCCTCGCTGGCCTACATCATCAACCATCCCGCCGGTCGCATCCTCTACGACACCGGCATCTCGACCAACTTCGCAGACGAGTGGCTGCCCGAATGGCAAGCCACGATCGACCTCAGCGAACTCAACTCGGATGTCCTGCTCGAGAACTCGCTGAAGCAAATCGGATTGGGTCCCGACGACTTCGACTACGTGATCCTCAGTCACTGCCATGCCGATCACGCCGGCGGCCTACGCGCATTCGAAGATGCCGGCGCACAGATCGTGCTGCACGAGGATGAGCACCGCTACGCGACCAACATCTGGTCGGCGGACAACTTCTTCGTGCGCAAGGACTGGAACTTCATCTCGCGCCGCAATCCCACCCTGATGTATGGCGACCAGGAGATCTTTGAAGACCTCTGGACGATCAGCCTGCCCGGTCACACGCCCGGTTCGATGGGCGTCCTCGTGCGGCTCGAAACCACCGGTTGGGCGCTGCTGGCCGGCGACGCCGTCAGCACCCACGACGCCTTCGGTCCGCCCCCGATCCCCAACTTCGTCAATACCAGCAACGAGGACTTTCTGAATTCGTGCGGGAAGGTTGAGCGCATCGCGTCCGAGCTGGACGCGTTCATCTTCCCTGGTCACGACGAGTCCGGGATGCAGTACTCCCAGGGAGAACTGGCGATCAAGGAGGTTCAATTCATGCCCGGACACACCTATGAATAGCGAGCGCCGGCCGCATCGGCAGTACGGCGCAAGAGCCCAGGAGGCAGGGAGATGACCGACCCGCAGACCGATAGACGCCTGTTGCATTGGCGTTGGATGGGAATGGTCGCCGTAGCGCTCACTGCGCTCCTGCTCGGCCTCGCTGTTGCTGCCTGCGGCGACGACGAGGACGAGCAGCAGACCGCCGCCCAGGTCGAGCAACAGCAGGCTCAGCCACAGCCTGAACCGCAAGCCCAGCAGCAACAAGCAGAGCCCGAAGCCCAGACCGGCGTCGTCCGGATCGGCTCGGTGCAGCCGCTCTCCGGCGGCGGTCTGGCCTTCTACGGCAAGTCAGAGGAAGTCGGACTGCTACTGGCAGTCGAGCAGATCAACGAGGCCGGCGGCTTCGTCGTGGGCGACACGACCTACACCATTGAAGTCGTCGCTCGAGACAGCCGATCCGACGACGCCGTCGGGATCGCCGCCGTGCAGGAGCTGATTCGCGATGAAGGTATCAAGATCATCTTCGGGCCCCTGCCGCACGGTGTCGGCCTGGCGGCATCCGAGCTGACCCAGCCCGAAAAGGTGCTCCACCTGATGGCACTGAGCATCCTCACCTCCGAGGGTGGCGTCCTCAACCCCGAGACTTCTCAAACGACACACAAGTGGCTCTTCCAGATCGAGCCATCCGAACTGACTCGCAGCGTGATCACGGCCGCTGGTGTGCTCGAACTGCTCGGCGCCGAACCCGGCGACACGTCCGTCATCATCGCCACCGACGACCCCTCGGGTCAGTTCCTGGGCAAGTTCTACAACGGCGTTTTGACCGCGCTGGGCCAGAAGACCCACCCAGTCGTCTTCTATCCACCGGGCACGACCGACTTCACACCCTTCCTGACCCGGCTCAAGGGTCTCGAGCCTGACTGGATGCACAACTGGTACATCGCGGCCGACTCCGTGCTGATCGCCGAGCAGGCGCTCGAGCTCGAGGTCGCGCGCGGCTACATGGTCTTCGGCGTTGACCCGGGTTGGTGGCAAGAGAACTTCCCCGGCGGGATTGACAACGAGGACCCAATCGTTCTGGCTTGCATCAACCTGTGCCGGGCGATCAACACCAGTGAGCGCTCGCGGGAACACTACCGCGCTGTCAACGAGTTCGAGTGTGGCAATCCGGACGGTTGCTCGCCGGCGCCGCTGACCGACATCACGCTCTGGCAGTACGACTACGTCTACATGTTGGTCGCCGCCATGCAGAAGGCCGGCACGGTCGATGACACCACGGCGATCGCCGAAGCAATGGAGGGCATCTCGATCGACGGAGTGCTCAGCCCCACGCTGACCATGGACGCGGAATGGCACCGCGTCGCCCACGGTTACGACACCTGCCGCGTCCAACGCGGAGAGATTAGCTGCACCAACTTCTCGCTCGAGGAATACGGTCCCGAACCGCTCGGCGTGAGTGAAGAATTTGTGCTGGCCAACCAGGAGGGGAGCGAAGAGTAGTCCGCATCAGGCTGCTGCGTCGCTGTTAGGCGCGGAGTAGCGGGCATTCTGAGCCCTCGCACGCCGCACGGCGACGCGAGGGCTCATTGTCGCAGGCCAAGCATCACGTCTACTGACGACACCGCGACCGTGACAGCAAATCGGGGAAGATGAGGCGCCGATGGAGATCTTCCTGCAGCAGGTGATCAACGGGCTGTCCATTGGCGCCGTGATCGCCTTGATGGCCCTCGGCGTCACCCTCATCTTCGGCCTCACCGGCCTGGTCATGTTCGCCCATGGCGAACTGCTCGTGATCGGCGGCTTCCTCACCTGGTTCGTCACGATTCAGCTCGGCAGCAGCTTCTGGCTCGGCGTGATCTTTGCAATCGTGGCGGTTGGGCTGATTGGCGTAGCGCTCGAACGCGGGCTGTTCCGTTTCACCTTCGACTCGCCGATCAACGGCTTCATCGTCTCGCTCGGCCTGATCATCGTCTTACAACACCTGTTAGTCGAACTGTCTCCAGTTGGTGCCAGCATCGTCGACGTGCCTGCGCCGATCACGAAGGTCTTCGACCTCGGCGGCGCACGAATACCAGGCACCCGTATTTTGGTCGTCGGCGCGACGCTCGTGGTCGTTGCCCTCATGCTTTGGGCGATCTACCGCAGCGGTCACGGCCGCGCCCTGCGCGCCAGCGCCATCGACCGTGACACGGCCGCACTGATGGGCATCCCGGTGCGCCGCTACATCATGGTCGTGTTCCTGGTCGGCTCACTGCTGGCGGGGCTGGGCGGCGCGCTGATGATCGGCCTCTTCCCGATCGACCCCTTCATCGGTGGCCGGTTTGTGATCAAGGCCTTTGCGGTTGCCCTGGCCGGCGGGCTGGGCAACCCGCTTGGTGCGATTCTGGCGGCGTTTGGACTCGGACTCGCCGAGGCCATGGGCACCCAGTACTTCCAACCTGAGTGGTCGGAGTCGTATGCCTTCATCGTCATGATCATCATCCTGCTGGTGCGGCCGCGAGGTCTGCTGACCGGCTTGCAGGGGCCTCCGGCTCGCTAGCCGGGCTTGGCAGGATTGCGCAGACGCATGTTGGCCAAGACAGGCGCAATGAGGCAGATCGCGGAGGCGACGAGTGGGGCGCGGCGCGTGGCCACGGCCGAGCGCGCGGTCGTGATCCTGGCTGTCGGCATCTTCATCCTGCTGCTCCCCGAGTTCACCAGCAGCCGCCACCTGTTCCTCGCGACCGTGACCGGCACGACCGCGATCGCGGTCTACGGACTGGCCGTGATCTTCGGGCAGGCCGGGATCCTTTCACTGGCGCACGCGGGCCTGTGGGCGATCGGCGCGTACACCGGGGCGATCTTCTTCCGAGAGTTTGGCTGGTCCTATTGGGCTGTGTTGCCCTTGGGGATCATCATGTCTTCCGTTGCGGCGGCGCTGCTCGCATATCCGGCGCTGCGGATTCGCGGACACTTCTTCCTGATCGCGACCTTCGGGTTCGGCGAGCTGGTGCGGATCGTGCTCGAGAACGGCGGAGGCTTCGAGAGCGGTCGCCGGCTCGGGCTGATCGTTCACGGAGGGATGCCCGACTTCTTTGGCATCGGTCTGCAGTCGGCAAACTCGATCTACTACGTCACGGTGGCCTACCTGGTCATCGCGATCGTTGCGGTGTACCTGATTCGCCGCTCCGGGTTCGGCGCCACGATGCGCGCCGTGCGCGAGAACGAGGACCTGGCCGAGTCGATCGGCATCCGTCTCGCGCGCACGAAGATCATGGCCTTCACCTTAAGCGGAGCCTTCACCGGCGCCGCCGGTGTCCACTACGCCTTCCTGCTCCGGCACATCGAGCCGAGCCTGTTCGGGGCGCAAGACGGGATTCAGCTCGCGCTGATGGTGCTCATGGGCGGCGCAGTTCCATTGCTGGGTCCCTTGGTCGGTGCGTCAGTGGTGCAGTTCGTGCCTGAGCTGCCCTTTGCCAACAATCCCAACTACATCCAGATCGCCTACGGGCTGGCGCTGATCCTGCTGATTCTGCTGTTGCCGCAGGGCATGGTTAGCGGTCTCAAGGCGCTGTATCTGCGGGCGCGCGATCTCCTGCTGCACCTGGCTCTGCCGCCAAAGGAGCCTCCGCAGGAGCCAACATCCGAACACACTTGATGTGCATCGCACATCCTCGCAGCGACTTCGACGCGGTTGCCTGAAGGAGCCTTAGGATCCGCTGACTTGCTCTACCTGCGGTTTGGATTCGCTGTCTTCTTCGGCAACTTCAACCTCATCAGCCGCTTGGTCGGCTGATTCTTCCGAGTCGCCGTCGGGGAGGTCGCCGGAGGCGGCAGGCGCCCCGTCACCTCCTTCCGGACCCGGCGGCGGACGCAGCAGGACGACGAGCGCGCGTTTGGCGTATCCGTAGAGGTCGGCGATGCCCTGCACGAGCCCGTGCGGGAGCAAAATGATGACCGCAACCAGCATCGCGCCGAAAACAATCTGACGCTGGAAGGGGGTCAGCCCGATGCCAATGACGTCGAGGAAATCGGGCAAGAAGCCGACGATGATCGCGCCGACCAGGGGACCCATCAGCCGTCTCGACCCACCGAGCAAGACCATCAATGCGAGCTCGACGCCCTCGAAGGAGTTGAACAGGTCCGGCGCGATGTGGCGCAGCTTGTAAGCGAACAGAGCCCCGGCGACGCCAGCGAAGAGCCCGCTGATCCCGAACGCGAAGATCTTGTACCAGTTGGCGCGAATGCCGACAGAGCGGGCGAGCGGCTCGTTCTCGCGGATCGCCCGGAACGTCCGACCCAGAGGCGACGAGACCAGGAGCTGCGTCACGATGATCGTGATGAACAGAAATCCGATCACCAGGTAATAGAAGGGCTCGAGTTCGAGGTTGATGTCGAAGCTCTGGCCGAATATGGCGCCAACCGGCTCCGTGATGTCGAGTCCTTGCGCGCCGCCGGTCAGTCCCTTGCGGGCTTCGGCCCCACCGAGGTTCCGGGTCGCGAGCACGAACAATTCGCAGGCCGCGAAGGTAACGATCACGAAGTGGTAGCCGCTGACCCTCAGTGCCGGGTAGCCCAACAGGAGCGCCGCGACCATGGCCAGCAGCGCCGCCAACGGGAGCACTGCCCAGAATCCAAACCCGATCTGGATAAACAGAATCGCCGCGGTGTACGCGCCAACGCCCATCAAGGCCGAATGCGCGATCGAGAGGTAGTTGGTCTGGCCGTAGAGAAACCCCAGACCGTAGAGGCAGATGGCGAAGATGCCGTACGTGATCGCGACATCGAGGAAGCGCGAGCTGCTGACAATAGTCGGGAACAACACGATCACCACGACCAGCGCAGTCCACATGATGGTCTGCGCCGGCGTCAGTTCCCGCCTGGCCAACCGGGCGAGATGCCTGGTGGCGGAACGGCCGCGCGAATCCCACAAGTCAGCAATCACAGCCTTGGCCTCCACCTTCCTCGATCGCAGGGCGCGCTACGTCAGGCGGTCAATTCAGCCACTTTCATGCGATTGAGCGAGGTTCGAACAGTGTCCGACCCCAGTGCGTGACGCTGTTGGTCGCCCCTCAGCAGGGCGACCAACAGCGTGGCGGTAACACTCAGCCGCGGGAGGTGAGGGCGGCTGAGCCTCGTTGTACAGCTGCCGCCGATCAGAATCCCGGTGTGCCGGGCGGCGGGTCGTCCGGTGGCGGTGTGAACTGGCACTCGAATTCGAGCTGACGCGATACACAGACCTCGGTCCCGTGCGCAACGATGTGACGACTGTCGAAGTAGAACCCGTCGGCAATCACGCCGTCGTGTCGAACCTCCAGCAATGCGTCGACTACCGCGTCCGGATCCTCGAACGTACCGGCGGCCTGATAGGCCTTGATCAGCATGTAGTAGTCGTCGTAGGTCAGCAGACTGACCGAGGAGAAGGAGCGCAGCTCGTTGCCGAACTCTTCATACCGGACCCAGTAGTCGGCCGCTTGCTCACGGTCGGTCGCGCCCCAACAGATCGGCACGCAGGCCATGCCAACCGGCAGTTCGGACTGCAGCTCGCGCTTCTGGTACTCGCCGGGGTCGATCCCGAACATGAAGTAGCCGCTCTTGGCTGCGCCAATCTCAAGCGCCTGAGGAATGGCTTGAATGGCACGGTCCGGGTCGTAGAGGAACAGCACGATGTCGGGATCATGTCCCTTGGCACGCGAGAACAGTGGTGAGAAGTCCGTCGTTTCCGGGTCCCAGTAAATGATGTCCGGCACGGTCTGCCCATTGGCTTCGAGCGCTCGCTTGAAGTACGGACCGAGGAACTGACCGGTGGCGTCGTTCAGCATCAAGATCACCGAGACTTCCGAGTCCGGGTCGATCAGGTCAACCGCGCCCTTCATAACGCTGCCGCTGCGCTGCCATTCGCGCGTCTCGGTCTGGAAGAGGTAGCGGTTCTCGCCGCCGGGGGCGGTCGCTTCCTCGGTCAGAATCTCTTCGAGGGTGCTGGAACCAGAGAAGTGCAGTACTTTTGCCGGCTGCGTCACCTTCGAACTGGCGATGGCGAAGTCATGCGGTGTACCGCACATGCAGGCGACGATGCCAACATCGCGGACCAGCTCCTGAACCAACGCCACGTGGGCGTTGATGTCGCTGCGGTCATCGCGGAAGTGGATGCGGATCTTGTGCAGCTTGCCGTCGATCAGGAAGCCGCCGCCCTCTTCACAGACACCCTGGTCTATGCAGTACTGGGCGCCGGTGTTGATCTCGTGCTCCACCAGCTTGCCCGAAGCCTCGTAGGTGTGACCGAAGACCTCGTAGCTGCCCGAACTCGGCGCCACGACGCCGATGTCGATCCAGATGACTTCTTCCTCCATCGCCTCTTGTTGTTGCTGCTCCTCGGCCGGCGCGGCAGCGGCAGCGGGCTGCTCCTGCTCTTCATCGTCGCCACAGGCCACGAACATCATCGCAACCAGCGCAAGCACGCTGACAAGCGCAAGTAAAGCTCGACCCTCCGATAAGGCAAACCGTCTATCTGTCGTCATGAGGGGTCGCTCCTTCCATTCGCCGCGGGCGCGGACTGGTTGCGCCGTTCCGACGATCAGCGGCCTGACGTTGGCAGCTTCTGGTCAAGATGAAAATTCCGCCGTCGGATGTCAGTAAGCGTCATGACGAAACCGCCTGCCTCGCTTCGCTAGCTTGTCCGCCAGCCGCAATCAGCGAATCGCGAGGTCCGGCAGGTCACGATCGCGACAGCGAGAGGACGGCGAGTAGATGGAAACCTTCCTCCAGCAGGTAGTCCTCGGCCTGTCGATCGCGAGCGTGATCGCCTTGATCGCGATTGGCATCACGCTGATCTTCGGTCTCACCGGAATCGTCAACTTCGCCCAGGGCGAGATGTTGATGATCGGTGGCTACGCCGTTTGGGCGCTGATTGTGGAGGTCGGCCTGGGCGCCGGTTTTGGCTTCTATTTCCTCGGCCTGATGCTCGCCATCGCCGTTGTCGGCCTACTCGGTCTGGCTCTGGAACGGGGCCTGTTTCGCTTCACCCTCGCCGAACCGATAAACGGGTTCATCGTTTCAATCGGCTTGATCTTCATCCTCCAGCACGTCGTCGCCGGCATCTGGAATGCCGATGCCGTCGACATTCCCAGACCCCTTAACGTCGTTTGGGACGTCGGCGATGTGCGCGTGCTGGCGACCCGCGTGTTCGTGATCGGCACCACGCTCGCCCTGTTCGGGGCCACCTTCTACGGGATTCAGCGGACTCGCTGGGGCCGCGCGCTGAGGGCGATCGCCACCGATCGCGACACCGCCGCCTTGATGGGAATCCCCGTCCGCCGCTATGTGATGGGCATCTTCATCGTCGGCAGCGCCATCGCTGGACTCGGCGGCGGCCTGCTGATCTCCTTCTTCCCCGTCTCCCCCTTCGTCGGCGCCAACTTCGTGATCAAGGGCTTCGCCGTCGCCATCATCGGCGGGCTCGGCAACGTCACCGGCGCCGTCCTGGCGGCGCTCTTCCTCGGCCTGCTGGAAGCCATGAGCCAGGGCTATTTCGCCCCCGCCTGGACCAACGCCTACGCCTTTGGCCTCATGATCCTGATCCTCCTCGTCCGTCCGCAGGGCCTGCTACGCGGCTCCGCCGCATAGGCGCAGAGCCCCCAGTCAGCCAAGACAGAACAGGAACACGCGATGGCGACAACGAATTCCAGGCAGACCATCAGCGCCGAAGGCGCCCAACAGGTGATCCAGGCAGCGGTCGCCAAGGCCAATCAGATCGGCGTGCCGATGGTGATCGCCGTCGTCGACGAATCCGCCCGTCTCAAGGCCTTCCTGCGCATGGACGGCTCGCTGCTGGCCAGCGTTGATGTCTCTCAAGCGAAAGCGACCACCGCGGTCGGTTTCGGTCTGGCCACTGATCAGTGGTACGCGGCGATCGAAAACGATCCACCCCTGCTCCACGGGGTCACGGCGATCCCGAACTTCATGATGATCGGCGGCGGCCTGCCGCTGGTCGGCGATGAGGCAATCATCGGAGCTGTCGGCGTCAGCGGCGGCAGCTACCAGCAGGACACCGAGGTCGCTCAGGCCGGAGTGGACGCGCTCGGCTAAGTCGGAACCCGGCGTTCAGTCCCCGCCCGCCGCCTCTGCTCCCAGGTACAACTCGCGCATCAGCCCGGTCTCGCGCATCTCATCGAGCAGACCCTCCGCCGCAATCGCGCCCGTCTGCATCAGGTATCCGCGCGTCGCCACCGCCAGCGCCAGGCTGGCGTTCTGCTCCACCAGCAGCACCGAGGCGCCGAATTCCTCTCGCACTCCAAGAATGATCGTCTCCAGCTCTTTGACGAGCACCGGCGAGAGGCCGAGCGACGGCTCATCCAACAACATGAGCGTGGGGCGAGCCATCAGGCCGCGGCCGATGGCGAGCATTTGCTGCTGTCCGCCGCTGAGGTCGCTGCCTTGCGAGTCGAGGCGTTCTCTCAGGATTGGGAAGTAATCTAGGACTCGTTCAAGATCCCCTTCAACCGAGGCCCGATTGGTCTGGACGTAGGCGCCCAGCTCGAGATTGTCGCGCACGGTCATCCCTTGAAAAATCCGCCGACCCTCGGGTACCAGGCTGATCCCGGCCTTGGCCGCACGGTCCGCAGTCCAGCCGGTCAGGTCTTGTTCCTGGTACTCGATCAATCCCCCGGTTGGCCGAATCAATCCGGCGATCGCGCTGAGCAGGGTCGACTTCCCCGCCCCGTTCGGGCCCAGGATGGCGACAATCTCTCCGGCCTCAATGCTCAGCTCAATCCCGCGATGCACCCGTGTGCGACCGTATGCGGTATGTAGGTCGCTAATTTGCAGCAGCGGCAAGATCTTCCCCCAAATACACTTCCAGCACCTTGGGATCGTTGCGGATCTCGTCGGGCTCGCCCTCGGCAATCTTCTGACCGAAGTCCAACACCACGAGCCGGTCGCAGATGTTCATCATCAAATTCATGTCGTGGTCGATCACCGCCACCGTCACCCCGCGATCGCGAATCGACCCAATCAACTGGCTCAGGTCGGCCGTTTCGTTGTCATTCAGCCCCGCTGCCGGCTCGTCCGCCATCAACAACTGCGGATGTCCACCGATCGCGATACCCACACCCAGACGACGCAGGTTGCCGAAGCCGAGATTGGTCGCCTTCTCATCGGCGAACTCGCTCAAGCCGACGAAATCGATGATCTCTTCCGGGCTGGCCAACCCTTCGTACTCCTGATCGGCGAGCACAGATCGAGGACGATGCTGACAGGCAATGCCCACATTGTCACGCACCGACAGATCTTCGAACGCCATCGCCTGCTGGAATGTGCGGATGATGCCGCGCCCGGCCATCGACTCGGCTGACTTTCCGGTGATGTCCTCACCCATCCAGGTCACCCTGCCGCCGGTCGGCTTGTGTACTCCGGCCACCACGTTGAACAGCGTCGTCTTGCCCGAACCGTTCGGTCCGATGATCCCCAGGATCTCGCCGTCGTAGATCTCCAGATCCACCCCGTCCAGCGCGTGAACCCCCCCGAACCACTTGCGCAGGTCGCGCACCACAAGCAGCGGCGTGCTCTCTTCCATACGAACCCCTTCCACTCGGCAGTCGCTCGATGCCGTTCCGAGTCGCGCACAGAGTAGGTGTTGCGAACTCAATTCTCAATCGCGATAATCCTCTAAGGTGACCGATGGCCTGGGTTGGATCGAGTTCATACGCCCAGAACCCGTTTGACGGCAACCGACTCAAATCAACCGCGTGATCGACCAACGGCCACTAGCAGGGATCCGACGATGGCACCGGCAATACACAATGGCGCGTCTGTTGAACAGCGAGCGGATTGGCTGGGTCGCTCCCGCGCGAACCGAATCCTCTCCCAGCTCTCGCCCGACGTGCTCGCCGAGTTGCTCGACAACGCGACCCTCGTCTACCTCCGCCGCGGAGACCGTCTGGATCGCCTGTTCAGCCGAGGCAACGTGCTCTTCCCGCTCAGCGGCATCTTTGGCGGCGTCCTGGAAACGGAAGACGGCGAGTGTATCCAGCCCGTGTTCGTCGGTTCCGAGGGCGTGATCGGCGGCATGCGGGCCTTGCATGGCCTGCCCTTTTTCCTCAGCTTCAAAGTCCGCCTGCCTGGCGAGGCGCTCGTCGTCCCCGCCACCGTGATACGCCGCATCGCCTCCGAAGCGCCCGCCTTGCGCCTCGCCATGGCTCGCGCCACCGACCGCAGCTACCGCCTCGCAGCCCAGCACGCGGTCTGCGGTCGCTTCCACCCGCTCAGCACCCGCTGTTGCGCCTGGCTCTCACTGATCCAACGCGAAACCGATGACGATATCGTCCCCATCACCCATGAAGAACTGGCCGAGGTCGTCGGCGCCACTCGGCCCGCCGTCAGCGCCGCGCTGTCGCTCCTCACCCAGGAAGGACTCGTCTGCTCCATCCGGCGCGGCGCCATCCGCCTCATCGACCCAAGCCAGGTCGCCCAGTACGCCTGCACCTGCTGGACCTCCGCCGAACCCGTCTCCCCCGACTGGGACCTTCAGGCTGTCAGGCAATAGCCGCGCGCGCATCCCTGTCCCCCCTGCCCCGTTGCCGAGCAAGATGCCATGCAGTGAGGGGGGTGGTCGCCGTCCGCCCGACCACCCGCTCAGCTCAGGCCCTGGTTCGGATTGATCAGGTACTTCTCGCCCGTCGCCCGCCGGTTATAGACCGCAATGTGGTCGAGATCGAGCGCCTCGGCCAGCGAAATCGTCCTCACGTAGTGGCTCGCGAACGTCGTCGTCACCTCATCCGCCACCCGCTGTCGAAGGCGCTCCGCCGCCTCCGGGCCGATTCGCTCCAGAAACGGCGTCAGCAGCCAGCCGCCCAGTCCCCAGGCAAGGCCAAAGTCGCGGTGCAGCACAGTCGGCGACGTGTCGAGACCGCCGTAGATGTAGACCTGCTTGTAGACGTTGGAGCCGTATCGATTGAAGCCGGGATGCTTGGCCTTTGCCGCCGCTTCCATGCAACTCAGCAGTCGGCTGGCCAACGGACCGCCGCCCGTGGCGTCGAAAGCGAGCGTCGCGCCCGTCTCGGTCAGCGCCTCGGTCAGATCCGCCTCGAACGAATCGGCGCTGGTATCGCAGACGTGCCGCGCCCCGATCCCCCGCAACAACTCCACATGCTCCGGCCGTCGCACCACGTTGACCAGCTCAATGCCCTCGTCGTTGCAGACCTTTTGCAGCATCTGACCGAGATTGGACGCGGCGGCGGTATGCACCAGCGCGGTGTGACCCTCGAGCCGCATCGTTTCCACCATGCCCAGCACGGTCAGCGGATTGACGAAGCAGGAGGCGCCCTGTTCCGCCGTCGTGCCCTCGCGCAGCTCAAGGCATTGTGCGACGTTCATTACCCGGTACTGCGAATACATCTCCCGAGCGATTGCGCCCACCATCTTGCCCATCAACGCCTGCGCCGCGCCGCCCGAGCCTGCTTCCACGACCACCCCGGCGCCCTCGTTACCCGCCGCCAGAGACTGGTCGAAGCGCTCGGCCTGCGACGCCAGCGCCGCAGCCGGAATCGGCGCCCTGACCACCGGGCTGTCGGGCGTGCCCGACGCCCGAGCTTGGCTCATCTCGGCCGGGCCAATCAGCAGTCCCAGATCCGACGGATTGATCGGCGCCGCCTCCACTCGCACGACCACCTCGTCCGCTCCCGGCGCCGGCACCTCAACCTCAGCCAGCGAGAGTTCAAGCTGACCGTCGCTGCTGATCTTGGTGCGAATCTGGCGTGACATTCGTGGCATCGGAGACTTCGTTCTGATTTGAACTGGAAGGTGCGGTTGGAACTCGATGGTCAGCCTAACCGAGACCTGCTCTGCGGCCCCTGCGATGCGCCCTACCATGCCTGCATGCCAGCCCTTGCCGCGAGCGTCTCATGGATGTTTCAGGAAGCGCCGCTATTGGATCGATTCGCGCTCGCCGCGGATGTTGGTTTCCAGGCTGTAGAAATCCAGGCGCCCTACTCCGAGCCCGCCTCACTCCTCGCGGCGCGAATCGCAGAGGCGAATCTGCAGGCCGTCTTGCTCAATACCCCCGTCGCGTTGGCCGCGGTCCCGGGCAATCAACCGGCCTTCCGCGAGGGAATGGCCAAGGCGCTCGACTACGCGACCACACTGGGTTGTTCGCAGATTCACTGTCTGGCCGGTCGCAGCAATGATTCGTCAGCCGAATCGACCTTCGTCCATAACCTGCGTCGGGCCGCTGATCAGGCCGCGGCAGACGACATCCGCATCCTGCTGGAGCCGCTCAACACGGTCGACAATCCCGGCTACTTCCTCACCGGCAGCGCCCAAGCCCGCCGCATCATCGAGCAGGTCGAGCGCGACAACGTGCGTCTACAGTGCGACTTCTATCACCTGCAGATCATGGAAGGCCATCTGGCCCAGACACTGACCGACCAACTCGACCTGATTGCACACATCCAAATCAGCGGCGTACCCGGCCGCCATGAGCCGGATGGCCGACAGGAGATCAACTACCCATTCCTGCTCTCGATGGTCGATCAGCTCGGCTTCGAGGGCTGGGTCGGCTGCGAGTATCGACCGCGCGCCGGCACGCGTGAAGGACTGGATTGGGCGCAGCCCTACGGGCTGATCAACGGCGCGCAGCATCGTGAAGGGACGGCAACATGACAAGTGACCCGACTCCGGTGGCGTTGATCACCGGCGCAGGATCCGGGATCGGCCGATCCTCGGCCCTGGCCTTGCTGCGCGACAGTTGGACCGTCGTGCTGACCGGCAGGCGCATCGACCGTCTGGAGGAGACCCAACGGATGGCCGGCGACGACGCCCAGCGCACGCTCGCCGTCGTCAGCGATGTCTCGAACCCGGACTCGATCGCGGAACTGTTCACCCGCCTGCGCGAGGAATACGGCCGGCTGGACCTCCTCTTCAACAACGCCGGCAGCGGCGCGCCGCCGATCCCCCTCGAGGACCTCACCCTCGAGCAATGGCAAGCAGTCGTCGATCTCAATCTGACCGGAGCCTTCCTCTGCACGCAGCATGCGTTCCGAATCATGAAGGAACAGGACCCCCGCGGCGGCCGGATCATCAATAACGGCTCGATCTCGGCCGACCGGCCGCGGCCCAACTCCTCGCCCTACACCGCAACCAAACACGCCCTCACCGGCTTGACCAAAGCGGTCGCGCTCGACGGTCGCAAGTACGACATCGCCTGCGGGCAGATCGACATCGGCAACGCACTCACCGAGATGACCGGCGGCATGGGTCGCGGCGTCCCCCAACCCAATGGCGAACGGATCGTAGAACCGACCTTCGACGTCGAACACGTCGCCGACGCGATCGTCTACATGGCCAATCTGCCGCTCGACGCCAACGTGCCCTTCATCACCGTGATGGCGACCAAGATGCCCCTCTTCGGCCGAGGCTGACGGAGTCGGTCCTGCCGGCCTAGACTCGTGGCCTGAGTAGAGGAGTTCATTGATGAGCACTGTCGACTTCATCGAGCGCAGCCTGGCCTTCACCCACGCCGCACTGAAAGACGCCCGCAACGGCACCGACGAGCAACTGCACTTCGTGCCCGACCACGGCAGCCACTCGATCGCCTGGTGCCTCTGGCACACCACCCGTGTCGAGGACCTGATCATCAGTCGCGTCACCGGCGATGCGCCGGTCTGGGACGAAGAGTGGGCCTCGCGCACCGGTCTGCCCTTCGACGGCTTCGGCACCGGCATGTCGGACGAGGACGCACAGCAGATCCAAGTAACCGACATCGACGCCCTGGCCGGCTACCAGGAAACCGTCTTCGAGCGCACCGCCCAGTTCCTGGCCAACGCCTCAGACGAAGACCTGGAACGCGAAATCCCGGCGCGCAACGGCACCGAGAGCGTGGGCGAAGCGATCTCCCTCCACATGATGGGCCACTTCAACGGTCACCGAGGCGAGATCAACACCCTCCGAGGGATGCAGGGCATGCCCACCGTCATGGCCGCCCAGGGAACCCACTAACTCACGCGCGTGGCCTGCTTGCACGCTCCCCGCGCTGTTGCGGGGGGAGATCTCCCGTAGGCGCTGAGGGGGGCTCCCAGCGCAGCACCGGACGCCGCGCCGCCATCGTCTCGTCCAGCCGGCCAATCGGGGCCGTCCACGGCGCGCCATGCAGCGCGTCCGGATCCCGGCCAGCTTCCTCCGCGATCGCGATCAGCGCTTCGGCCAGCGCCTCGATCGCCTCGGGTGGTTCCGTCTCCGTCGGCTCGATCATCAGCGCCTCCTCGACGATCAGCGGAAAGTAGACCGTCGGCGGATGAAACCCGTGGTCAATCAGCCGTTTCGCGATGTCGTACGTCCGCACCCCATGCTGCCGACGCTGACGCGAGCCCGAGAACACGACCTCGTGCATGACCGGCCGCTCGTACGGCAGGTCGTAATGTCCTTGCAGCAACACCCGCAGGTAGTTGGCATTCAGAACAGCCTGCCCCGAGACCGCTCGCAACCCGTCGAGGCCAAGCGCCCGCATGTACGCATACGCCCGGAGCAGCACCCCCGCATTGCCGTGGAACTGTTGCAGTCGGCCGATGCTCCGCTCCCCAGCCCCAAGCCGGACGAACCCGTCGCCGTCCGCTTCGAGCACCGGCGTCGGCAGATAGGGACCCAACTCCTCACTGCAGCAGACCGGACCGGCCCCCGGTCCGCCCCCGCCGTGCGGCGTGCTGAAGCTCTTGTGCAAATTCAGGTGCGCCACATCGAAGCCCAGGTCGCCATAACGCACGCGTCCCATGATCGCGTTCAGGTTCGCGCCGTCCGCATAGAGATACGCGCCCGCTTCGTGGATCAGCCCGGCCACCTCCTCGATCCCGCGTTCCCACAGGCCGAGTGTGTTCGGCGCCGTGACCATCACTCCCGCCACGCTGTCGTCCAGCTCACGCTCGATCGCGTCCCGCTCCAGCGAGCCGTCATCGGCCGTCGGAATGTGTGTGACCGCAAAGCCGGCCATCGCCGCCGTGGCGGGATTCGTCCCGTGAGCTGAGTCGGGAACCAGAATCCGCCGCCGCTGTTCGAGTTCTCCGCGATCCGCCAACGCCGCCTTGATCATCAACACGCCGGCCAACTCGCCCTGTGCGCCGGCTGCCGGCGCCAGGCTGACCTCGGGCAGTCCGGTGATTTCGGCCAAGCCGTTGCCAAGCTCGAGCAGGCTGCGCAGCGTGCCTTGCGTCTCCTCTGCGGGAGCGAGTGGATGCGCATCGGCGAATCCCGGCAGCAACGCGATCAGCTCGTTCACCTTCGGGTTGAACTTCATCGTGCAAGAGCCGAGCGGATACATGCCCGAGTCGATCCCATAGTTGCGCGCCGAGAGCGCCGTGTAATAGCGCACCAGCTCGCCTTGACTCATCTCCGGCAAGCGCAGCGAGTCGCGCAGCAGCTGGGCATCAGGCAGCGGCGTCTCTTCGCCAGTCCAGACCGGCACGTCCACCGCTCGGCGACCCGGCGCGCCGCGATCGAAACTCAGTCGAGCGCCAACATCCTCGCTCCTTGACCCGGCCGCCCTCACGCCTCGTCTCCGATCGCCGTCAACGACTCGACCAGCGCATCGACGTGCGAGTCGGGCGTCGCTTCCGTGACCGCAAACAGCAATGCCTCTCGCGCCTCCTGCTCCGCCCGATCAGAGACGTCGAGCCCAGCGGTGATCCCGCGCTCGGACAATCGAGCCGCGAGCTCCGCAGCGGGCATCGGTCCGCGCACCAGGAACTCCTGGAACCACGCTCCGCGCTCGGGAGTCGCGTAGCCCGGAATCGCGGCAATCCGTCTGGCCGCATCATGTGCTCGCTGATAACAGAGCTCCGCCGACGCCCGCAGGCCGCGCGGCCCCAGTGCCTGCACCGCAATCGTGAAGCCGAGCGAAATCAACGCCTGCGCCGTCGAGATGTTCGAGGTCGCACGCTCCCGCCGGATGAACTGCTCTCGCGCTTGCAGAGTCAGGACATAGCCGGTGCGCCGCGCCGCGTGAGCGTCTTCCGCCTTGCCCAATTCGCGCGTCCGGCCCACAATCCGACCCGGCATCTGGCGCATGAACTGCGAACGGGCCGCGAACAGGCCGACCGACGGCCCGCCGAACGCCGGCGCGCCGGCCAGGTCGCGACCCTCGCCCGTCACAATGTCGGCGCCGGCCTCGCCGGGCGCTCGCAGCAATCCCAGCGCAAAAGGATCGGCGACGCTGACCAGCAACGCCCCCTGCGCGTGCGCTCGGCTGGCAAGTGGTTCGAGCTCAACAATGCTGCCCAGGAAGTCCGGTTGTTGGACCACGAGACAGGCGTGATCGTCGCGGACCTCCTCCACCGACGTCAGGACGTCGACAGCAAGTCCTGCCCCCCCGGCGTACGTGCGCACCACATCAGCCGTGCCCGGATGGATCGGCTCCAGCAGGGCAACCGCATCCCGCTTCGTCGCCCGCGCTGCCAGCAGACAAGCCTCCGCCGTCGCGCTGGCCGCGTCGTACAGACCCGTGTTCGAAATATCCATCCCGGTCAACTCGCAGACCACCGACTGGAACTCGAACCCCGCCTGCAGGGTGCCTTGGCTGATCTCCGGCTGGTACGGCGTATATGCCGTTACGAACTCCGAGCGGCTGGTCAGCTGCGACACGACCGACGGCACCGATCGGCGATACGCGCCCGCGCCCAGGAAACTGGGTCGACTGGACGCCGCATTCTCCGCCGCCCGCCCGCTGAGCAGCGCGATCAGCTCAGGTTCCGTCAGCGCCGGCGGTAAGTCGATCGCCGGATCGCGGAACGCCGCCGGCAGGTCGGCGAACAGCGCAGCAAGCTCGTCAACGCCCACTCGCTCCAGCATCTGACTGCGCTCAGCCTCAGTCGCCGGGATGTAAGGATGTGGCGATCCGGCCGCTGAACTCGTAGGCACCGCTAGTCCTCCGCGATCAGTTCGCGGTACGCTTCGGCATCCATCAACTGGTCGAGCTCAGCCGCATCCGAGATCCGCACCCGAACGATCCAGCCCTCGTCGTAGGGCGATTCGTTAACCAGCTCCGGACGTTCCACCAACTCGCTGTTCGATCCGATCAGCTCGCCGCTGACCGGCGCGAACAGTTCCGCCACCGTTTTCGCCGACTCGATCTCACCGAAGGGTTCGCCGACCGTCAATCCGGTGCCATCCGGCGGCAGTTCGAGATAGACCACATCGCCCAACTGCTCCTGGGCGAACTCGGTGATCCCCACCGTCACCTCCTCGGGCCGCTCACCGTCGCCGCGCACCCACTCGTGGTCGGCCGTGTAACGCAGGTCTGCAGGCGTGTGGTAGTCCATCGTCGTCAATCCCTTGGCTTGCGATAGAACGGTCGCCGGACCACCTCGACCGGCAGCGCGCGTCCGCGCACATCCACTTCGAGCATGGTGCCGCGTTTGGCCAGATCAACTGGGAGGTAAGCCATGCCGATCCCCAGCCGCAAACTCGGGCTGTGCCCACCGCTGGTCAGCCGCGCGACCACCTCGTCCCTGCCCGGTTCGCGGACCTCGTAGCCGGCTCGGATCACGCCCCGCGCTCGCCCCGCCAGATGCGCAAGTCGGCGCGTCCGCGGACGCGCCTTCGCCGCGGCCAACGCCTCCCGGCCGACGAACGGCGCCCCGTCATCGAGACTCACCGCGAAGCCCAGCCCCGCCTCATAGGGATGCGTCGTCCGATTGATGTCGTTGCCGTGCAAGGGCAACGCCGCCTCCAGCCGCAGCGTGTCGCGTGCCCCCAGTCCCGCCGGCGTTGCGCCGCCCTCGACCAACGCACCCCACAACGCGTCCGCCTGTCCCGCCTCGACGATGCACTCGCCGCCGTCCTCGCCGGTGTAGCCCGTGCGCGCGAAGAGGACGCTGCTGCCGCGCCAATCCAACTCGGCGCAGTCTCGCGGCTCGAATCTGTCGATCCCCGCTCCCAGCACAGATTCCAGCAGCGCCATCGCCTCCGGTCCTTGCACCGCCAGCATCACCGTCTCCCCCGTGACCTCGCGGGCGGCATCGCCCGCGACCCTTCGCAGCCGCTCGAAATCCGCTTCGGCGTTCGCGGCATTGTGAACCACCAGCCACCGGTCTCCCGGCAAGTGGTAAATGAACACGTCGTCTTCGATGCCGCCCGCTGCGTTGCAGTACAGCGAATAGTGCGCCTTGCCCGCCGGCAGCGCCGTCACATCGAACGTCGTCACCGAGCGCAGCAGCTCCGCCGCTCGCCCGCCTTCCACCCAGGCTCGGCCGAGGTGCGAGACGTCGAAGACACCGGCGCGTTCCCGCACCGCCCGGTGCTCGGCCGCGATCCCCTCGTATTGCAGCGGCATCTCCCACCCGGCAAACGGCGCAAAGCGCGCGCCGAGCGCCAGATGGCCCTCACGCAACGCCAGTTGAGTCAGCACCCCAGGACCACGTCGGACGCTCATCGCCCTCACTCTAGCTATTGACCTGCTCCACCGCTCAACGCTCGAATCAAGCCGGATGTTCCTCCCCAACCAGAGAATCGACGCGCAGGCAAGGCAACCCCCCAAGCCCCTCCCTCGCAGGGGCGAGATGCCCGTTCCCAACTCTCTTCTCCCCCTCGCAGGGGCGAGATGTCCGTTCCCCATCTCTTTCTCCCCCCTTCCAGGGGGGAGATGCCGAAGGCAGAGGGGGGTCCCCCCCATCGACCCACCACCGCAAACCACGACACATTTCCAACCAACACACAGAACACCAGTACGTATACCATTGTCCGCCTACAACAGCGCAAGAACAGGGGTTCCAGACAATGTCGATCAGCAACCAAGCCATGACCAGCACCGCCAACCCGCCCTTGGCCTACACCAAAGAGGCCATCCGCGGGCACCTCCAACACCACGCCCCCAACGGGCCCGCCTACGTCCAAATCCAGGCGACCAAGGCCCTGGCCCGCATGATCGGCCTCTACGACGAAGCCAAAGACGCCGTCGGCAGAACCAAAGACGCGGCCCTAGACAAGACCAAGAGCAAATTCCACGGCCTCAAGTTCACCGGCTTCGGCGCATACAAGAAGGCCGTCGACGAGGCCAAGGCGGCCGAGGAGCAGCAGCAAGACGAAGACGACGAAGCGGCCAAGCAAGAGGATGACGAT
>DAOUHS010000140.1:0-25331 GCA_034428415.1 Dehalococcoidia bacterium
ATCAAGGACCTTGGGCTAAAGAAAACCCATACTTTCTACGCAAGCGACGGCACCGACCCGATCCTAAAGCCTCACGATTGATCGCTGGTTGTTGTCGAGTAGGTCCTACCCCAAACACCCACTCAAGAAGTTATTCACCCGATTCGTCGCATCCATCCCCGCCGGAGTCGGGAACCCATCAAACCCATGGGGCGCCTCCGGGAACACATGTAACTCCGTCTCATGACCCGCCGCCTGCCACCGAGCAGCCATGAACAGCGAGTCATCCAGCAACGGATCCAGCGTCCCGACCGTGAAGATCGCCGGCGGCATATCCGACAAATCCGCTAGCAGCGGAGTCACGTCCGGCAGATCCCGCAGCTCCGGCTCCTCGGGAGTCACGTAATGGTCGATGAACCACTCCATGATCGGCGACGACAAAATCAGGTTGCGCTCGCCCCACAGACGCGCCGAGGGCGAGTGGCGCAAGTCGTAGACGCCGTAGGTCAGCGCGGCGCCCTTGAAACCGGTGTAGCCGTGGTTGTCGCGCATGCGCAGCAGCGTCGTCGCCGAGAGATGTCCCCCAGCCGACTCGCCGCCGATCGTGAACGCGTCCGTACCAAACTCCGACTGACCGTTCTCGACCAACCAGACCGCAGCCGCTTCACAGTCCTCGTTCGGCCCGGGATACGGGTGCTCAGGCGAGAGACGGTAGCCGACCGAGACGACCGCCTGCTGCGTCGCCTGCGCCCGTTCCCACAGACGCTCGTCGGCGCCGTCGTGCGAGCCGATCACCCAGCCGCCGCCGTGGATGTGTAGGTAGACGCCACGCACGACCGGCGGAATGAAGACCCGCACGGGAATCTCGCCCGCAGGCCCGGGCACGCTGCGCTCCTGCGCGATGTCGTCCAGTTTCGCCGGCGGCGGACCGAACGGGCCACCCTCGGCCAGCACGTCGCGCAACTCCTGCGGCTCCATCTCGTGCCAGGGCTTGCCCTGCGACGACGCCTCTTCGATCATCGCGTTCAGCGCCTGTGTCTGTGGATCGGCTTTCATGGCAGATTCCCTATCTAGGATGTATGTGCTAGCATCAACGTCGGTCGCGGTAGACTGCGTCCGCGTCCGACGAGTCAACCAGTCGGAGTATAGGTAGCAGATTGGACGATGCCGATGTCGCTTGAGGGACCCGCCCTGCCCGCGTTTGAGACCGCCTGCGATCTGGTCGAACGCATTCTTGCCGCCGCCGATGGGCTCAGCTCAGAGCAGCTCGATACTGCGCCGTGGGATGAAGCGTCGACGATGTTCATCCTCGCCACGCACGCAATCTCGGCGACCGAGTGGAACATCGTTGAAGTGCTTGCCGGCCAGAAGCTCGACCGCAGCCGCCAGGCTGAGTTCGACTCGACCGCGAACTCATTCGACGACCCGCAGGGAGTGCTCACGGAGCGTTGGGCCGGTGCCAAGGCGGCGATCGAGTCAGCGCTCGCCGGCCTCTCCGACGACGCCTGGGCCGGCCCGCACTATCACATGTTCATGGACAAGAATCTGACCGGTTACGAACTGATCGACCGAGCCATCGCCCACACCGCCGAACACGTTGGGCACGCCGAGATGACCCGTCAGTGGCTGGACGCGCAGTGAGAACGACTTGCCAATCATCAAGCGAACCGATGCGCTCAATGGCCGACCAAATCGAACGGAATCGAACAAAATCGAACAAAATGAAACACCCGGACACGCCTCCACCCCTGAAGAAAGCCGAAAATACCTGAAAAAACCTGAAACCCCAGAATCCACGATCTCCCGTAAAACACTGGGGATCGTCCGTGTTCCACGGTGTTTCTCACCACGAAAAAAAGTTCACCGAAAACCTGAAACTCACAGATGGCCGAACGTTTGCCGGAACACTCCGAATGCCACACAATCCGGCACCTGTTCTCATTCGGTGACCCGCTTGCCTGCCCTGGCGATTCGGGCGAACGCAACGCCTATCCTGTCCGCGTTGCGCCTTGCAATACTTCGACACTGAACAACTCACACGACACAAGGAGTGAACCATGCCCCCGACACCAGAGACCCAGGGACTACTCGCCATGCTGGAGGAGGCCGGCGGCCCCGATATCTCCGAACAGACCCCGGAGGAAGCTCGGGCGGCGATCGCGAACTTCGCCATGATGCAGGCCGGCGCTCCCGAGCCCGCGCGCGTCGAGGACCGCACGGTTCCCGGTCCCGCCGGCGACATCCCGGTTCGCGTCTACGCGTCCGAGGGCGACAACCTGCCAGTCGTGATGTATTTCCACGGAGGCGGCTGGGTGCTCGGCGACATCGACTCGCACGACGGCACCTGTAAGCAACTGCTCGCCGAACTCGGCGACGCGGTCGTCGTATCGGTCCACTACCGGCTCGCGCCCGAGGACAAGTACCCGGCCGCGGCCGACGACTGCTACGCCGCCGCTGCCTGGGTGGCCGAGCATGGCGCTGAGATCGGCGCCGACGGCTCACGCATGGCCGTCGCTGGCGACTCCGCCGGCGGCAACCTGTCCGCCGTCGTCTCCCAGATGGCCCGCGACAAGGGCGGCCCGGCAATCGCCGCGCAGGTGCTCCACGTCCCGGTCACCGACCACAACTACAGCTACCCGTCCTACACCGAAAACGCCGAAGGCAAGCTGCTCACCCGCGCCTCAATGGTCTGGTTCTGGGACCACTACCTGCCCAACGCCGAAGCGGGACAGGAAGCCTACGCGTCACCGATCAAAGCAGCCGACCTCTCCGGCCTCGCCCCAGCGCTAATCCAGACCGCCGAACTCGATCCGCTGCGAGACGAAGGCGAAGCCTACGGAGCCGCGATCGAGGCAGCAGGCGGAGATGTCACCGTGCGTCGCTACGACGGCGTCGTCCACGACCCATTCATGATGTTCGCCGTCATCCCCACCGGCATCGAATGCCTCAAGGAGGCCGCCACCTTCATCAACGAACGAATCTAGCCGGCTCTGCTCTGCTGAGAGCGAAGGCCCAACAGATTTCTCCCCCCGCTGAGCGGGGGGAGATGCCGAAGGCAGAGGGGGGCTCCCTGAGCCGACCATTGCAGAAGGAGACCGCATCATGGCAGTGACCGCCGAAACCCAGGCCATCCTCGACATACGCGCCGGAGCGACGCCGTTCAACGAGATGTCGCCCCAGGAAGCCCGCGAGGCCATGGCTGCGCTGCGACCCCAGGGCGAGCCCGAGCCGGTCGCCCAGGTTCACGAGATGATGGTTCCCGGCCCTGCCGGCGACATCCCGGCTCGCGGCTATCTGCCCACCGATGATCCGAGCACACTCCCGACCGTCGTCTACTTCCACGGCGGCGGTTGGGTGATCGGCGACCTCGACTCGCACGACGCCGTCTGCCGCGCCATCTGCAATCGCGCCGGGATCAGCGTGATGTCGGTCGACTATCGCCTAGCGCCCGAGGCGACCTATCCCGCTGCCGCCGAAGACTGCTACGCAGCCGTCGCCTGGATGAACAGCATGTACGACCAGCAGGGCGGACGGGACGACCGGATCGCCGTCGCCGGCGACTCCGCCGGAGGCAACCTCGCCGCCGTCGTCTCGCAGATGGCCCGCGATCGCGGCGGCCCACGCATCGACTCGCAGATCCTGATCTACCCGGTCACCGACTTCAACTTCGAGACGGAATCCTACAAGCAGAACGGAGTCAACTTCGGGCTATCCGAGGTTGGAATGCGCTGGTTCTGGGACCTCTACCTGAACCACGATTCAGAAGGAGCCCAGCCCTACGCCTCGCCAATGCAGGCCACCGATCTCTCAAACCTGCCGAGATCGCTCACGATCACTGCGGAGTACGACCCGCTCAGGGACGAAGGAGAGGCCTACGCCGCCGCCCTCGCTGCTGCCGGCGGCCAGTCAAACTGCACCCGCTACGACGGCGTGATTCACGGCTTCGTCAGCGCCTTCGAGGCCGTCCCCGAGGGAAGCCAGGCCCTCGACCAGATCGCAGCCGAACTCCGCGCCGTCTTCGGTATGGACTAGCCGCTTCGCGGTGTGGGCGGATGTTAGCCGCCGGGCATCTGCGTCTGGAACGAGGCCATGTCGAAGTAATCGCGCCAGCGAGCGATCTTGCCGTCGCGGATCTCGAAGATACCCATGACCTGCGCCGAGACTTCGGTGCCGCCCATGTCAAAGCGGTCAATCCGCTCGTTCAGCACCACGTCACCGTTGGCCGCCGAATGCAGCACTTCCCAGCCCTTCGAAGTCATCTGCGACACGCCCACAAGCGCTGCCTTGACCGCCTCAATCCCCTCCGCCGGAGCCATCGGCATATTGTGATAGACCGCATCGTCAGTGAAGTACGACGCCAACTGATCGGCGTCGGGGTGCTCGGCGTCGAACTCCGCCATGAAGGCGTTGACAATCGCTTCAGCGTCGGACATGAGACATTCCTTTCTCGCCAGTTGCAGCGCTTCGGCAGTCTAGGTGGTCGACTCGAGCTATATTGGCTTGGTACGCACGGACGTTCGTGATGCTGGAAGGAATCAAAGATGGCCAAGCAGCCGGTCGTATCGCACGAGGACTGGGTCGACGCCCGGCGTGACCTCTTGCGCCGAGAGAAAGAACTCACGCGCCTCCGAGATGAGCTCGCCGAGGCTCGGCAGGCGTTGCCCTGGGAGCGGGTGGATGTCGACTACGTCTTCGAGGGCCCCGACGGCCCAGAGGCGTTGTCCGATCTGTTCGGCGAGGCCAGTCAGTTGATCGTCTATCACTTCATGTTCGATCCCGACTGGGATGAAGGCTGCATCTCCTGCTCGTTCCTGGCCGACCACTTCAATCCGATCACGATTCACATCGAACAACGAGATACGGCATTCGCCGCAGTGTCACGAGCACCCCTGCACACGCTGCGGGCCTACCGCGAGCGCATGGGCTGGCAGTTCAAGTGGTTATCGTCGAACGCCAACACGTTCAATGTCGACTTCGGCGTGTCGTTCCCGTCGGACCGCGATGACCTGAGCCCGCTCGAGTACAACTACTCTGAGCGGAGTCCGTTCGAGGGCGGCGAGGCGCCCGGACTCTCTGTCTTCTACCGCGGCGGGGCGGGTGAGATCTTCCACACCTACTCGACCTACGCCAGAGGACTCGAGGACTTCATCGGTACTTACCGATTCCTCGATGTGCTGCCCAAGGGCCGGGACGAATCGGATCTGCCCTGGGGCATGGCCTGGGTACGTCGCCACGATCAGTACGACGCAGGTCTGGTTGAGATCGCCGGAATCGAGTAGCGCCTACGCGCCCGACGACTCCCTGGCCAGATCAGCCATCAGCTCGACCGCCTCCGGCTGGTTCGTCCTGACCGTCAGGCCGGTGATGTAGCTGTCGGCCCAGGCTTGGTAGCGCTCCTTGATCCTGGCCGGTGGACCGAGCAGCGCCTGCTCGTCGAGGAACTCCTCCGGGACCTCCTCGATCGCCTCGCCCTTACGCCCAGCCAGATACAGCTCCTGGATGCGCTCGGCCGCGTCGCCGTAACCGCGCCGGATCATCGACATCTTGTGGAAGTTGAGCGTCTTGTGACCCATCCCGCCCACATACAGCGCCACGTTCGGCTTCATCTTGCGGAACGCGTCGCGCAGGTCGTCGGTGATCTCGACCTCAGCCGACGACTGCACCTCAAAGTCCGGCCACCACTTCGGCGATCCGGTCTTGGCCTCCGAGCGCTTGAAGCCCTCCTCGACCCAGGGCTCAAACAGGTCGGCGTTGTAGGGAGTCAGACCAAGCGGCAACCAGCCTTCCGAGATCTCAGCGGTCATCCGCACGTTCATCTCAGTGCCGGTGCCCAGCCAGATCGGGATGTTGGGGTTCATGTGCAGGATCGACTTGAGCGGCTTGGCCAGTCCGGCGCTGCCGGGACCGACGTAGGGCAAAGCGATCTCTTTGCCGTCGTGCGTGACCGGCTCCTCGCGAGCGAGGATCTTGCGGATGATCGCCACATAGTCGCGGATTCGCGTGTTCGGCTTGCCCCATGGCTCGCCGTACCAGCCCTCGACAATCTGCGGTCCGGAGACCCCGATTCCCAGAATCATCCGGTCGCCGCCGGCTAGGGCGTCGATCGTGGCGGCAGTCATCGCGGCGTTAGCAGGGGTGCGAGCGGCCAACTGGATTACGCCGGTACCGAGCCGGATCTTCTCCGTCACCGCCGCCAGATAAGCCAGCGGAGAGAACGCGTCGGAGCCATACGCCTCAGCCGTCCAGACCGAGTCATAGCCCAATTCCTCTGCCTTGCGGACCAAGTCGACTGGGAGCGTCATGTCCGCTCCCGAGTAGCCCAGCGCGAGTCCCAGTTTCATTGCCGATTCCCCTCTGCTGCGAGCTACCGCAGCGTGATCGAGCCGTTCGGCCCTTCGATGACGGCGACTAACGCCGGTTCAGGACCCTCTCGCAGTTCCAACTCAACACCCAGAGCCTCGTGCGCCCGACGCACTTCGGCGATGTCGGGATGTTCGCCATGCCACGAGGCCAGACGCGCGCCCTTGACCGCCGTCGACGACGGATGCCGCGCGTCGCCCCAGTCAATCAAGAAAGGCACCAGCCCGCCCAGCAGCGGCGGCCAAATGGTACGGGTCAATCGCCAGTCAAGCCTCGTCCCGTCGGCCAGCACACGGCCCAGCGGCTGCACCTCGCCGATGTCATATCCGGCCTCCTTGGCGGCTGCCACCCGCCGGTCGATCTCAGCACCAGCCTTACAGCACCAGTGCGGCACGTGAGTACCCTTGCCGCCGAAGTCGTGCATGCCGAAGGGCAGCGTGCCCTCATGATCGGCCTGATTCGGGTCCGGACCGATGATTTCGATGTAGGCATCGTCCTGCAGCGCGAGCAAGTGGTTGTAGACGCCGCGCCCTGGAAAGTGTCCGCCGAGTTCGGGGCGCAGACCAATCGCAGCCTCAATCTCGGCGACCGAGGACTGAACGTCAGGGGTGGCGAGAACGATGTGATCCAGCATGACGGCCCCTTCTAGCGATAGCTAATCGAGCCATCGGGTCCCTCGAACGTACCGACCAGGGCTGGCTCGTTGGCTTCTCGCAACGGAATCTCAATGCCCAGCAACCGATGCGCTGCCCTCACAGCGTCGAGGTCGGGGTGCTCCCCGTGCCAGGATGCGAGGCTAACGCCCTGTACAGCCGTGGTAGAGGGATGCGGGGCGTCACCCCAGTCGATCAGGAAAGGAATCAACCCGCCGAGATGAGGCGGCCAGGTGCCGATCGTCAGTCGCCAGTCGAGTCGACCGCCATCTGGCAACTCGCGTCCCAGCGGGACAACGGAGCCCAGGTCGTAACCGGCGTCTTTGCTCGCCGCCGCGAGTTCTTCGATCCGCTCGTTGCCCTTCCAACACCAGTGGGCGATGTGCGCGCCCCGTCCAGACCCTCGTTCCATGCCGAAGGGCATCGAGCCGCCGCCCTCGTTCTCAGGATCGGGCCCAATGATCTCCAGGTAAGCGCCGTCCTGCAGGGCAAGCAGATGGTTGTAGGCGCCCATCTCAACAAATCGTCCACCGACTTCGGCTCGCACGCCAGTCGCCGCCGCGATCTCGTCGACGGTCGCTTGCACGTCGGGTGTCGCGAGAACGATGTGATCGAGCATCGCTTGCCTCCTCAGTCCGTGTGGGTAGATTCGAAGTCGGCCAACGCACGGTCGCGCAGGTCGGGGTCGGTCAACCAGTCGAGCGCCGCGTGCGCCATCGCCTTGGTTGCGGTGAGGGTGAGCTGATGGCCATCGTCGGTTGCGGCGGCTGCGGTGAATTGCGGCGTGTGATTCCCGCTCTCGTGCGGGATCAGGTACATCGGGTGAATCGACGGCACGACGTGCGACACGTTGCCCATGTCGGTCGAGCCGAAACTGCCCTGGATCCCGCCGTCAAGGTCTGCAGCGGTAACGCCCAGATTCTGCCAACGCCGGCCGTACGCCTCGGCCAGCGGTCCGTTGTTGGCCATGTTGCTGTAGCGCTCGCCTGCTTGCCAGTCGACGGACCACTCGCAGCCTGTCGCCTGGGCGGCGCCGGCGAAGCAGTCCTCGACCCGCTGGATCATCTCGTTCAGCCGACCCTCGTGCGGAGCCCGCACGTAGAACTCGGCCTGCGCGTAGTCGGGAATGATGTTCGGCTTCTCCCCGCCGTGATGGATCTTGCCATGGATCCGCACCGACGGGTGCGACTGCTGACGAAGCAGGCCAATCGCCTGATAGGCCAGCACCAATGCGTCGAGCGCGTTGCGACCCTCCCACGGAGCCCCGGCCGCGTGCGCGTTCTTGCCTCGGAACTCGACAAAGCACGTATCGATCGCCAGCACGAACGGATAGATGATGTTCCCCGTTCCGGGGTGGATCATCATCGCTGCGCCAACATCCTCAAACGCGCCCTCGTCGATCAGCCGGATCTTGCCTCCCCCACCCTCTTCGGCCGGCGAGCCGAGCACGCGAACTGTGCCCTCGACGCCTTCGCGCTCCAGGGCCTCGGCAACCGCGAGTCCGGCAGCGACCCCGGAGATAGCAATCAAGTTGTGTCCGCAGGCGTGGCCGATGCCCGGTAACGCGTCGTACTCGCTGAGCACCGCGATCGTCGGACCGCCCGATCCGCGAGTCGCCTCAAACGCCGTCTCCATGCCATAGGCCGACGGAGTCACGTCAAATCCAGAATCAGACAAGAACTGTGTCAACGCGCCGTGGGCGTGGACTTCTTCATAGTTCTCCTCGGGATGACTATGGATATCCAGGCTCAGAGCTCGCAGCGACTCCGACGCCGCGTCAATGGTCTGCGAAGCGATGTCCCAGAGTGACATGTGAGCCTCCTGCTGGTTCCAGTCTCCGTGTTACGCGGGCATCTCGTCGGTCTGGCCTGAGCGATTATTCCGTGAACCAGCCGCCATCCGGATGAATGATCTCGCCAGTCACATATGACGCCTCGTCCGAGGCCAGGAAGCAGGCCACTTTGGCGATCTCTTCCGGCTGACCGAAGCGGCGCATCGGCGTCATGCTCAGGACCCACTGGTTCAACTCTTCATTGCCCGAGATCGCGGCCGTCATTGGCGTCTCGATGAATCCGGGCCCGATCGCGTTAACTCGGATTCCGTCCTGAACCAGCTCTTGAGCGAGCACCTTGGTCAGCATCCAGACGCCCGCTTTGGAGACGCAGTAGTTGGCCGCGCCGGGCTGCGGAAACTTGGCCATGATCGAGGCGATGTTGATAATCGAACCGCCGTTACCCAGCTCGATCATCTTGCGCGCACAGGAGCGGTCAGTCATCATCACGCCGGTCAAGTTCACCGACATCACCTTTTCCCAGTGCTCGACGTTCTGGTTCGTGATGAAGGACGCGGTTCGATCGTCGCCCAGGTCCGTGGTCTCGCCTGAGACGTATTCGGCGTTGGAAATGCCAGCCGCTGCAACGACCACGTCCAGCCGCCCGAACTCATCGACGCAGGCCTGAGCTGCCGCATCGTTTGCGGCCTCGGTCGACGTATCGCACTCGACGACTACCGCGCGTCGATCCAGCGCCTCCACGGCCGCCACAGTGTCTGCCGAGCGATCCGGCAACAGGTCCGCCAGCAGGACATCGGCGCCCTCCTCCGCGAACCGAATGGCGCAAGCCGCGCCGATTCCGCTCGCCCCGCCGGTGATCAACGCCGCCTGGCCCTCAAGTGCGCCTGCCATGATGTCCGCCTCTCAATCCAGAACCATCGCCGATCGGCGATTGCTTCTCATCGTTCCGCCCACGGCAGGATAAGCGCTAGCGCTATGCCAGGACACGAGTCCGCCCCGACTGGCTGAACGGCGACCCATGGCTGACAGAGGTTGGTTTTCACTCACCGCCCACTCTGGATACGATACGTAGGCGTCGTGTTACTCGACGTAACGAGAGGAACCGATGATGCGGCAGCTCGTCTGGATCGCACTTGGCATCGTGATCGGCGCGGGGACGCTGGGAATCGTGTGGGCGAACGTCGCCAATACGCCGAATGATCCCGATGGCGCTGTTGATGTGCGGATTGTCCTTGAGCGCCTTGAGGACGGCCGCGTGGAAGCCGGATTGCAACAACGCGAGGTGTCCGGCGAGTGGGGCGAGACCGTGAAACCGACGAGTCGATTCCTGCGGCCGGACGCCGAAGCGAACACGCCGCTGCACAGCTCAGTCATCGTTGTCGACACCGACAGCCGCTACGAGACCGTCGCGAACAGTTACGCCGACTATCTCTTCCGGTCAGGTGAGGAAAGCGCGCGCAGGTTCCACGACCGATTTAGTAACCCCGATGTGATGCCCAAGATGCTCTGTATCGACGACCGCAACGACCAAGGAATCGGCGTGTTCTGCGACGGCCTGGAGGCTGCCTATGGAGGCGCGGTTGAGCGAATCGAGGTCACCGACTATGAAGCATTCCGCGTGGAACTCGAAACGCGACTGCTCGAGGATCGCGAAATCGGCGCCATCTTCGCCACCAGCGTGCCGACCGCCAATGTTGTCGACGAGGCTAGGGAAGCGACCCGCCGGTTCGTCCGTTGGAGCTACTGGATCGAGCTGATCGACCCGCATCTGCCCTCGCCGGACAACCTCTACTGCGTGATCAGCCACGGCAGCGACGAGGATTTGTTCTGGGGTCTTTCGGCAGAGTCATCAGTCGCAGCCGCCGGCGCGCTTGGCGTCGAAATGCGGATTGAGGTCTATAGCAGCGGCGCTGAGCAGGCCGACGCCATTCGCCGCTGTGCCCATGAGGGCGCGGTCGCGATCGCCACGACGCTGGCCGAGCCGGACCTGCTCAAACCGGCGGTCCAGGAGGCGATCGCCGCCGGGATCCCCGTGGTTTCCTTCAACTCCGGCGTCGAAGAAGCTGCCGAAGTCGGCACGGCCCTGCACATCTCGCTCGACGACCATCAAGCTGGCCGTCTGGCCGGCGAAGAGTTCAACGCTCGCGGTATCGAAGGACTCGCACTCTGTGTGATCCACGAACCCAACAACCAGGGTTTGCACGACCGTTGCGACGGGCTCGAAGAGACGTTCAACGGCGACGTCGAGCGCTGGAGCATCAGCGATCGAGAGTTCACCGTGGCCGAGCTCAGCACCCGCCTGCGCGCAGGCGACGTCAGCGTCGTGCTCGGACTGTCCTCGTCGATCGGCGTCCAGGTGCGTAGTGCGATTTTCGGCACGCGCGCTGAGGTGCGGGGAGCCACCTTCGGATTCAGCCGCACGATCGCCGAGTACGTCGCCGACGGACGGCTGATGTTCGCCATCTTCGACCATCCCGAGATCCAGTCGTATCTCGCCGGGGTTGGCGCGTACCTGCTGGAACGCTGGCGCATCGACCCGAGCGCCTACTTCAACAGCGCCCAGATGCTGATCAATCCCACGATCGTCGACGCTGAAGTCATGCAGATCCTGATTGATTCCCTGACGAATGAGCGGGCGCAGCCATGAGCTGAACTGTTTGCTGAGAACGCCGCGTTCTTCACTCGCTCGCTATACATTCCCTAACGAGGCACGAGTTGACGTTCGAAGATCAGGAAAGGGGCCACCGAGATGCGGACCATCATGTTGCTTGGACTGGGAGTGATCATCGGCGCGCTGACGCTCGGAGCAGTCTGGAGCGCGACCGACGGCGACGTCACCGTACGAGTGACATTGCTCCCGCTCGAAGACGGCCGTGTTGAAGTCGGAGTTGAGCAAAAGGGAAGCGACGGAACGTGGACAGCGACCGATCAACCACGCTTCCGCTTCCTCTCTCCGAACGCCGAGCCCGGCAGAATGCTGCACAGCTCCGAAGTCGTCATTCCGGTTGAGACCTCAGCAGAGCGGGTCGCTCGTGTCTATGACGACTATCTCCAATCGCAAGGCGCGGAAGTTGCCAGCTACTTCCCGATCGAACCGGCCGAGGAAGGCGTCGTCCCAGCGACGACCATGCTCTGCGTTGTCGATCTGCGCGACGGCGGCCTCGGTGGCCTCTGTGACGGCCTTGAAGCCAACTACGCGGGAACCGTCGAGCGGGTCGAAAACGAGAGTTCCGCCGAACTGCGGGCGTACTTCGACGAGCGGTTCAAGGACGGATCAGACATCGCCGGCGCATTCACCACCAGCCCGCGCGTGACCCGGATTGCGGACGAAGCGATGCAGGCCAACGACTTCTCATTGCCGCTCGTGTACTGGATGGAACTGATCAATCCGCTGTTGCCTGCCCCAGATTCGCTCTACTGCGTCATTGGACACGGCGGTAGCGATGAAGACTTCTTCTGGGGTCTCGCCGGAGAGGCCCAGCAATCGGCCCTCGCTGGCCTGGATGTACAGCTCCGAACCGAAGCGTATGTCGCGATCGAGGATCAGGTCGCAGCGGTTCGCCAGTGCATCGAGGACGAAGCGGCGGCCGTGGCCACCACGCTCAGCAATCCGGAGGCCATGCAGCCCGTCGTGAACGAGTTGCACGAGGCCGACATTCCAGTCATTTCCTACAACTCCGGCGCTGAAGAGTCGGATGAAATCAGTACGGCCCTGCACATCTCGCTCGATGATGGCCAGGCTGGCAGGATCGCCGGTGAGGAGCTGAACCGGCGCGGATTCGAGGGCAACGTCCTCTGCGTCATCCACGAGGAAACTAACGTCGGCCTGGAGGAACGCTGCGACGGACTCGAGGAGCGTTACCAGGGCACGGTTGAGCGATTCCGCATCGGCGGCCCCGAACTGGGTCCCCGGGTCTCGACCATCATCGAGCGGCTGAACGAAGGCAACATTGATGCGATCCAGGCCCTCTCCGTCGAGAGTGCATTCGCTGTGGAGATTGCGCTCGACATCGCGGAGATGGAGATTCCTCGTGCGACATTCGGCTTCTCACTCGGCACCATCATTCGAGTGGCCGGCGGGGATGTGATGTTCACGGTCTTCGACCACCCCGAGCTCCAGTCCTACATCGCGTCGAGCGCGACGCTGATGGTCGACCGGTTCCGCATCGACCCGTTGCTGTACCTCAACGGCGCGCGTGTGTTGATCGAGCCGATGATCATCGGCGAAACGCAGATGCAAGCCATTCTCGATGACATGTTGGCCGACCGATGACCGCTCCCGGGTTGAATGCGGACGCGCGTGCGCCCGCCGCTCAACTGAGCGGCGGGCGACATCTCGTTTTCATTCGCCTTTGCGAAACGACTTGCGGATAACGCGCTCAAGGGCGTAGCGTCCTAGACGACGGGGAAGTACCGAGGGTTACCGAATGATCAGCCCGCACGGCTTGAATTCCCCTTGTTTTCACTGTGTGCACTTTGGTATCGCATATCCTGCCTCGCGCCGCTCTATGGTGCGCACGGGAGCCGCTCTTGGTGCTCGCGCTCGGAGACACCTTCCCGAATAATCAGGCCGGCGCACCGCATTCCCGCGCCGTCCGCGGAGGCCGTTGAGAGATGACCACCACTTCAACGCAGGCGAACGGATCGGGCAGGACCAGCGCGCCGATCCAGGAGCGCGACCGCGTCACCGTCCGCTTCGCGGGCGACTCGGGCGACGGTATGCAGCTCGCCGGCAATCGTTTCGCCGACGCCACCGCTGTCTTCGGCAACGACTTCTCAACGCTGCCGGACTTCCCCGCCGAGATTCGCGCACCAGCCGGATCCCTGGCCGGTGTTTCCAGCTTCCAGATCTCGTTCTCGAAGCACCAGATCTTCACCCCCGGAGACGAGCCCGACACACTCGTGGCGATGAACCCCGCCGCGCTCAAGTCACACCTCTCGGCACTAACCAAAGGTGGGCTGCTCGTCATCAATGAAGACGCCTTCACCTCTGGCAATCTGAAAAAGGCCAACTACCCCAGCAACCCTCTGACCGACGGCTCGCTTGAGAGCTACCGGGTCATCAAGGCGCCGATCACCGCTGCGGCCGTTGCCGCGGTCGACGACTTGGGACTTTCTAACCAGAACGCCGAACGGACCAAGAACTTCTTCGCCCTCGGTCTCGTCTACTGGCTCTACGACCGCGACCTGCAGCCAACTCTCGACTGGATCGAAGATCGCTTCGGGCGACTGCCGAACATCGCTGAGGCCAATCGCCGCGCTCTCTATGCCGGTCACGCCTACGGCGAGACGACCGAAATCGCCGACGCCCACGTTCGCGTTCCGCCAGCCGTCCTCACTCCTGGCGAGTACCGCACCATCACCGGCAACCAGGCGCTCGTGCTCGGCCTGATCACCGCTGCGCACCTCACCGACCTCGAACTCTTCTACGGCTCCTACCCGATTACTCCCGCCTCCGACGTGCTCGTCGAACTCGCCGGGCTGCGAGAGTTCGGCGTGCGCACCTTCCAGGCGGAAGACGAAATCTCGGCTGTTGGCACCGCGATCGGCGCCGCCTACGGCGGCGCGCTGGGGGTAACCGGCACGTCCGGCCCTGGCATCGCGCTGAAGAGCGAGGCAATCAACCTCGCCGTGATGACCGAACTGCCCTTGATCGTGCTTGATGTGCAACGCTCCGGCCCATCGACCGGAATGCCGACCAAGACCGAGCAGACAGACCTGCTTCAGGTCATGTACGGCCGCAACGGCGAGTCGCCGCTCTGCGTCCTGGCCGCCAAGTCGCCGGGCGACTGCTTCTACATGGTCCTGGAAGCCGTTCGACTCGCCTACCAGTTTGTCACGCCGGTCGTGCTTCTTTCCGACACCTATCTGGCCAACACCGCCGAGCCGTGGCCGGTACCGGACCTGACTCAACTCGAACCGATCGATGTTCCGTATCGCCGACTCGAGCACGTCGATCCAGCGGACTTCCAACCCTACAAGCGCGACCCGGAGACCCTGGCCCGGATGTTCGTGCCGCCCGGATTGCCCGATCTGCAGCACCGCATCGGCGGCCTGGAGAAATCGGATATCACCGGCGATGTCGCCTACTCGCCCGAGAATCACCAGCGCATGACGGACCTACGCGCTGCGAAGATCGCCGGGATCGCAAACTTCGTTCCCGAGGTCGAGGTCGATGGACCGGAGTCCGGCGACCTGCTTGTGCTCAGTTGGGGCTCGACCTACGGCGCCGTCTTCACCGCTGTCAACGACGCCCGCGATGCCGGCCACGAAATCGCGCACGCCCACTTGCAGTACCTCAACCCCTTCCCGCGCAACCTCGGAGACGTGGTCTCGCGCTTCAAGCAGGTGCTGATCCCGGAGGCCAACACCGGCCAGTTGCGCATGTTGGTGCGCGCCAACTTCCTGGTCGACGCCAAGGGTTACAACGAGGTCACCGGGCAACCGCTCTCCGCCCGTCTCCTAACTGAGGCGATCGTGAACCTCGTGACCGCGTAGCCGAGCGCACTGAACACCACATCACCTAGGATCGAACCCAGAGAGCAACAGGAGGCACGACATGGTACTCCAGACGCCGCACGCTCCGGAGCACGTTGAGTCCATCATTCCGCTCGCGGAAGAGAATCTGACCCGAAAGGACTATGCCTCCGACGTCGACACGCGTTGGTGCCCCGGCTGCGGCGACTACTCAATCCTCGCCCAGATGCAGCGGGGCCTGTCCAACCTGAACGTCGCACCAGAGAAGATGGTCTTCGTCTCCGGGATCGGCTGTTCATCGCGCTTCCCCTACTACATGAACACCTACGGGATTCACTCGATCCACGGCCGCGCACCAACTATCGCCTCCGGTCTCAAGCTCGCTCGCCCCGACC
Source organism: Dehalococcoidia bacterium (assembly GCA_034428415.1). GTDB lineage: Bacteria > Chloroflexota > Dehalococcoidia > Bin125 > Bin125 > Bin125. The sequence goes on from DAOUHS010000140.1 coordinate 15,657, forward strand.
TCATGGTCTTTGTGATCACGGGCGACGGCGACGCGCTTTCTATCGGCGGCAACCACCTGCTCCACGTCTTGCGCCGCAATATGGACGTGAAGATCTTCCTCTTCAACAACCGCATCTACGGTCTGACCAAGGGTCAGTACTCGCCCACGTCCGAGCTGGGCAAGGTGACCAAGTCGTCGCCGATCGGCACGACCGAGCGACCGCTGAACCCGCTCTCGGTCGCGCTGGCTTCGGAAGCCACCTTCGTTGCCCGCACGTTCGACACAGACCCACAGCACCTGACCGCCACAATCGAGGAGGCGGCCAGGCATCACGGGGCCGCGTTTGTTGAGATCCTGCAGAACTGCAACATCTTCAACGATCGCGCGTTCGCCGACTACACCGACCGCAACGTCCGCAATGAACGCCTGCTCTACCTCGAACATGGCCAGCCGATGCTCTTCGGCGAGAACGAGGACAAGGGCCTGGCGGTCTCGGCGACTGGTTTGCGCGTCGTCGACACCGATGGACCGGACGCGGGTCTGATCTTGTCCCACGACGCGACTCGGCCTGCTCCAGACGTTCACCAACTCTTGGCGCGTTGCGCATACCCGGAGATGCCCGTTCCCATGGGCGTCATCCGACGGGTCAGCGCGCCGACCTACGGCGACTATCTCGACAGCCAGATCGAGGTCGCCAAATTCAAGAATCGCCAAGACGTCACCCAGCTCCTCCGAGGCCGCTCGACCTGGCAGGTGGAATAGCCTCGGACTGCGGTAGCGACGCACAGAGGCCGCCCATGACGGGCGGCCTCGCCGATTCAACCGATCAAGGTTGGGCTAGCGAGTCCGATTGCCGCCGCCGTCGATTGTGTGCATGGCGCCGTTGATGTATCGGCTGTCGTCGGAGCAGAGCCAGGTCACCAGTGACGCGACCTCTTCCGGCTCGCCGTAGCGACCGAGCGGGTTGGCTGAGGCGAAGGCGTCGTGGACAGCCTCGGGGTTGTCGGGGTCGAACTGACGCTCGAGGCTGCGCATCATTCGGGTCTCGATTGGGCCTGGGCAGACCGCGTTGACGCGGACCGTCGGGGCGAGCTCCTGGGCTGCCGACTTGGTCATTCCGACCACCGCGTGCTTGGACGCGCCGTAGGCGATGATCCCCGGGGTGGGCGCGAGGCCGGCAATCGACGCGGTGTTGACGATCGCGCCGCCGCCAGACTCGACCATTGCCGGGGCGACGTGCTTCATGCCCAGCCAGACGCCCTTGAGGTTGACCGCGATGACGCGGTCGAAGTCATCTTCGTCGAGCTCGGTCAGGGCGGAGCGGACGCCCTCGATGCCGGCGTTGTTGAAGAAGGCGTCGACGCGGCCGTAGGCCGCGAGCGCCTCGGATACGTAGCGGGCCACATCGGCTTCCTGGGTGACGTCCGCTTCGACCGTGATGCACTCGCCGCCGGCGTTGGAGACGGCTGCGACGGTCTCGTCGAGGTCGGAGCCGGCGAGGTCGACTGCGACCACCTGGGCTCCGTCTTGGGCGAAGCGGACGCAGGCGGCGCGGCCGATGCCGCCGGCTGCGCCGGCGATGATTGCCACCATGCCCTCAAATCGATCGCTCATCGCCAGCCGTCCTCTCCAAGCAATTGCGGTTCAGGTTCCAGCGGAGGATAGACGGTCAGAACCCGATGATCGGGTCGTACCAGCGCGGGGCGGCGACATAGAGCGCGAGGTAGACGCAGAGGACGCCGAGTCCCAGCACTGCCAGCTCGGGCAGCGGGCGCAGGATCTTGATCTTGGTCGCCGCGTTGATGAAGCTCGTCCAGTTGGGGAAGCTCCAGAGGATGGCGGCGGCGATTGCGCCGACGATCATGCCGCCGAGGTGGCCGCCGATGCTGATTCTGGGGACGAGCAGGGAGAAGACGATGTTGATGATCAGGAACATGAGGATGCCGGAGTCCTGCCAGCGGCGTCCGGAGGCGCGCTCGGCGATGACGACCGCGCCGGCCAGGCCGAAGACCGCGCCGGAGGCGCCGGCGGTGAAGGCGTTGGGCTCGACCAGCAGTGCGCCCAGCGCGCCGCCGGTGAGCGAGACGGCGTAGAGCAGGAGCATCCGCCAGCGGCCGATGGCGGGTTCCAGCATGCGGCCGAGGAAGACCAGGATGAGGACGTTCATGCCCATGTGCAGCAGGCCGTAGTGGAGGAAGGCGGAGGTGACCAGGCGCCACCACTCGCCGTCGTAGACGAGCGCGCCGTGGAGGGCGAAGTCGGCGTGGACCTCGGTCACGCCGCCGCCCCAGAAGGAGAGGGTTCCGGTGTAGAGCGAGGCGACGACCCAGACGACTGCATTGGCGACCGCGAGGGCCTGGGTGACGCGGATTGGCGAGGCGGTGGACCACTGCCGCATCCGCTTGCGGCCTTCCTGGACGCACTCGGGGCACTGGAAGCCGACGGGCGCTTCGACCATGCACATGGTGCAGATCGGCCTCGAGCAGCGCTGGCAGAGGACGCCGGCCCAGGTGTCGGAGTGGCGATAGCAGGTGGCGTCGCGGGAGCTCATGGGGTCAGTCTATGAGCGAGGTGGTTGGTGGTTGGGGAGAAATTTTAATTTCGGCGGGGGTTGCGGGAAAAAACGCGGATCTCCAGTGTTTTACGGGAGATCGTGCGGATCGGGGTGGTTGGAAGTGGTTGGGTTTGGAAGGTTTTGGAAGGTTGGTGGTCACTACGGCCTGCCGATGCTTGGTTGGGCGAACTGGTGTGCGCTATTGTAACAGGGTAGCCATTGATCCGGGCGTGCGTAGGATGCAGAGATGGCGACTCCCGAGTTTTGCGCTGAGCGGGCGCAACCGATTCTCGACCGACACCACCAGGCGGGCGCGTCGGAGGCCGAGATTCGCGCGGCGGTGCGCGACTTTCTGGTCGAGACGGAACTCGCGCCGAAGTCCGAGATCGAGATGGAGCAAGCGCCGGCGGAGGGTTCAGCCGGCCTGGTGGATCTGCGGACGCGGGACATCATCATCGAGTTCAAGGTGCGGATCGGGAATCGGAACGATCCGAGCGAGCAGCACGTCAAGCAGCTCGACGACTATCTCGAAGCAGCGGTTGCCGGCGGGCAGCCGCAGCGCTTCGGCATCCTGACCGACGGCAAGTACTGGGTTCTGCGCTGGCCCGGGATGGGACCGGTCAGTACGCAATCGCCGAATGCGTTCACGCTGACGACCCCCGAGCACGGCCTGCAACTGTTCGAGTGGCTGCGCGACCAGTCGCAGGCGCTGGAAGAGCGCGGCGTCCCGCCGACAGCGGAGGAAGTCCAGAAGCGGCTCGGCGAGGGTCCCAGATTCGAACAACACATCGCCGCGCTGAGCGAGCTCTACCAGGCCCATCACGACGACCCGACGATCGCGCTCAAGCGCGACCTCTGGCGCAGCCTGCTCGCCGCCGCGCTGGGGCAGGTGGTTGAAGAGGAACCCGAACTGGACCGGCTCTTTGTGCGACACACCTATCTCTCGGTGGTCGTCGGACTGGCGGTGCAGGCGGCGTTCGGGATCAAGATTGAAGCCAATGCCAACAGCGACCCCGTCGCGCTGCTCGGCGGACAGCGCTTCGTCGACAAGATCGGCGTGAGCGGCGTGGTGGAATCCGACTTCTTCACCTGGCCAGCTGAAATTGGCGGCGACGAGTGGATCCGCGATCTGGCCAAGCGGATTGGCTGGTTCGACTGGAACCAGGCGGAGTCGGATATTGCGCGCATCCTGTACGAGTCGGTGATTCCGGCCGACGACCGGCGGCGGCTGGGCGAGTACTACACGCCCGACTGGCTGGCCCGCGAGATCGTCGACGCCGTCGTGACCGACTCGCTCAACCAGCGTGTGCTCGATCCGGCCTGCGGTTCGGGCTCGTTCATCTTCGCCGCCGTGCGCAAGTACCTGAATGCGGCCAAGGCTGAGGGTCGGACTTCCGCCCAGGCGATTGGCGGATTGCTCGATCACGTGATTGGAATTGACGTGCATCCGGTCGCGGTACACCTGGCCCGCGCGACGTGGACGCTGGCGGCCCGAGACGCGCTGGAAGGCGCGGTTGCGGAGGGTAAACCGGCCAACGCGACCGTGCCCGTCTATCTCGGCGACTCGCTGCAACTGCGGGCCGAAGCCTCGGGCATGTTCGCCCAGCAGACGGTCACGATCCCTGTGCCCGACCCGCCCGACTCCGACCTCGAGCACAACCGAGAGCTCGAGTTCCCGCGAGCCCTGGTCGAACAGGCGGACTGGTTCGACAACCTGATGACCAAAATGGCCAACGCGATCGAGAACGAAGAAGACCCAGCCTGGGCGCTCGACGACGAACAGATCGGCAGCGGACCAGATCGAGAGATACTGGAACAGACCGCCGCCCTTCTCAAGCAACTGCACGGAGAAGGCCGAGATCACATCTGGGCGTACTACACGCGGAATCTGGTGAGGCCGGTGGCGTTGCGTGCTGATCCCGTGGATGTGATTGTCGGGAATCCGCCGTGGATTACGTACAACAAGACGCAGGCAGTCGTGCGTGAGGAGTTGGAGCGCCAGAGCAAGGAACGCTACCTGATCTGGGCAGGCGGGCGCTACGCGACGCATCAAGATATCGCGGGCATGTTCTATGCGCGCTGCGTCGAGTTGTACTTGAAACCCGGAGGCAAGGCCGGGATGGTACTCCCGCATAGCGCCTTGCAAACCGGTCAGTACCGCAAGTGGCGCGATGGCAAGTGGGGCGTGCTCTCCGTCGACCTGGGTATGCGACCGCCTTGGGATCTCGAACGAATTGAACCAAACGACTTCTTTCCGGTGCCGGCATGTGTGGCGTTTCTTGAACGCAAGGACCCACCCGGAAAGGGGCTGCCCAGCAAAGCCGAACGTTGGCGCGGCAAAGACAGCGGCCCCTTCACGATGGAGCGAGTGTCGCTAACCGATACATCCGGCGAGTTCGCCTCGCCATATGGAGATCGAGCGCGGAATGGAGCGACGATCTTTCCGCGCGTATTGTTCTTCGTCGAAACCGAGGAATCGACTGCCCTGGTGCAGGCAGCGAACAGACTTAACGTGTCGCCCCGGCGGAGTAAGCAGGAGAAATCACCCTGGAAAGAGCTGGATCTGCCCCAACTGGTGGGACAACCCATGGAAGTCGAGTACGTCTTTGATGTTCACGTCGGCGAGACGCTCGCACCCTACGTGCTGCTGGAACCGCTCAGAGCGGTACTCCCGCTTTCGAAGTCCACAGGTGGGCTACTCAAGCGGGAAGACGGTTGGTATGGCCTGGATCCGAGCGAGTTGACAGACCTCATGCGCCGTCGCTGGCGGACGGTGAACGATCTTTGGGATCAGCACAAGAGTCCCAACAACAAACTCAACCTGTTGGGCAATCTTGACTACATGGGCAAACTGAGTGTTCAGCATTCGATAGATGTCGGTACCAAGCATTACGTCGTCTATCCTCAATCCGGGCGTCCTACGGCGGCGATAGTTACTGACAAGAACTGCCGGATCGATTACACGCTGTTCTGGATTGCCTGTAAGTTGTTGGCAGAAGCACATTACTTGAGCGCGGTGATCAATAGCCGAGTGCTGGAGCATATGCTTGAACCATTGATGCCCAAAGGACAATTTGGAGCGCGTCACGTACAAAAGCATCTCTGGCGTCTTCCGATTCCTGAGTTTGATGAGGACATGTCCCTCCACCGCGAGATTGCCGAGGCTGGCAAGGCGGCCGCCGAGGGGGCGGCGCAATTCGTCGCGGACCTGCGAATCGAGCGTGAGTCGGAGGGCAAGGGGTTTACGGTGACGATTGCGCGTCGGGAGTTGCGGTCGTGGTTGTCGGAGTCGGCGGAGGGGAAGTTGGTGGAGGAGTTGGTGGGTCGGTTGTTGGGTGGTTAAGTGAGTTTCTCCATGACTCAAGACAGAGAGGCATCTACGCTGGACAATCGCCAAGCAGGATCAGGACGGTGGCTCTGTTGCAGTGACCTGGATGGAGACTTGAAGAGTGCAGTTCGCAGGTGTTGACAAAGGAGACTTTGTCGCTGTTGGGAGAGTGATGATGGAGTGGGCTATGGTTGAGACGCTGACGCAGTGGTCAGTGCGCAGGGTTACGGAGATGAATCGTCAGACCGAACTTGTCCAAGACCCTGTTGAAAGAAAGCCTAGTCTTTTGGCAGAGAAGCTCACGTGGATTGAGAAACACTCTGCCGATCCCGACGCGCGGGCTTATGCGGCCGCGGTCCGCGAGTGTGTGAAAAAATGGCAGGTGGAGCGCCATTGCCTTGCACACGGGATGGTGGTGGTTGGCAAGGACGGCAAATGGATGGAAACCGACCAAGGCAAGAAACTCTCCTTTGATCGAATTCCGGCAGCGGTGGAACACGCCGAAGTTACTTCCCGGCTCGCCTATGTGCTGTTCCTGCATTTGTGCGGCGAGACGATCACAGACGAACTGCTTGACCAGCCTGTGATCCGCCTCAACGAGGGAGAGAAAGTTGAAGATACTTGGGAGTTTCAGCGCCGGATAGAAGATTGCTAAGAGTCTCAGGAGGAGGCAGCTGATACTAGGGTATGGAGGAGTTAGGCGACTAGAGGTCGCGGTAGGTGCGTTCGTTGCGGCGCTGCACTGCCGTGAACGTGATAGTTCTCCGCATGTTGTCGATCCGATAGAACACGCGCCAGTTGCCGACGCGGATGCGAAAGAGATTGTCTCTGAGCTTGAGGCAGCCTCGCGGTAGGGGATTGACGAGCAGGTTGTCGATTCTTTCCGAGATAAGCTCGCGGTCGCGGCGCGGGACGCGGTCAAGCTGACGCTTTGCGCGGCTTCGGAATACGAAGCGATAGGACGGGGAGGATTCGGTCATTGACCCTTGGCATCCTGCGCGGCCCACTCTGCCCTGACTTCTTCCCACGGGATCGTATCGTCCCGACCGTGCTCTTCGTACCAGGCCAGGCTTTCCTCTGCGATGCGCAGGTCTTCCGCTTCCTCTTCCGGCGTCAGTTCGTCCAAGAGCTCAAAGAACCCCAATTGGACCAGGCTGACGACCGCTTCCGCAATCGTTACGGCGATGCGGGCGTCTTCCAGACGCAACGGGAAGAGATCGTCGTGCTGGTCGGGCGCCTGCCACAGACCGTGAAGCAAGCTCATGACCGGATCGAGGTCGGACAGGCGGGGATAGCAAGAATTCCAGAGGTCCGGGCGATTCTCCCAGTGGGCCAGGATGACGCCCAGGTCGTCCGTCGGGTTGTCGGGTGTGGCAATCTGGCGGAATGCCTGTTCGATCGCCTTGATCGCGCAATCGTAGGCTTCGGGCGCGGCGGATTCGTCGTCGGACCAGGCGGCTTCCCTGGCCGTGCGCAGCAGTTCGGCGGGTGGGGTGTCGACGGGATGCTGGAGTGCCATGAGTCGGCGCCTTTCCGTTGGGGCAGCCGGTCAGGGTATCAGGCTGGGGCCGCCTCTGTCAGGGTCAGCGAGAGTGGGTTGTAGGACAGTTCCAGGTCGAACCATTCGAGGATGTCTCGGCCGAGGAGCGAAGGGATAAGCCAGTTTCCCTGACGACTGGGCGTTGGCGGCGTTGGTTGTGCGATCACGAGGGGAATGGCCAGTGTGATCTCACTGTCGCCTTCGAATCGGAATGTCAGGTCGGCGTGTGTTCTGAAACCGTAGGCTGGCGTGTCGCCGATGCCGAGCATTTCGATCCTGGCTGGATTGGCCGAGAAGTCCATCGCGAGGTAGTTGTTGCCAAAGAGGCGATGCGCGTCTTTCGGGTTGAGGGTCGAGTAGTCGGCGCCGGTGTCGATCAGGAAGGCGACCTGGTTGCTTGGATGACGCTCGCCGACGAAGACGTCGATATAGGGCGCAGGTAGCGCTCCCGCCCCGGTCGCGTGTCCGTCCCAACGAAAATAGCCGTGCACTGAAGCCATCAGAGGATGAAGGCAACACCGGGTGGTCGGGCGACCCAATCAGTCGAAGCAGCGTTGGAGATCGTCGAGAGTTCGCGGCGGCGCTGCTCTAGTTCTCGGAGGTCGTCGAACGCCTCGACTTCGCCACCGCTGTGGATGAGCACCCACTTGTCGGAGTAGAGTTCGTAGAACTCCTGCTCGTGCTCGACCAGGTACTGGGTGTTGCGCTCGCCCTCTTCCCAGACGGCGCGCATCACTTCAGCATCTGGAGGTGAGTCTCCTGTTTGTCGGGTCAGGTGTGGCACGAAATTGGCCATGGACGTTCTCTCTGCACTCAGCTTCGATTGTAAACGGATCTCTACGCCCACCCTCTACACTGACTCCACGGACCGCTGCACCACCCTCCGAATGGAGATTTTGTCGTGAAATTTCATTGGTTCAACTTGATGCCCTGGCCTCATCTTCCGGATGATTTTCGGGAGACGAATCGGTCGGTCTGGGTCGATGTCGACTCGAAGCTGTATGACCCCGTTGAGGGGCACCGGGTGTACAACGAGTACCTGGACCAGCTTGAGTTTGCGGCCGACCTGGGCTTCGACGGGATTGGCGTCAACGAGCATCATCAGAACGCGTACGGGATGATGCCGTCGCCGCAGATCATGGCCGCGACGCTGGCTCGGCGGACGAAGGACGTGACGCTGCTGCTGCTGGGTCAGTCGATCGCGCTGTACAACCCGCCGACTCGGGTGGCCGAGGAGATGGCGATGCTCGACGTGATGTCGGGCGGGCGGTTGGTCGCCGGATTCCCGGTAGGCACGTCGATGGACGACAACTTCTGCTTCGGATCGAACCCGGCCACGCTGCGCGACAAGTACCGCGAGAACCACGACCTGATCCGCCGCGCCTGGGCGGACCCGGAGGTGTTCTCTTGGAACGGCGAGTACAACAAGATTCGCTACGTGAACCTCTGGCCGCGCCCGATCCAGCAGCCGCCGCCGATCTGGATTCCCGGCGGCGGATCGGTTGAGACCTGGGACTTCTGCGCCGAGATGGGCTACAACTACAGCTACCTATCGTTCAACGGCTACGTCCGCGGCGAAGCTCTGATGCAGGGCTTCTGGAATCGCCTGGGCGAGATGGGCGTCGAGTTCAACCCGTTCCAGGGCGCGTTCGCGCAACAGGTCGTGGTCGCGGAGACCGACGATCAGGCCGAGCAGATGTACACCGAGCATCTGCAGTACTTCTTCGACAAGTGCCTGCACGTTTACCCCGGTTTCGCCGACGCGCCCGGGTATCGCACCGAGAACACGATCCGCGCCGGTCTGCGAGCCGGCGGCGCGCAGGGTCTGGGTATCGCGCACACGCTGGAGTGGAAGGACTGGGTGCGCGAGGGCTACATCGTGGCCGGATCGCCGGATTCGGTGACCGAGCAGATCGAAGCGCTGGCGACCAAGCTGCAGGTCGGCCACCTGGTCACACTGTTGCACTGCGGCGACATGCCGGACGACAAGGCGCGGGCCTCGACCAAGCTGTTCGTCGAGCAGGTCATGCCGCGGGTCAAGCACATCTGGGAAGACTACGAGGACCACTGGTCGCCGAAGCCGATTGGGTCGGAGCAGGTCGCGACGCCGGCTCCGGTGCTCACGGGCGCCAACTAGGTTGCCAGAGCATCGAGCGCGGTTCTCAGTCCTCGCGGTACGCGGGGATCCGCTTGAACTCGCAGGAGTGAACAGATGGCTGAACTGAAGACCCTCGATCTGCGGCCCGGCGGTCAGACCGCCCACGTCTGGGAA
>DAOUHS010000141.1:0-7905 GCA_034428415.1 Dehalococcoidia bacterium
CCGGTAATGCTCATCACGCCGCCCATACCCTGCACAATGATGTCGAGCGCCGGTCGGTCGCGCCAGGGACCAGTCTGTCCGAATCCGGACGTCGACGCGAAAATCAGGCGAGGATTGCGCTCGAGCAGCGCCTCTGGACCAATACCCAGTTTGTCCATCACCCCGGGCGTGAAGTTCTCCATCACCACATCTGCCTGGTCGACCAGCCGTAGGAACAGATCGCGACCTTCATCGGACCGCAGGTCGATCGAGATGCTCCGCTTCCCCCGATTGACGGACTGGAAATACATCGATTCGTTGTTGACGAATGGTCCCGTCGTGCGTGCGACATCGCCATGCGGCGGTCGCTCGACCTTGACCACTTCGGCGCCAAGGTCGCAGAGGATCATCGCCGCGTAAGGTCCGGCGAGCACCCAGGTCAGATCGAGAATCCGAATCCCGGCGAGCGGGCCCGGAGGTTGCGTGTTGTTGGTCATGTCGGCTCCTAGACGTCGCCCTCGGTGGGATCGGACAGCTCGATGTCGGTGACGACCCATTCCAGCGGCTCGCCCTTGATGAGGTTCGTGAGATTGGTGAAGAAGAACTCGGCCGTGCGCATGTACGACGCATCGACATGGCAGGAGTCGTGCGGGGTGATCTGGCAGTTGGGCAGATCCCACAGCGGCGAGTCGGGCTGCAATGGCTCAAGCGGCGCAACATCAAGCACGGCGCCCGCGATGCTGCCTGACTCCAGCGCCTCCGCCAACGCGTCATGATTGACGACCCGTCCACGTGCCACGTTGATCAACAGCGCATGCGACTGCATCGCAGCAAGTGCATCGGCATCGATCAGATTGATGGTCTCGTCCGTCAACGGGCAACAGAGCACGACATAATCACTGTCAGCAAGGAGTGCATGTAGGCGATCCGGCGAGAAATGCTGGTCGAGATACTCATTGCTCGGAGGTCGCCGCTTGGTCGCGATCGTCCGCATCCCAAACGCCTGACCAAGCCTCGCGCAGGCCTCACCGATCCCGCCATAGCCGACGATGCCAAGGGTCTGCCCTGCCAGTTCCACCGAGTCCAACGGCGTCCATTGACGGGCCAACTGGTTAGCGGCGTGCTGGGGTAGCTGCTTCGCGTGGCTGAGGATGTAGGCAAACACATACTCGCCAATGGTCGATCCATGGACGCCCGGCGAGTTCGTCACGATGGCGCCGGACTCCAACAGGTAGGCGAAGACCGCATGGTCGACGCCGGTGCTGGCGGTTTGCATCCAGGTCGGCGGCGAGGTCTCCAGCAACTCGATGAACGAGCCGACCGATTCGGGCAGGTAGTAGAGGTCTTCCGAAAAGAAGAAGGCGTCGAGGCCGGCAGGATCGTCGGACCAGTTTCCGTCTGTGTCGAGCAGAATCAGATCGGCCTGTGGAGCGATGTCACGCAGCCGAGCAGCGGCCCGGTCATGCAGCTCTGTGGTAATGCCGATCCGCAGCGCGCTTTTGGCCACGACGCCTCCGCTGTTCCACCCGCGATCTTCGACGGTGAGGTTCTCGCGGTAGGGTAATGGCGTTGATGAGTGAGTCTCCCGACACTCAGAGCCGCCTGCTGCTCCGCCGCCGCGAACGTCTGCCGGGCTTGCTGTACCGCCAGCCGTTCCGACGAGTCTTCGCCGGCTGGTGGATCGCCGCGGCTGCGTCGATGTCATCGTTTGCCGCGGTCTCATTTTTCAATCCCGTGCTGGGTGCACTCACGCCGGAGTTGCAGGCGGAATATGGCTGGAGCACCGCGTCGATTGCGCTGACGATGGTGATCGGCGGAGTCGGCGGCGGGGCAATCGCCTCCTTTGTCGGTCCGATCGCCGATCGCTATGGCGCTCGTTGGCTGCTGTTTGGGTCGGTCGGCGCGGTCGCGGGCTTGCTCGTCAGCATCGGATACATGTCCCAACTGTGGCAGTTCCTGTTGATCTGGGGACTGGGACGCGGACTCACGGTCGCAGTGGTCGATATCGCGGTTGTGGTTGTGATCGCCAACTGGTTCATCAGTCGTCGGGGTTCGGCAATGGGGCTGACGATGATCGGCACGCGCGGCGGGATGATGATCTTTCCGCTGGTGATCTCGGCGGGCATCTGGCTGGGAGGCCTGCGCGAAGCGTTCCTGCTGATGGCGCTCTTGGTGATCATCGTTGGTTGGCTCCCTTCGTTGATCATCAGACGCCGGCCCGAAGATGTCGGGCTGCGTCCGGACGGGCTGGGTCGCCGCGCTCGGCGGTCCTCAGCAGATGCAGCGCAGACTCTACCGAGCGACCCGGACTGGACGGTCAGAGAGGCGATGCGCACACGGGCGTTCTGGCTGCTGCTGTTCGGGACCACCATCCTGATGGCGGTGAGCGGTTCCGTGAACTTCACGTTCGTCTCGCACATGACCCAGAACGGGATTGACGCGGACACGGCGCGCTCGGCGTTGGCGCTGTGGGCGGGCATGGGGATTGTTGGCGGGGTGCTGGGTGGAGAGTTGCGTCAACGTCTCGCGGTGCGCTACTCGCTTCCGCTGGTCATCCTGATTACGACCAGCGCGCTGGTCTGGTTCGTGCTGACCGACAGCGTCTGGATGGCGTTCGTCTTCGCGGTCTGGCATGGACTGGCATTCGGCGCACAACTACCGCTCAACCGGATTTCGTTCCCCGACTACTTCGGGCGCTACTCGGTCGGTCGGATCCGTTCGGTCACTGCCCCGCCGCAGTTGTTGATCAACGCGTTCGGACCATTGGTCTCGGGTCTTGTGATCGACAATCGAGGGTCGTACGACCTGATTTACGTCGTCTTCGTCGGCTTGCTCCTATCGGCGGCCCTGAGCGTGCTGCTGGCGCGCCGGCCGGATCCCCCGATGCGAAGCGTTTGAAAGACGCAACCCGGATCAGAACGAGCGGCCACGAGGGCCGCCCGCTCGTGTCGCTGAGAATCGGCCGCTACGCGTTGGCGAGGATGAGGGTTCCCGCCGAGGCGAACATGCCGCCGGGGCCGTGGGCCATGCTGACGTTGACGTTCGGCACCTGACGTTCGCCGCATTCGCCGCGGAGCTGACGGACGGACTCGATGATCGCGAACATGCCGTACATGCCGGTATGGCAGTAGGACAGGCCGCCGCCGTTGGTATTCATGGGGAAGTCGCCGCCGGGACCGGATTTGTAGATGACCTCGCCGTCGGGACCAGTCTTGGTCTCGGCGAAGAACGGGCCACCCTCGCCCTTGGGGACGAAGCCCAGGTCCTCGGCCGCCATCAGCGGAGTGAAGGTGAAGGCGTCGTAGAACATGCAGTGGTCGATGTCCTGCGGGCCCAGGCCGGCGCTCTTGTAGGCGGCCTCGCCGGCGATCCGGTAGCCGTCGGCCGTGGTCTGGTCGCGCATCTGCGAGACCATCCAGTGCGCCGCGGCTTCGCCCGCGCCGAGCACGTAGACCGGGTCCTTGGCGAAGTCCTTGGCGCGCTCCTCAGAGACGAGGACGAGCGCGCCGCCGCCGTCGGCGACGACACAGCAGTCGAGCAGGTTGAACGGATAGCAGATCATGCGCGAGTTGAGCACGTCCTGCGGGGTGATTGGGCCGCCGCCGCGCTCGGGCGCTCGGCGGTGGCTGCCCATCATCGCCATCGGGTTGAGGTTGGCCCAGGCGCGGGTCGCCGCAGCAATGTGTGCGAGGTGCTCCTTGGTCGTGCCGTACTCGTGGAAGTGACGCAGCACGGGAATCGAGAACGTCGTCGGCGCGCCGCCAATCGCGAACGGCGCCTCATACTGGCCACCCGGCGACGAAGCCGAGCCGCCGCGCGGCGCGTCGACGCCCGAGCGTCCGCTCTCACCGTGGGTGACGAGCGCAACGTCGCAGTAACCCGCCATGATCGCTGCCACCGCGTGGCGGACGTGAATCATGAAGGAGCAGCCGCCGACGGACGTGCCGTCGATATAGCGAGGCTGGATGCCGAGGTACTCGGCGACCTCGTTGGGAATCGCGCCGGCGCAGAGCAACCCATCAACGTCGGCCAGCGACACGCCGGCGTCGTCGAGCGCGTTTCTCGCCGCCTCTGCATGCAGTGTGAGGCGAGATTTGTCAGGTAGTCGTCCCAAGTCGTCGGTCTCGGCAGCGCCGACGATCGCGACCTTGTGTCGAATCTGATCCATGAGTGATCTCCGTTTCCGCAATGACTGTCAGAGGGACTGTCAGAGGACTGAACTAGTCAGCGTCTAGCTCAATGACTAGGCGGGCTTGAACTTGGGCAATGTGACCTCGTCGGTCACGTCGTCAAAGACGATCTCGACATCCATGTCGACCGTGGTCGTGTACGGGTCATCGATGATCAGATTCGACATCAGGCGCGGGCCCTCTTCGAGCTCGATCACGGCGATCACGTACGGCGGCGGATTGTCTTCGCTGTTGTACGGGGGTATTGGCTGGTGCGAGATCACAAACGTGTGGACCTTGCCCTTGCCGGAGGCCTGGGTCCATTTGATGTCCCAGCTGAAACAATCAGGCGTGGGACAGAAGGGTCGTGGGTAGAAGTGGGGCCCACAGTCGTCGCAGGTGGGCAGCATCAGCTTGTGTTCTTTGAGACCGTCCCAGTAGGGCTGCGACTCAGGCGTCGCCACGGGCAGCCTGCCAGCGTAGTCGGCCATCCTGTGCTCCTTTACGTGTGGTCGTGGTTGTCAAACGCGATGCTACACGACACTCAGGCGATCAACGCAGGGAAGACTCCCGTTCGATCCACGCCCGCTCCAGCGCGGCCTTGCGATCGGTCCAGGCCGGCTCGACATCCCTCCGCTGCCGCGCCATCTCGGCCAGGATCACCGCTGCAGCGACCGAGACATTGAGCGACTGCACGAACCCGGCCATCGGAACGATCAACGCGCCGTCCGCCAGCGCGACCATCTCCGCAGAACACCCGGCGTGCTCATTGCCCAGCACGATGGCCGAAGGTCCGCTGAAGTCGATGCCCAGGTAGTCCTCTGCCTCATCGGTCAATGCCGTCGCGTAGACCTTGATTCCTTGGCTATGGAGCGCGGAGACGCATTCGCCGGCGGACTCATACCGATCAATCTGCAGCCACTTCTGCGCTTTGGCCGCCACACCGCCAGAGATCTCGGGATATTCCTGGTTGGTGTAGAGCAGCGCGATCCGGCCGACGCCGAAGGCGTCGCAACTACGCAGGATCGCGGAGGCGTTGTGGGCGTCGTGGACGTTCTCGATGACAACGACGAGGTCGTCGTGTCGACGTTCCAGGATTGCTCGCATTTTGGCGAGTCGGCGTTCGGTGATTGGCCGTCGCGGCTGTTCGGCGGATTGGCGTGAATTGCTCAATCGGGGGCCAGTTCAGGTTCTCGGGAATTTTTTCTTCTCTGGTCGGAAGATGCGCCGATCTTCAGCGTATTGTTGAAGATCATGCGTTTCAGCTTTTCAGGTTCTTTCAGGTTTTTTCGGCTATGTTCGGCAATCCGTTGGTCGGATCGTGTTCGGGCCTGTTCGGGTCTGTTCGACTTTGGACTGATGTCGACGGACACCCTCGACGGATGCTGTCGCTGTTCGGGCGGGGAAACGCGGGATGCGGCCGGTCATTCTGCGCTGACTCCGATCGGCTGAGCCGGAAGATCGCCATTATATACGCACAGAAGTGCGATTGGCGAGGCATCGTTACTTGGACGAGAGTTGGACGTTGGGCTGATCGGACGTCCGAGGTGCTCCGCTCGGTAATCGAGCTGCGGGTGACGGTGCTGCTGCGTTGCTCGATCGAGGTCTGGGATCCGCGTCAAGCGTGGGGTGACGGACAGGAGGCGCCGCCGGTTGCAGCTTTAGACCGCGCACTCACCTTCGCCGCGCTCGAGGATGTAGATGTCCTGGCGGTCCCAGTCGATGAACATGGGCAGCGTGTCGGCCGAGAACTCGGGCGGCAGGGTGAGATCGTTGAGGGTCTCCTGGATCGGGCTCAGTCCGACCCGGTCGACCCAACTGCTGAACAGTTCTTGATTGTCCTGGCGGTCCGAGTGATAGAGGTCAATCACCCGCTCGACGGCATCGGGGACACGCTTGGCCGGGATGCGGACCTTCGGCACAAGGGTGCCCAGCCGCATTTCCTCGGTCCGGTAGGTACCGGCGACGAACATGTGATAGGCGGGAATCTGACGGTTACCGACCTTGATCGCGGCGCCGTGGAAACCGATATCGGCGATGTGGTGTTGGCCGCAACTGTTCGGGCAGCCGCTCATGTGAATCCGCATTTTGCGAGTCAGCGGGTCGTCGATGTCCATCGAGCGGACTCGTTCCTGGACGGCGCGGTTGAGGCCCATCGATGAGGTGATGCCCAGCTTGCAGCTGTCGGTGCCGGGGCAGGAGACGACGTCCTCGATCTCCTGAGCGTCAGGTGCACCCATGCCGAGCTCGTCGAGCTCGCGCCAGACGGCGTAGACGGCGTCATTTGGGATCCAGCGCAGGACGACGTTTTGCTGTGGCGTCGTGCGGGCGCGTTCGCGGCCGTACTTGCGCAGGATCTCTGCCAGACCGCGGAACTGTTCGGGGGTCAGATCTCCCTGGTCGATCGAGGCTTCCACTGATGAGTAGCCGGCCTGAATCTGTGGCCGCACGTTGGCGGAGAGGAATCGCTCGAATCGGACGGCGTCGCCGTTTGGAGAAGGCAACTCGACCGAGATGTCGCGCTCGTCGGACTCTTCATCGTCGAGGTAGAGCAACTCCTCGAGCGGCGGGGTCTCGGCGGACCAACCCTTCTTGAGCTCTTCGTCGACCATTTCGCGGAACGTTTCTTCACCGACTCGGTGAACGAGGAACTTGAGCCGCGCCTTGAGGATGTTCTTGCGCAGCTCGTCGGCTGCGTTGAAGATGCGGATCACTGCTTCCGAAAGCGTGAGGAACTCCGACATCGGCACGAACTCGGTCAACGTGACCGCTTCCTTGGGCATCGTCGAGAGTCCGCCGCCGACCATCACGCGGAAGCCGCGAACCTCTTCTCCGTCAATCACGCGGATCTGCGAGAAAAACGCGAGGTCGTGAATCGCAGCGATCGCAGAGTCGGCCTCGCGGCCCGTGAAGTAGACCTTGAATTTGCGGGGTAACAACTGGGTGATCGAGTTGCGTACCCAGTAGCGAACAAACGCGCCCGCGTAGGGCGTGGGGTCGAAGACCTCATTCGGCATGATCCCGGCCCAGGGGTCGGCTGTGACATTGCGCACGGTGTTGCCGCAGGCCTCGCGCGAGGACAGCCCGACCGTGCCCAGCACGCGAAGCATGTCCGGCATCTGGTCGAGCGGGACGAAGTGGACCTGGATGTTCTGGCGGGTCGTGATGTGGCCCTTGCGGAGCGGCGCGAAGGTCTCGCAGACTTCGGCCAGGCCGTCGAGCTGATCGGCGGTGACGCCGCCCATGGGCAGCTTGATCCGGTTCATGTGTACGTCGGCCTGACGCTGTCCGTACACGCCCTGGCGCAAGCGGTAGAGCATGAACTCGACCTCGTCGCGCTGCTCCGCCTTGAACGCTGTCGCTTCCGTCTCGAAGTCGTCGAGCTCGTCATCCCAGATCGGGATTACGACTCCGGGAGTGTCGGTTCTGGATTCGGACATACCGTAGTACTCCAACTATGTTTGGTCGGTTTTCAGTCTATCAGCGAGGGAGGTGCTGTCTTCGAGGTTCGCGATTCAAAATCGGAAGCTACCGGCTCTCGGTAGGTAGCGCCGTAACTCAATGCCGGCGCGCCGATTGGGTATGTCTGCCGGGCGGCGCAGCCACCACCAACATCGCCCAACGAGGAGCAGCAAAATCCCCACGAACGCGATGGCAACCACCGGAGCGGTTGTGAACCAATCACTCCGGGGGGACGGCTCGGTGTACGGCCAGGAGAGTTGCGTGATGCGTTCCGCCTGCCGGTGGAAATCGTCGA
>DAOUHS010000142.1:0-7265 GCA_034428415.1 Dehalococcoidia bacterium
TCGCCCGAGAAGATCGATGTCGTGTACGACGGATCCAGGTCAGGATAGCCGCGCAGCAGCGTGTGGCCCATCACAGACTCCAGATGCACCCCCAGCGCCCGCGCGTACTTGTACGGCCCATTCGACCCGTAGGCCGGCATCCGCAGCGCGATGATGTCCTCCCGCGCCTCGCGCAGGAAGTCCGGCCCGATCCCCAGCTTCTCCAGCGTCCCCGAAGCGTTGTTCTCAACAAGCGCATCCGACCTCGAGACCAGCTTCGCAAAGATCTCCCTACCTTCGTCCGACACCAGGTCGACGGTCATCGAGTGCTTGTTGCGGAACTGCTGCACGAACGTCGGCGCATAGTTCCACGGTCGCGGCCCCGGCGCCGAGTTCGGGTAGCCCACCGCCCAACCAACCCCAGCCTTGACCATCTCCGCCGAAGGCCGCGCCTGCCCGCCCCGAGTCATCGGCTGCCAGACATGCACGTTCTCAACCTTGATCACCTCAGCCCCAAGGTCGGCCAACAGCGTCGTCCCAAACGTCCCCGCCCAGACAACAGTCAGGTCAATCACCCGAACACCCGCAAGAGGCAGCGTCATGGCTGGAATACTACCCGTCACTCGAACAACGACCGTGGCAGGCCTGAATCTCTAATGATCTCTCCCAAGGTCCCGCGCGTCACTTCCTTGTGCAACGGCACTGTGATTGGTCGATGTACATTTCCGCTGGGCGGCAGAAAGTTCACGTGGCTTCCGCGTTGGCTGAGTTCCTCAAGGCCATTGTCCTCAAGAATCCGGCAGATTTGCCAGCCAGAAAGCACTCGCAACCTAGCCAACAGGTGCCTCGCGCATGTTGACCTCGACCTTCAGCACATCGCGGTCAATCTCGGTCAGCGATTCCCAGATTTCTTCTTCACTGATCTCGGGATGATCGGGAGGTCCTTCCCGCATCCGTCGTTCAAGATCCTCCGGCGTCAACAGTTCCAGCACGCCCTCCACCGCCTCCTTCAGCATCGCCTTCGCATGTTCGATCGTTTCCCCCTGCGTCATCACATCGACCTCTGGGCAGTGCGCAACCAGCCACTGCTCCTCGTAGCGTTCGTCGTATTCGTCCTCGTAGATCACCGCCGTGAATTCCTGCGCCATGATCGACTCCTCCCCGAATCGGCTCATGTGCTCAGGCTACCGCTCCCGCCGACCGCAGCGCTCCGATCTCCCCCGCCTCATACCCGCACTCCGACAGCACCTCGTCCGTATGCTCCCCGAGGCTTGGCGGTGAGCGCCGGATGGACCACGGCGACGCCGGCATTACCAACGGCCGGCCCGGTATCTGCACCTCACCCAACTCCGGGTGCGACGCCGTCGCCCAGAAGCCCCGATCGCTGAAGTGCGCGTCCTCGAACAGCTCATCCACCGAGAACAGCGGACCGCAGAGCACCTTCGCCTCGCGCGCCTCGGCCCAGATTTCCCGCTTGGTCCGCTCCAACGCCCAGGGCAGGAACTGCATGTTGAACTCTTCCACCAGCGCCGGATTGACTGCCGCGCCGGGACGCCACCACTTCTCATCCTGCAGCCACTCCGGACTGCCCAGCATCTCGTCCAATCGAGGAATCCGGATCGCCGCCCCCGAGAACTCCACGTAGCCGTCCGCGCACGGATACACCCCCGTCAGCATCCCCGCCGCCGGACCCGGCGCCCGCAGCGACATCCGGCCCGCGTACTCCCAACCCATCGTCGCCGCATGCCGACGATCCACCCCGTTGAACTGCGCGTCCGCCATCGCGAAGTCCACGTGCTGCGCCACACCCTGCAGCTCGGCCGAGGTCAGCGCGCCCATCGAGGCCGTCGCCGCCGCCGCGCCGCACTCAACCAGCGAGGCCGTGCCGTACATCTTGACCGGCTCCCGGTCCTGCACGCCCATCGAGTACATCTCACCCGCGAACCCGTACAGCACCAGGTCCGAGACCCGGTAGTCGCGATACGGCGAGTCCTGCCCGAACGGCGAGATCGAGACCATGGGCAGGTCGTCGCGCGACGCCTTGATCTGCTCCCAGCCGAAGCCCAGCGAGTCCATCCGACCCGGCGGCTGCGACTCAATCACGATGTCCGCCCGAGCGATCAGCCGCTCCAACACCGCCACCGCCTCGCCGCGCTCCAGGTCCAACACCAGCGATCGCTTGTTCGTGTTGAAGTAGAAGAACGTCCCCGACCGCTCCGGCCCGCTCACTCCCTGGTACCACGGCCCCACCAACCGCGACGGGTCGCCCCCCGGAGGCTCCAGCTTGATCACATCGGCCCCAAAATCCGCAAACAGCTTGGTGCAGTAAGGCCCAGCAACATGCTCGGTCAGATCAAGCACCCTCACCCCATCAAGCGGCCCCACTCGCTCAGCCATGCAGCGAGTCTAAAGCGACCCCCAGCGAGGACCCGGCCGGCGACGTGCCGAACGGTCTCAATCCGCTCGCCCCCCTCGATGCTCCGCAACGGCAGCAATGATCTCTGCTTCCGTCTCGCCACGATCCTGCAAGTTGATCGCCCAGGCGCGACCCGCGTGCAATGTGTCCCACTGCGACCGCCGCTGATTCCTACGCCCCCTGCCTGGATCGTTGTTGCCAAATCCGTCAACGACCACATTCCAGAGCGGCTGGTACTGGGCGATGAGCACTTGTTCTGTGAGCTCGATCCACACCGGATCGAGAATCAACCACCGACAGCCGAAATCCGAAGGCTCC
This sequence comes from Dehalococcoidia bacterium, assembly GCA_034428415.1. Classification (GTDB taxonomy): domain Bacteria; phylum Chloroflexota; class Dehalococcoidia; order Bin125; family Bin125; genus Bin125. Next base: position 2,714 of record DAOUHS010000142.1, read on the forward strand.
AGATTCTGAACAGCTTCGATCGAACGAGCATGATGGACTAGCCGTTGGTGCAGCGTCTTGATTGGCCGACTTGCTGTCGCTCGGCCTTGGCGCCTGCCAGGCGCATCAGCCTTGCCGACGTAGATCGGCACATTGCCCATGTCGGCGTACGAGGCGTATGGGCCGTCGTAGTGCAATGTGTAGACACCGGCGCCCGCGAATGACTCGGACGGCGGAAGCGAGCTGGTCGAGTACTCCATCAGCGCCCGAGCCGCGTTGCGCCCAATCTCACCCAACGTGAGCGGGTTGTAATCCCGCATCCGCTATCGCTCGCACCTGTGGTCGTTGCGACAGACGATCCAGAAGCAATGTCGTTTGCGCGCGTGGTGCGCCGTCTTCCACTTCGTCGAGACCATCGGTCCGGTTCGCACCTTGATGATCAGATCGCACACCGTGAACCCCGCTTCGTCCGCCATCTGCATGAAGTCGGCGTGCGCCCATTGTGAACGGTGAGAGTTCACCATGTCGGTGATCTTCGCCAGCAGCAGACCGCGTGGCTTCAACACTCGCCGCGCCTGCTCCAGAAACGGCGGATACAGATAGCTCAGCGTCCAGCCTTGCTCCTTGCCGCATGCGACCGTCGCCCCGAAGTCCTCATCGAACCGCTTACTGCTCTTGTCGCGCCCTTGCGGACCAACATGCGGAGGGTCATAGACCACCACCCCAAACGCGTCATCGGCGACCCCCGCCATCTCGCGGTTGTCCCCCACGATCATCGGCTCGAACTTCGGATCAATGTCCATCGAGACCACGGCCCGACTCGATCCCTTCCAGAAACGCCCCCGGTTGTAGGTCGCGTCCAGAATCGGCTCCGCCGGAATCGACGGATAAAACCGCAGCATCTGCTCGATCAGCTCGGCGTCGCTGCCCTCCCACACACTGCTCAGTGGACGATACTGCTCCTCCTCGATTGGCAGCTGAGGCTCAACAACCCTTCTGAGCAGGCCACTCACAGCTGCCATCCTTCCCTGGCTCGATACTAAAGCGCCCGCACTGCTCGGAGCGCGACAATCAGCGTCTGCTCAACATGCTACACTAAATCCGAACGAATATACGATGACCAGGCCGGCTCGCCGGCCCCATCGACCCGATCCGACAAAACCTCACCCAACAACTCCAGACCCACCGCGCCGAGAACTCCCGCGCCCGCTTCACCCATAGGGCAGACCACCCAGCCCCGCACTGACCGCGACGACACCTGCTCCTACCACTCGATCTGCTCATATGATCCATACATGGCCACCAAGCTGTACACCGACGATGAGTTGGCGGAGCTTCTAGAGTTACCCAAAGTGGTCACAAACCCCGGGGCGCGCTGGGTCACCAAGCCCGGACATCAGCAGCGGAATTTCCAGCTCGTCGCAGGATCCGGTGACGAGTTCGCCTTCGCGATCTACCAGCGCCAGAGCATGCACGACGAGAGCGATTTCTCCTGCGGCATTGCCTTCCTCCCCCCAGGCGGCGCCCGGCTGACGCTGGCCCGCTACAACGGCCCCAGCCACATTCACGGCCAGATCGAATTCCGTCCTCACATTCATCGCGCCACCGCCAGTGCCATCGCGGCAGGCAGAAAACCGGAGTCCGAGGCCGAAGAGACCGATAGATTCACTACCCTCGAAGGCGCATTCAGGTGCTTGCTCGACGACTTCCACGTCGACGGTATAGCGCCGCCGGATCCAGACCAGGGAAGGCTGCTATGACGCTGGATGCCGAAGCGCTGAGAGTCCTCCTCTGTGCCCGTCTCTGCCAGGACGTGGGCGTGGTCGAGCGCCCCGACGGCGAACTCATCCTCCGCACCCACTTCAAATTCCCCGACGGCGACGGCTACCCCTTCCATCTGGCCGAAGCCCCATCCGGCGGCCTGCGCCTCTCCGACCATGGCCACACGCTCATGCACATCAGCTACGAGCATGACATCGACGCCTTCCTGGCCGGCACCCGCGGCATGCTCTTGGACCGAATCGTCGGCCAGAGCGGCATCACGTACGACCAGGGCATGTTCACAGTCGAGACCTCGGCCGAGCAACTGCCGGAGGCGATCTTCGACTTCGGGCAGGCACTGACGCGAATCTACGATCTCACCCTGCTCTCGCGGTCCAATGTTGGTTCCACCTTTTACGACGACTTGGCCGACTACCTCAGCGACTTCGTGGACCAGTCCAAACTGGCCAGGGACTACCTACCGGATGTGCCCAATGCCGACGCCTATCCTGTCGACTACCGGATCGATGGCAAGAGCGGCATCCCGCTGTTTCTCTACGGTGTGCCCAATCGCGACAAGGCCCGCCTGACGACGATCATGCTCGCTCACTTCCATCGCCATGACTTGGAATTCGAGTCGATCATCGTGTTTGAGAACCAGGCCGAGATACCGAGGACCGACCTCGCCCGGCTCTCCGATGTCGGCGGCGACATGATCTCGTCGCTCGAATCGACCACCGACCTCAACCGCAAGCTCTTGCGCCGCGTGGCCTGATCCGCCGCAACCGCACTCCGACACGAACTCACCCTACTGACCAACAACCGCCGACACTTCAACCGCATCCCCAGCCTCGCCCTCGAATCGATCTGATCGCCGATAATCTGTAGTCGGGAGCTGCTGACCCATGGCCGCCATGAACCCCATCCTGCGGGTCAAACGCGCATGCCGAAGCTTGGGCGCCGACGACGAGCAGTCGGACGAGGTGGTCAGCGCGATCGACGACTACTACCTCAGTCGCAGAGAATCTGACGACCGTATCAGCGCGATCATGGCCGAGCAGGTCAATCGCATTCTGCTCGGCGTGTTGGTCATCGTCGGCCTGGGTGTAGCCATCCTCGCGCTCGTCAACTGAGCCAGGGAACAGCCCACCCATCGCCGCCATCAACCCCAGCCTCCGACTCCGCCAAGCCTTCCGCTCGACCGCGCCGAGCGACCCGCCAGCCGCCGACCCGCCCTTCCCCCCTCCACTAACCCCCCTCACCGCGGCGCCGCCAGCACCACCCGCGGCGCCACCCGCTGCGGCCGCGCCGCCAGTTCGTGCATGTAGCGGTCCGCGTCGACCAAATCGTCCCGCCAGTCGCTCGGCGTCGCCCCCTGCTCGCCCTCGCTCGGCTCCCAGTGGTAATCCAGCATCCGCTCCGGCAGCTTCTCCATCGTCCGCGTGTAGTACGAACTCGGCGGCTCCGCCTTCAGCCGCTGCTGGACCAGACTGATCCCCCAGCTCACCGAATCCGGCCCGCCCTGGCTCGCGACGACCCGCTTGCCCTGCCGCCGCTGATGGTCGATCCAGGCCGATTGCGTCCGGTCCGCGCACCACGTAATCCGGCCCAGCTTGCGCCGCCAGCTCTCCTGCCAGCGCTCCAGCCGCTCCGTCACCCCCGGACCCCGATCCTCGAACTCGCCCAGACGGATCAGCACATCCGCCCCGCACGGCGCGCTCCGATCCGTCAGCCCCGCGACCACCCCCGCCGTGTAGTGATCGCGCGGCGACTGCCCGCCGAAGTCGAGCCCGCCCACGTAGCGCGCGAACGCCGGCAGCGGCGCGTCCCACAGATGCCGCCGCGCATCGAAGCCCTGGTAGACCCGGCCCGCGAACGCATCGAAGCGGCCCTCGATGAAACGCGACACCCAGTCCCCCGGTTGCAGCGCCCGCTGCTGCTCCGCGTAGTTCGCCGGCAGATGCGGGTTGTCCTCGATCCGCGCCGGGATGTACACGATCCGTCCCTCCGCCTCGGACAAGCCCGCCTCGTCCAGCTCGCGCCGCGCGAACCAGCGCTCGAACCAGCCCGGCCACGGATTCGAGGCCGCCACGAACCAGCGCCGCCGCTGCGCCCGATGCCGCAGCCGGGTCAGCAGCATCCGCGCCGCCGCCTCCGCCACCTCGCCCGCCTCGTCGATCAACACCGACCCGTACTCCTGCGAACCCAGCCCCGACCACTCCGTCAAATGTCGGAAGTGGACCGTCGAACTCACGCCGTTGGTCCATTCCGGCTTGCCCAGCTCGACCAGCGGCGTCGGCGCTGTCCGCCGCTGCCGGATGTACTCCTCCGGGCAGGCCGCATAGAACGCCTCCATCGTCGTCGTCGACAGATCCGTGAAATGCCGCCGCGCCACCAGCACGTTGTTGCCCGGATGCAGCAGCGCCGCATCGATCGCCAACTCCGCGATCGCCCGCGTCTTGCCGCCGCCCATCGCCCCGCCGTAACCGACCAGCGTCAGTTCCGCGCCCGAATCGTCCAGCAGCAGATCGTAGATCTCCCGCTGCCGACGCGTCGCTCTGAACCCGCGTCGCTCATGCCCCGGCAGCGGACGCCGATTAGGGAGGTTCGTCTTCCTCTGCTTCGCCCGATTCCTCGTCTCCGTCATCCTCTTCCTCCTCCGCCGCCCGTATCTCCGCCGCCTCCTCCAGCCCGTCCCGCACCCCCTTCAGGTAGGCCCGGGCCTCCGCCTCCTCGTCGATCATCCACACCGTCGCCGGCGCTTCCTCGATCCCCAGCTCCCGCTTCACCTCCAGATGCCGCTCATGCAGCG